>NZ_JBDJNS010000004.1:0-206724 GCF_039674545.1 Luteimonas sp. TWI382
ACTGGGCCTTATCGAGCGCCTTGACCGTGTGCCAACCCAGTTGGAAAAAGCGGGCAACAGCCAGGATGTTGCTGGATTCAAGCAGCTGGCTGACCGCCTCGGCCAACCGGTTGGTCACCCGCTGGTAGCGCCCCAGCCAGCTCAACTTTTCAGTCGCGGACCGCCGCACTGGTCGCACCAGACGCGCCGGCGCGGCACCAACAATCGCACTTGAAGTGCCATCAGCGGTAGGTCACGCACCCGCCGCGCAGTCGTCTCATGCACCTGCCGGCACCGACTGCCGCAGTGCTGGCAGTGCATCATGCGGGCGCTGGGCTTGAGGTAGATCGTCACGGTCCGGCTGCCGCCCTCGGGCCACGCGATGCGCTCCACCCGATAGCCTTCCCACCCGCCCAGCCTCTTGATCGTCTTCCGGTCGAACATCCCCTCACCCTTGCGCCCTGGAATCAGGCATCAAGCGTAACGGTGGCTGGCAAAGGACTCCCCGCTAATCTGCGAAGAACCTTCTTTTTGGCCCTCTCGGCGAGCCAGCGTCTGTGCCGCAACGCGCGCTCGATCGCGGGCATCACTGCGCTGGGCAGCAGATCCCACAGCGCGCCCGACGCATACGGGCGGCGAGACGGCCCCGCCCTGCCTCGCCAGCCGGCCGGATCCGGGTGCGGGCCACGACCGTGCCGAGACGATCAGTCCGCGCTTTCGCGTCGGTACCGCGGGCGCGGCGCGGGCGCCTACACCGCCATGTCGGGCGGTGCGATGCCGTACTGGCTCGCCAACCGCGCCAATGCGATCGCATCCTGGATCTGCAGTTTTTCGAACAGCCGCGATTTGTGGGTATTGACCGTCTTCGCGCTCAGGCTCAGCCGCCGGGCGATGTCCTCCTGCCGCAGGCCGTGCAGCAACAGCATCGCAACCTCGAGCTCGCGACTGGACAGCGCATCGAACGGCGTGCCATCGCCGTCGACGCCGGCCAGCGCCAGGTTCTGCGCAATCGTGCTGGCGAGATAACGCTTGCCGCGCGCGACGTCGCGCACCGCACGTACCAGCTCTGCGGCATCGCCGCCCTTGCCCACGTAGCCCGAGGCGCCGGCTTCGATCAGCCGACGCGGCATCGGCCCGTCCTCGAGGATCGAGACCACGATCACGCGCGTCGGCGAGCCGCCGCGCACGATGCGCTCGGTGACCTCCAGACCGCTGACGCCGGGCAGGTGCAGGTCGCACAGCACGATATCGGGCTGCAGCTTGCGGATCTGCGGCAGCGCGTCCTCGCCGCTGTGGGCCTCGCCGACGACCTCGATGTCGGACTGTCCGTCGAGGATCATGCGCATGCCGGTACGTACCAATGCATGGTCATCGACCATGAACACACGAATCTTCATCCTTGTTGTCCCGTTGTATTCCCCAGAACGAGGCTAAGCGGTGCATCGCGGTGGCCGCAAGTCGGAGAAGTCCGACCGCAAGGTCAGTCGGTTCCGCGCTCGCGCGTCATCAAGACCCGCAGGTCGTCGACCATCTGCGCGACCGGCTGATCGTACTGGAACGCCAGCTGCAGCCGGCCGTCCGGCCCGATCACGTAATTGACCATGGTGTGGTCCATCGCATACGACGAGCGGGTGGGCACCTGCCGGTAGGTCACACGGAAGGTCTGCGCCGCCAGTCGCGTCTGCATCGCATCGCCGCGCAACGCGACGATGCCGTCGCCGAACGCGCGCACGTACTCATCGAGCACCGCTCCGGTATCGCGCTCGGGATCGACGGTGACGAACACGATCCTGAGCCGGTCGCCGTCCTCGCCCAGCGCTCGGCGCACCTGGGTGGCCTTGAGCAGGCTCGTCGGGCAGACCTCGGGACAATGGGTGTAGCCGAACGAGAGCAGGACGTAATCGCCTCGGAAGTCGCCCAGGCCGCGCGGGCGGCCCTCGGTGTCCTGCAAGTCCAGGCTGCGCCCGTAGGACACACCCGACAGGTCGGTGCCGTGGAACGGGCCGGCAGGCGGCGACGCGCACGCAGACAGCGCGAGCGTGAGACAGAGAACGGACGGCAGCAACGATCGCACGGGGACGCTTGAGGGTTCGGGAAGGACAATCGCGGCGCCGCGTGGGCCGCGAGGTCCCATGATTCTAGGCGCTGGGCCCTGAAGGCGCGGTTGCGACCGATCGTCGCAGCCCCGCCACCACGGCCCGGCGGCCCGGCGGCCCGGCGGCCCGGCGGCCCGGCGGCAGGCTACAGCGTGCGCAGCCGCGCGATCGCCGCATCGAGCGTCGCCGGATTTTTCGCAAAGCACAGCCGCGCCAGCCGCTGGCCCTGCGGTGGCCTGGCGTAGAACGGCGAAAGCGGGATCGCGGCCACGCCCTTGTCGATCGTCAGCCAACGGCAGAACGCCACATCGTCGAGTTCGCTGACCTGGGCGTAATCGACGAGCTGAAAATAGCCGCCCGGGACCGGCAACGGCCGCAGGCGCGTGTTCGCCAACTGCGCGGCGAACGCGTCGCGCTTGGCCTGGTAAAACGCGCCGAGCTGCTCGTAATGCGCCGGCTCCTCGCGCAACATCTCGGCAAACGCATGCTGGGCCGGTGCGAACGTGCAGAACACGTTGTACTGGTGGACCTTGCGGAACTCCGCGCTCAACGCCGGCGGTGCGATGCAGTAGCCAAGCTTCCAACCGGTGCAGTGATAGGTCTTGCCGAAACTCGAGACCACGAATGCGCGCTCGCGCAGCGCCGGGTAGCGCAGTGCCGACTCGTGCCGCGCGCCGTCGAAGACGATGTGCTCATAGACCTCGTCCGACAGCAGGTAGATGCCGGTGTCGGCGACGATGTCGGCGATCGCCTGCATGTCGTGGGCCGCGAACATCGCGCCTGAGGGGTTGTGCGGGCTGTTGACGATCAGCAGGCGGGTGCGCGGTGTGACGGCCTCGCGCACGCGCTGCCAGTCCGGCGCAAAGGTGGCCGGATCCAGCGGCACATGCACCGCGACCGCACCGGCCAGTTCGATCGCCGGCGCGTAGCTGTCGTAGGCCGGGTCGAGCACGATCACCTCCTCGCCGACGCGCACGACCGCGTGGATCGCGTTGAACAGCGCCTCGGTCGCGCCGCTGGTCACGGTGACTTCGGTCTCGGGATCGGGAAGATGGCCGTAGACACGCGCGGTCTTCTCTGCGATCGCCTGGCGCAGCGCCGGGATGCCGGTCATCGGCGCGTACTGGTTGTGACCGTCGCGCATCGCCGCGGCGAGTGCATCGACCAGGCGCGGGGGCACCTCGAAATCCGGGAAGCCCTGCCCGAGATTGACCGCGCCGTGCTCGGCCGCCAGCTGCGACATCACGGTGAAGATCGTGGTGCCGACCTTGGGCAGCTTGGTCCGGATCATCTGGCCTGCGTCCATCGTGAAAGGGGCACCGAGTGTACGGGGCCACCCACCCCAAAACCGGGGTCAGCGTGCAAATCGCCCATTATTTTCCCCGCTGACCCCGGTTTTGGACCCCGGTTTTAGGGGCGGGCATCGGTGGCGGCATTGACCCAGCGCAATGCCGGGGTCGGCGGCAGTCCCTAGAATGCAACTCCGACGCGGCCCTTCCGCCCGCCGACCGCCCGCCCATGCCTGCTGCTGTTTCGCCCCTGCTCGCCACCCGCGGCCTGCGCTTCTCGCGTGACGAGCGGCCGGTCTTCGGGCCGCTGGACTTCGCGGTGCAGTCCGGCGAAGCGCTGCTGGTGCGCGGCGGCAACGGCGTCGGCAAGACCACGTTGCTGCGCGTGCTCGCCGGGTTGCTCGAGGCCGACGAGGGCACGGTCGAGGTCGCCGGCCGCCCGGTCGCGCGCGCGATGCGCGCCGGCACCATGGCCTATCTGGGCCATCTGCCAGGGCTGAAGGCCGACCTGGACGCGGCCGAGAACCTCGCCTTCCTGGCGCGCCTGCAGGGCTGCCGGGCCAGCCAGACCGCCGAGCGCGCGCTTGGTGTCGTCGGGCTGGCCGCGCACGCGCATCTGTTGGTGCGGCAGATGTCGGCCGGGCAGAAGAAGCGGCTGTCGCTGGCGCGGCTGTGGATGTCGCCCGCGCCCCTGTGGCTGCTCGACGAGCCTTACGCCAATCTCGACCTGCAGGGCATCGAGCTGGTCAATCGCATGGTCCGTGCCCAACTCGACGACGGCGGCGCGGCGCTGGTCACCACCCACGGCGCCTACGCCGCGCCGCCGGTGCGCACGCGCGAGCTGTGCCTGGACCCGGCCGCATGAGCACACCGCTGCCCACGCTGGCCGGCAGTGCCCGCGCGCTGATCGCGCGCGACCTGCGACTGCTGTGGCGCCGGCGCGGCGACGCGCTCCAGCCGGCCCTGTTCGCATTGATCGTGATCGTGCTGTTTGCACTGGCGCTGGGCAGCGACGCGGCGATGCTGGCCCGGGTCGCGCCGGGCGTGCTGTGGGTCGCGGCGCTGCTGTCGGGGTTGCTGGCCCTCGACACGCTGTTCCGCGGGGACGCCGACGACGGCTCGCTCGAGCAATGGATGCTCGCCCCGGTCCCCCTGGCCTGGCTGGTGCTGGTGCGCACGGTGTCGCATTGGGCGACCACGACGCTGCCGCTGCTGCTGGCCACGCCGCTGCTGGCCGAACTGCTTGGACTGCCGCGCGCGCAATTGCCGGTGCTGCTGGCGGGACTGGCATTGGGCACGCCGCTGCTGAGCCTGCTCGGCGCGGTCGTCGCCGCGCTGACCATCGGCATGCGGCGTTCCGGTATCCTGTTGGCGCTGCTCGCACTGCCGCTGTACGTCCCGGTGCTCGTGTTCGGGGCCGGCAGCGTGGCGATCTCGGCCCAGGGCCACGATCCGACCGGCGGCCTGCTGCTGCTCGGTGCCGGCCTTGCCGCCGCCGTGGTGTTGGCGCCCGTCGCCGCCGCCGCCGCCATTCGCATCGCGCTGACCTGACCGCATGCAGCGACCGCCCGCCATCGACGCGCCACCGTTCCGCCCGCGGCCGGATGCCGCGCCGCACGATTCCGCCAGCCCGTCCACGCCAGCACGCCCGCCCGCATGAATCCCATCGTCCTCTGGTTCCATCAGCTCGGCTCGCCGCCGACATTCGACCGCTTCGCGCGGCGCTGGGCGCCGTGGGCCTACGGGCTGGGGCTGCTGACGATGGCCGTCGGCCTGTACGGTGCGCTGTTCCAGGTCCCGGCCGACTACCAGCAGGGCGACAGTTTCCGGATCCTCTACATCCATGTGCCGAGCGCCTGGATGAGTCTGGCGGTGTTCGCGCTGATGGCGCTCTACGGCGCGATCGCGCTGGTCTGGCGGATCAAGCTGTGCGAGATCCTGGCGATGGCCTGCGCGCCGATCGGCGCAGCCTTCACTGTGATCACGCTGGTCACCGGGTCGATCTGGGGCAAGCCGATGTGGGGCACCTGGTGGGACTGGGACCCGCGCCTGACCACCCAGCTGATCCTGCTGTTCCTCTACCTCGGGGTGATCGGCCTGTACCAGTCGATCGAGGACCGCCGCACGGCGGCGCGCGCGGCATCGCTGCTGGCGATCGTCGGGGTCGCGTTGCTGCCGATCATCCGCTACTCGGTGGTGTGGTGGGACTCGCTGCACCAGGGACAGACGATCCGCGTATTCGGTCAGTCGAGCATGGACGCGAGCATGATCGGCCCGCTGCTGTGGATGATCGTGGCGACCAAGTTCTGGTTCGTCGGGTCGCTGCTGGCGCGCGCACGCGCCGACAACCTGCGCCGCGAGGCGGGCAAGGACTGGGTGCGGCGGATGGCCGGCGCACCGGGAGAACGCGCATGAGCTATCTGGAATACGTCATCGCCGCCTATGCGGTGTTCGCAGCCGTGCTGGTGTGGGACTTCGTCGCCCCGCGGATCCGCATCGCGCAAACGCTGCGTGCGGTGCGCACCCTCGAGGCCCGCCGCCGGGCCTCCGTCGTTCCCGCCCCCGATACGGAGCTGACCCGATGAACCCCATCCGCAAACGCCGCCTGGGCTTCGTCGTCGCGCTCGCCGCCGCCGGTGCGCTGTCGGCCACGCTGATCGCCTTCGCGCTGCAGCGCAACGTCTCCTATCTCTACACCCCGGCCGAGGTGCTGGGCGGCGCCGCAGGGCCGGCGGTCGCCTCGGGCGAGGCGCGCTTCCGCCTCGGCGGGATGGTCGCCGACGGCTCGTTCGCGCGTGAGAGCGGATCGATGGAGGCGCATTTCCGCGTCACCGATGGCGATGCAGAACTGCCGGTCAGCTATACCGGCATCCTGCCCGACCTGTTCCGCGAGAACCAGGCGGTGGTCGCGACCGGGCGCATGGCCGACGGCGTGTTCGTCGCCGAGCAGGTGCTGGCCAAGCACGACGAGACCTACGTGCCCAAGGAGGTCGCCGACAAGATGGGCCTGGCCCACGACAAGCACGGGGTCGCGACGCCGGCCGAGGGCGCGCAATGACGGCTTGGGTCTGCGGGCCGCGCCCGGAGCGCACCGATGCTGCCTGAACTCGGTCAGATCACTCTGCTGCTGGCGCTGGTCGCCTCACTGCTGCAGACCCTGTTGCCGCTGCTCGGCGCACGTCGCGGCATCGCGCCGTGGATGGCGACGGCGCGACCGGCCGCCTACGCGCAGGCGATCCTGCTGCTCGCCGCCTGGGGGCTGCTCACCGTCGCCTTCATGGTGCAGGACTTCTCGGTGCGCTACGTGGCCGAGAACTCCAACCTGCTGCTGCCGATGATTTATCGGATCACGGCGGTCTGGGGCGGTCACGAAGGCTCGCTGCTGCTGTGGGTGTTCCTGCTGGCGTGCTGGAACGGCGCCGTGGCCTGGGGCTCGCGCGAGGTGCCCGACCTGGTGCTGGCCCGCGTGCTCGGCGTGATGGGCGCGATCTGCTTCGGCTTCCTGGCGTTTCTGATCTTCACCAGCAATCCCTTCGATCGCATCCTGCCGATGCCGCTCGACGGCCGCGATCTCAACCCGCTGCTGCAGGACCCGGGGATGATCGTGCACCCGCCGATGCTCTATATCGGCTACTCGGGCTTCATGGTGCCGTTCGCGTTCGCGATCGCCGCGCTGCTCGACGGCCGCATCGATGCGCGCTGGCTGCGCTGGACGCGGCCCTGGACCAACGTGGCCTGGGCCTTCCTGACCATCGGCATCGCGCTCGGCTCCTGGTGGGCGTATGCCGAGCTGGGCTGGGGCGGCTGGTGGTTCTGGGATCCGGTCGAGAACGCGAGCTTCATGCCCTGGCTGGCCGGCGCGGCGCTGCTTCATTCGCAGGCGGTGACCGAGAAGCGCGGCAGCTTCCACGGCTGGACGCTGTTGCTGGCGATCGCCACGTTCTCGCTGTCGCTGCTGGGCGCGTTCCTGGTGCGCTCGGGCGTGCTGACCAGCGTGCACAGTTTCGCCGCCGATCCGGCGCGCGGCCTGTTCATCCTGGTGTTCCTGGGGATCGTCGTCGGCGGCTCGCTGCTGCTCTATGCGCTGCGCGCACCCGATGGCCGCGGCGGCAAGCCGTTCACCGCGACCTCGCGCGAGACGCTGCTGCTGGCCAACAACCTGCTGCTGGTGGCCGCGTGCGCGATGGTGCTGCTGGGCACGCTGTATCCGCTGCTGGCCGATGCGCTGGACCTGGGCAAGATCTCGGTCGGTCCGCCGTACTTCTCGCTGCTGTTCCTGGTGCTGATGGCGCCACTGGTGCTGCTGCTGCCGTTCGGGCCGCTGACCCGCTGGCAGAACGATGCCGCCAGCCGGCCGCTGCGGATGCTCGCGCCGTGGGCAGTGCTCGCACTGGTGCTGGGCGCGGTCGGCTTCTATCTCGCTCCGCAGGGCCCGTGGAAGGTTGCGATGGGCATCGCCGGCGCGGTGTGGGTCGCCGCCGGCACGCTGCGCTTCGTCTGGGTGCGGCTGCGCACCGGCTCCAGGCGCTTCACGCCCGAGATGACCGGCATGCTGCTCGGCCACCTGGGCATCGCGGTGTTCCTGGTCGGCGCACTGCTGGTCGAGGCGCTCAACGTCCAACGCGAAGTCGCACTGGCGCCCGGGCAGACGCTGGAGATGGGCCGCGATGCGTTCGTGCTCGATGGCGTCGAGCACCATGAGGGGCCGAACTACATCTCCGACCGCGGTACCGTGCGCATGCTGCGCGACGACCGCCTGATCGCCACGCTGCATCCGGAGAAACGCGCCTACGTCAGCGGCGGCCAGGTGATGACCGAAAGCGCGATCCGCGCGGGCGTGACTCGCGACGTCTACGTCGCGCTCGGCGAGCCGCTCGGTGGCGATGCCTGGGCATTGCGTGTGCACGTCAAGCCGTTCGTGCGCTGGATCTGGGCCGGCGCGTTCCTGATGGCGCTGGGGGCATTCGTCGTCGCCGGCGATCGCCGTTTCCGCCGCCCGCCATCGCCGCGCAGGGAGCCGTCCGCATGACCACGTCCCCGACCCGCCGCTCCCACGGCCGCTGGTTGCCGCTGGCGGTCTTCGCCGCGATCGCCGTGCTGCTCGCCGCAGGCGTCTGGCTCAGCCGCAATCCCAACCGCGACGCCCTCCCCTCGCCGCTGATCGGAAAGCCCGCGCCGGACTTTCGCCTGCCGGTGCTGCACGAACCGGGCCGAATGGTGACCGCGGCCGAACTGCGCGGCGAACCCTACCTGCTCAACGTCTGGGGCAGTTGGTGCCCGGGCTGCCGCGAGGAACATCCGGTCATCAGCGAGTTCGCCAAGACCAAGCGGGTGCGCGTCATCGGCTACAACTGGAAGGACGAGCACAGCGATGCGCTGCGCTGGCTGGAGCAGTTCGGCAATCCGTACTGGCTGGTGCTGGTGGACTACGAGGGGCACGCGGCGATCGACTGGGGCATCTATGGCGCACCGGAGACCTTCCTGGTCGATGGCGACGGCACCATCGTCTGGAAATACGTCGGCCCGATGACCCCTGAGGTGCTGCGCACGCAACTGCTGCCGCAGGTCGAACGGCTGGAGGCGCCATGATCCGTGCGCTGCTGCTCGCGCTGGCACTGTGCCTGGCCTGGCCGCCCGCGGCCCGCGCGCAGGCCGCCGTCGATCCGGCGCCGCTGACATTCGAGAACCCCGCCGAGGAAAAGCGCTTCCGCAGCCTGATCCTCGAGCTGCGCTGCGTGATGTGCCAGAACCAGTCGCTGGCCGATTCCAATGCCCAGATCGCCCACGACCTGCGCCGCGAAGTGCTCACGCTGATGCGTCGCGGGCAAAGCGATACGCAGATCCGCGAGCATCTGGTCGCACGTTACGGCGAGTTCGTGCTCTATCGCCCGCGCGTCGGGCCGGCGACCTGGCTGCTGTGGTTCGGCCCGCTGGTGGTGCTCGGTGCCGGTGGCGTGGTGATCTGGCGGATCGTGGCCGCGCGTCGCCGCGAGCCACTGTCGCCGATCGATGACTCCCAGGAGTGGTAATGGCCGTTTTCGTTGCGATCGCGATCTGCATCACGCTGGCGACCGTCGCCATGCTGGTCCACGCCCTGCGCGCCGGGGCGCCACGCGTGGCGCTGGCGGTGGCCGTGCTGGTGCCGGTGCTGGTCGGCGGCCTGTACACGATCGTCGGCACCCCCGCCGCGCTCGATCCGCAATCGCTGCGCGCGCCCGGTTCGCTGGAAGAGGCGATCACCCGGCTGCAGGCCGACCTGGAACGCGACCCGCGCCAGCCCGAAGGTTGGCTGCTGCTGGGCCGCAGCTATGCGGCGATGCAAGAGCCGGGCAAGGCGCGCGACGCGATCGAGCGTGCGGCCAAGCTGCTGCCCGACGACGATGCGCTGCAGGTCGAGTACGCACGGGCGCGCGCCGAGGCGCATCCACAGCGCCGCTTCGATCAGACCGCCGTCGAGATCCTGCGCACGGTGCTCGCACGCAATCCCGAACAGCAGCACGCGCGCTGGTTCCTGGGCATCGCCCAGCGCCAGGCCGGCGACGATGCGGCTGCGGTCGCGACCTGGGAGCCGCTGCTGGCCCAGCTCGACGGCGAGACCGCCGCGACGCTGCGCGAGCAGATCGCTGCCGCACGCGAGGCTGCGGGCATGCCCGCGTCGACCGCCCCGGCCACCGAGGCGACGGCCGCGGTCCCGGCGCGCGCACTGCACGTGCGCGTGCGCATCGCGGGCGACGCTGCGGCCCTGGCCGCGCGACTGCCGCCCGAGGCCAGTGTGTTCGTGATGGCCCGCCAGCCCGGCGGCCCGCCGATGCCGGTGGCCGCGCAGCGCCACCGCCTGTCCGCGCTGCCGCTGGACATCGTGCTCGACGACGGCGACAGCCCGATGCCGACCCAGCCGCTGTCGGCGCTCGACGAGGTCGAAGTCGTCGCCCGGATTGCGGCCCGCGGCATCGCCGAGCGCAGCGCCGACGCCCTGGAATCGGCGCCGGTGCGCGTGAGCCTGCCCACCACGGACACGATCGAGCTGGTGATCGAAGCCCCCCGCCCCTAGCGGCGAGGGGCGCGGCTGGCGATGGCTTTTCGCCGGTCGAACCGCGATCATGCAACGCCACGCGCCACCGGCACGCCATCGCGCCTCCGGGCGCCAGATCCGATGACCGAATTCATCCCGCCGGGCAGCCGCTTCGTCGCGCTGCCCTCGCCGTTCCCGATGAAACGCGGCGGCATGCTGCACGGCGCACGCGTCGCCTATGAGACCTGGGGCCGGCTCGACCCCGCCGCCGGCAATGCGATCCTGATCGTCACCGGCCTGTCGCCCGACGCCCATGCCGCCGCGCACAGCGACGACCCGTCGCCGGGCTGGTGGGAGGCGATGGTCGGCCCGGGCCGTCCGATCGACACCGATCGCTGGTTCGTGGTCTGCGTCAACTCGCTGGGCAGCTGCAAGGGCTCCACCGGGCCGGCCTCGGCCGATCCGACCACCGGCGCGCCGTATCGCCTGGCGTTTCCCGAACTGGCGATCGAGGACGTCGCCGACGCCGCCGCGCATGTCGTGCGTGCCTTGGGCATTGCGCAACTGGCCTGCGTGATCGGCAACTCGATGGGCGGCATGACCGCGCTGTCGCTGCTGGCACGCCACCCGGGCCTGGCGCGCACGCACGTCAACATCTGCGGCGCGGCGCGCGCGCTGCCGTTCTCGATCGCGATCCGCTCCCTGCAGCGCGAGGCGATCCGGCTCGACCCGATGTGGAACGGCGGCGACTACAGTGATGCGGCCTACCCCGAGAGCGGCATGCGCATGGCGCGCAAACTCGGCGTCATCACCTATCGTTCGGCGCTCGAATGGGACGGCCGCTTCGGGCGCGTGCGCCTGGAGTCGGACCGCCGCGACGACGAGGATCCATTTGGCCTGGAGTTCGAGGTCGAAAGCTACCTCGAAGGCCATGCACGGCGCTTCGTACGCCGCTTCGATCCCAACTGCTATCTCTACCTGAGCCGGTCGATGGACTGGTTCGACATCGGCGATCACTGCGGCGGTGATACCGATGCGGGCCTGGCGGCGCTGCGGGTCGAGCGCGCGCTGAGCATCGGCGTGCACACCGACATCCTGTTCCCGTTGCAGCAGCAGCGCCAGATCGCCGACGGCCTGCGCGCCGGCGGTGTCGATGCGCAGTTCCTGCCGCTCGCGTCGCCGCAGGGCCATGACGCGTTCCTGGTCGACATCGCTCGCTTCGGGCCGGCGCTGCGCGGCTTCCTCGATGCGCTCGCGCCCTGAGCGCAGGGCCGCGACACGGCGCACCGATCGCAGCGGCTAGACTGGACCGCATGCCCGAGACCACCTCGCCACTGCCCGACATCCGTTATCCCGGCCGCGATCGGCTGATCGCCGCTGTCGATGCCGCACTCGTCCACGACGACGCGCATACCGTCACCGCGGCGCTGCGCGAGACGATGCAGGCGTTGATCCGCGATCCTGCGGTGCGCCTGCCGCCGTGCGTGCATGCGCCGGTCGACGGCCACTACGCGCGCCGCGAGCTCTACCGCAGCCCGCAGCACGGCTACAGCATCGTCGCGATGACCTGGGCCCCCGGCCAAGGCACGCCGCTGCACGATCACGACGAACTGTGGTGCGTGGAAGGGGTGTGGCACGGCGCGCTCGAGATCGTGCAGTACGAACATCTCGCCCAGGACGGCGCGCGCCACCGCTTCCGGCCGGCGAGCACCGTGCAGGCGCAGACCGGCAGCGCCGGCAGCCTGATCCCGCCGCACGAGTACCACATCATCCGCAACGTCGACCCCGCGCTGGTCGCGGTTTCGCTGCACATCTATCAGGCGCCGATCCTGCGCTGCGCACTGTTCGATCCGCAGGATGGGGACTGGTACCTGCGCCGCGAGACGCTCATGCAGACCGACGCCTTCGACCCAGGCGACTAGCTGCACGCGCAGATCGCGGCGCAGCGTCTGCAAACACGGCTAGTCGAGCAGGCGCTCGACCTCAACGCGCAAGGTCTGGCCACCGTCGTCGAGCCAGGCCCGGCCCTGCACGACGATCCCGTCTCCCTGATGCGCCCGGTCGACCAGGCCATCTTCGATCGGCCCGCCCGAGGCCGCATCGAAGCGCACCTGCTGCGGCAACCGCGAGACCGGTTGGGGCACATCGGGGCGCAACGCCGCAGGCTGTCCCTCGACGTCGGACACCATGTAGCCGTTGGGACAGGGCGCACGCACGCAGCGGATGTTGCTCAGGTGCACGCGGAAGACGCCCTGCGCCAGACGCAGCTGTCCGGATGGCTGCACCGGCACCCGCAACACTGCAGGATCGAGCACCCGTTCGCCGACGGGCTCGGCGGCGCCCACGTGCCGGCCGGATGGGCTTGCGCATGCGGCCAGCGCCAGGAGCAGCATGCCGACCGGCACGCCTACGAGCCGTCGCCCCAAGCGGTCTGCGCGCCCGCGTCCACGTTGACTGCCCGCCATGCCCGTCTCCTGCTGCCACCGGCACGCGCCGGCCCGCGGAGCATGCCAGGCGGGATGTTCGGATGGCGCGAATGCGTTGTCCGCTCCACCGCCGGACGATCCGCTATACTCGCCCTCCGCGCCGGAGTGGCGGAATGGTAGACGCAGTGGACTCAAAATCCACCGCCTTTAAAAGCGTGCGGGTTCGAGTCCCGCCTCCGGTACCAGCAGGCCGCATCCCGATCGGCCTGGACGCAATCTTGGCGTCATTTCAGCAGGGCAGCCCAGCCAGTGCGCACGGCGCCGCCCCGCATTCGACTAGCATCGGCGCATGTGCCTGATCGCCGTCGCCTGGAACACCCGCCCCGACCTGCCGCTGGCGCTGATCGCCAATCGCGACGAGGCGCATGCGCGTCCGACCGCGGCGGCCGGCGCCGACCCCGAGGCGCCGCATGTGTTCGGCGGCCGCGACCTGCGGTCGGGCGGCAGTTGGCTGCAGGCCTCGTCGCGCCGCCGGTTGGCGGCGGTGACCAATGTCCGCGCCGGCGTGGCGCCGGAGACCGCGCCATTGTCGCGCGGCTGGCTGGTGCGCGACTTCGTCCGCGGCGACGCGTCGGCCGAACGCTTCGCCCATGCCTTGGCCGACAATGCTGCAGGCTACGGGCGCTTCAACCTGCTGCTGTGGGACGGCGACGCGCTGTGGTTCGCCAGCAACCATCCCCGCTTCGCGGTCGCCGAGGTCGCACCGGGATTGCACGCGATGTCCAACGGCGCATTCGATGCGCCCTGGCCCAAGAGCAACGCGGCCACACGCACTTTGCACGACTGGCTGGCCGCGTCGCCTGACGCTTCAGGGTCTCTGGCGCCGCTGTTCGCCGGCCTGCGCGACGTGCGCCCCGCCGACGATGCGCAACTGCCCGATACCGGCGTCGGCCTCGCGCTGGAACGGCGCCTGTCGCCGCCCTTCATCGAGGATCCGGTCTACGGCACGCGCAGCAGCACCGTGGTCCTGGCAGGCAACGACGACATCATGTTCGCCGAACGGCGCTTCGCTGCAGACGGGGTGCCGGCGGGTGAAACCTGCGTGCAGCTCGGGCGCTGAATCGGGACGCCTCCAGTCACGGCGTCGGCCACGGCCACCAGCCGTGCCCGGTCAGCGCATAGCGGTCGGCGGCGCGTTCGAAGCGGTTGCGCACGCTGACGCCGCCGCACAGCAGATACAACGGCAAGAACAGCGGACCGAGCACCATGTACTGGTAGACATGGGCGCGCTCGTGGTCGCTCAGGCGGATCGGCGCCTCCACGCACAGTGCGGCGCGGTGCGCGTACGTGTAGCAGGCGCAGTCGAGCGAGTCGCCGGTATGCAGGATCGTGTTGCCGAACGTGATCGCCCCGCCCGGCCCCCAGGGCCAGCGGTCGAACACCAACGCCCAGTCGTCGCCGCGCCATCGGGCGCGCGCGCCGAACGGCAGGCCGGCCAGCCCGCCGAGCAGGCCGATGGCGGTGTTGGGCAAGGTCCACACCGCCCCCAAGGCCGGCAACAGCGCACGCAATGGGGCCGGCAGGCGTCGCCCACGCTGCATCGCCTCAGGTCTCGCCTTCGGGCATCAGCAGCCACAGCAACAGGTAGACCAGCACGCCAGGAAACGCTGCCGAGAGCACCGACACCACGACATAGAGCGCGCGCACCAGCGTGGAATTCCAGTCGAACCGACGCGCCACCCCGCCCAGCACGCCGGCCAGGACACGGTCGCTGCGGGAACGGCTCAAGCTTGGGGCGGGGCTGGACATCGATCGGCTCCTGACGGACGGGGAAGACAGCGGTTAGGCGGCGCGATCAGTTGCGCTGTGCGAGCCAGTCGCAGATGGCCGCAGGCACCTGCGCCTGCGCCCGTCCGGACACGTAGATGCCGATATGCCCGCCGCGGAACGAGAACTCGGTGTAGTCGTCGGTGCCGACCAGACCGCGCATTGCGCGCGATGCGTCGGGCGGCACCATGTGGTCCTGCTCGGCGTAGATGTTGAGCACCGGCATCGTGACCCGCGCCAGCTCCACCGCGCGCTCGCCGATCACCAGGCTGCCGGCGACGAAGCCGTTGTCCTGGTAGAACTGGCGCACGAACTGGCGGAACGCCTCGCCGGCCTGGTCGGGCGAATCGAAGATCCACTTTTCCATCCGCAGGAAATCCTCGACCCCCTTCGGATCGTCGAGGATGTCGATCAGCCCCACGTACTTGTGCACCAGCAGCCGCCACGGCTTCATCATCAGGTAGCAGGCATTCATCATGTCCGCCGGGACGTTGCCCAGCGTCTCGACGAACAGGTCGACATCCAGATCCCGCGCCCAATGCGCGAGCATGTTGTCGTCGGTGTGGAAGTCCACCGGCGTGACCATCGTGATCAGATTGCGCACGCGCTCGGGATGCAGCGCCGCATAGCTGAGCGCGAACGTGCCGCCTTGGCAGATGCCGAGCAGGTCGATCGCAGGCAGACCGAAGCGGCGGCGCAGATGATCCACAGCGCCGCCCAGAAAGCGCTCGATGTAATCCTCCAGCGTGAGGAACCGGTCCGAGCGATCGGCATAGCCCCAGTCCAGCACGTAGACGTCCTGCCCGCGCGCCAGCAAGCCGGCCACGATCGAGCGGTCGGCCTGCAGGTCGATCATGTACGGCCGGTTGACCAGCGCATAGGCGACCAGCAGCGGCGTACGCGAGGTCGGCGCCTGCGCGCCGATGAAGCGGTACAGCACGACCTTGCCGTCGCGCCAGACCTCCTCGCGGGGCGTGGCGCCATAGTCCACGTCGCCGACATCGCGCAGCGTCGCCAGGCCGGCCAGGAGCTTGCGCTGGACCTGCAGGGCCTCTTCGGCAATGCGTTCGGGCGTGATGCGCACCGGTCCCGCCATGTCAGCGCTTCCGGGTACGCGGCTTGGCGGACGTCAGCGGTGCGGGCGCCTGCGGGATCGTCGCCGACAAGTGCTTGGCCTTGGCCGCACGCTTGGCGGGCGCACGCTTTGCGCCCGGGCGCTGCGCCGCGGCGGTCTTCCTCGCAGCCTGCCGCGGCGCGGTCTTGGCAGCCGCCTTCTTCGGCGCGCGGCTTGGCCGTGCAGGCTTCTCGGGCTCCTGACTGGACCCGGCTGACGGCGCGGTGCGCGCCGCCTCGACGTCATCGAGGCGATCGCGCATCCGGCGCACGGTCCGCTCCAGATCGGCGATCTTGCGGTGCGCGCCGTCGAGTTCGCTGCGCGTCGGCAGGTCGAGCAACCGACAGGCCTGCTCGACCTCGCGCTGCAGCGCCTGGCGCAGGCGCATCTGCCCGGCGACCATCTGCGCATAGGCGCTGCGGAACCCCGGCGACAATGCGACTTCGGCGTAGGCCTCTTCGGCGGCCTCGACCCACAGATCGAACAAAGCACGTGGCGACTCGATCGTCACCGCCTCGGCATCGAGGTTGGACAGTCGGCGCTCGAAGCGTGCGAACGCGGCCTGCGAGGCCTGCAACAGCAGGCCCTGGTAGGCCTGCTGCGTCCTGGGATACTCGGCGAACGCGTGGAGCAGCGCCTGCCAGCGCAACTGGTGCTCGCGCAATGGCCCCAACGCGGGCCAGGGCCCGTCAGCGGACCCATCGCCGCGCAGGGCATCGACCAGCGGCTGCAGCGCCCGCAGCCAGCCATCCCAGCCCTCGACGCCGGTGCCGCCCAGCCCACCGAACATCTGTGCGAACGGATTGGCCGCATCGCCGCCCAGCGCGTCGCGCCAGGTGCGTGCCACGGTCTCGGGCGACGGCTGCTGGCCGGCGAACCCCTCGGCCACGCGCTGCATCCGCGTCCACCAGTCACCTGCCTGCCGGTTGAAGCGCTGCAACACGTCCTCGATGCCGGCCTTGCCGCTCGGCGACGACGGCATCCAGGCCTCGAACATCGCCTGCCAGGGCGCGGTCGGCCGGGCGGCCGCGTCGTTCGGGAAGCCGGGCGCAGCGCCGGGCATCGTGCGTTGCAATGCGGCCTGCCAGGCATCCCAGTAGCGGCGCGCGAGCCGCTCGAGTTCCTCGCCCGGCGCTGCCGGGTCCCACGCACTGTTGGCCATCGTTCGCTCCCGCCGCGATGGCCCGATCATAGCAACAGCGGCGGCGCGCCCGGCGCCCTTGCACGCCCCATCTCGAGCCGCCACGAAGCTGCCCTAAGGCTTGGGAATGCGCAGCGTCTTGCTGATCATCAGCGACCCCGACAGCGCGAACATCAGCACCAGCGGGTGCAGCGACCAGGGGCCGAGCCGAACGTCGCCCAGCCACAGCGCATCGCCGATCCGGCCCTGCGATGCGGCGATTGCGAGCACCACGACCAGCAGCAGGCTGCTGGGGATCGGCGTGCCCTCGAAGAACTTCACTTTGTCGCCGCCATCGGCCAGGGTCTCAGCGGTGACGTTGTAACGGGCCAGCCGGCTGACGCCGCAGCCGACGAAGAAACTGAGCACGATCCAGTCCCAGCCGCCCTGCATGCCGCAGGCATAGGCCAGCGCCGCTGGTGCCAGGCCGAACGAGATCACGTCGGCCAGCGAATCGAGCTCGCGCCCCAGCGTGGAGGCAACCTTGCGCCAGCGCGCGATGCGGCCGTCGAGCGCATCGAACACGAACGCCAATGGAATCAGCGCCATCCCGATCATCAGATCGCGCACGCCGCCGTCCTGGAGGAACCGCATTGCCGCAAACACCGCGCCGGTACCGCAGAACGCGTTGGCCAGCGTGAACCAGTCGGCCAGATGGAAGTCGCGCAGCATCGAGAAATGACGAGGGCGGTGCATCGGGGCTCCAGGGCTGGGGGGCATCCGCATCGTGCCGCGGCGGCAGGCAGGCGCATGTGAGCGCCGCTTGACAGAATGATATCGCATCGATATCACTTGGCGAACTCTTGGGAGATGCCGCATGAAAGAGAATCCGATCCGCTCCTTCCCCGGCATCCCGGTGGTGGGCCTGCAACTGGTCGCGATCGCCGCCTGCGCCTGGATGATGCTCAACACCGGCGGCGCCCTACCCGTGCTTGCGGTCGTGGCCGCGCTACTGATCGCGTTCTCCGCGCTCGGCCTGTACATGGTCGAGCCCAACCAGGCCGCCGTGCTGAGCCTGTTCGGCCGCTATGTCGGCACCGCCAAGGACAACGGGCTGCGCTGGAACAACCCGTTCCTGACCAAGAAGAAGGTGTCCTTGCGCGTGCGCAACTTCGAGAGCGGTCGGCTGAAGGTCAACGAGCTCGACGGCAGCCCGATCGAGATCGCGGCGGTGATCGTCTGGCGCGTGGTCGACTCGGCCGAAGCGGTGTTCAACGTCGACAACTACGAGAGCTTCGTGCACATCCAGTCCGAAGCCGCGTTGCGCGCGATGGCCACCAGCTATCCCTACGACCAGCACGAGGACGGGCAGATCTCGCTGCGCAGCCACCCGGTCGAGATCTCCGACCGGCTCAAGGAACATCTCGACGAGCGCCTGGCGGCGGCAGGCGTGGAGGTGCTCGAAGCGCGGATCAGCCACCTGGCCTACGCGCCGGAGATCGCCCACGCGATGCTGCAGCGCCAGCAGGCCAACGCGGTGATCGCGGCGCGCACGCGGATCGTCGCCGGCGCGGTGGGCATGGTCGAAATGGCGCTGTCGGAGCTGCAGAAGAGCGGCGTGGTCCAACTCGACGAGGAGCGGCGCGCGGCAATGGTCAGCAACCTGCTGGTCGTGCTGTGCGCCGACCGCGGCACCCAGCCGGTGGTCAACGCCGGCTCGCTGTACTGATGGCGGCCCATCATGTCGTCGCGCTGGTGTTCGCGGTCTTCGCGCTGCCGGCGTTCGTGTTCGCGCGCTGGCTCGGCGATGGCCGGCTGCCGCTGGCCGGCGACAGTCGCATGACGGTCCGCGACAAGGCGTTGCTCGACAGCCGACTGGCGCGGCTGATGCGGATGGTCGGCGTGGCCACGCTGGCCACCGCGGCCGGTATCGCACTGTGGGGCGACGACGACCGCCGATTGTCGATCCTGGCGGTGGTCATGGTGCTTGTGGTCAACGGGCTGGCGATCGCCTTCGTCTACACCGTTGCCCGCAGCAAGCGGCGCGCGCGTGGCGGGCGCGGGTGAGCGCCCGCAAGGCCTATCCGCTGCGGATCGATGCCACGGTGCTGGCCGCAGTGCAGCGCTGGGCCGATGATGAACTGCGCAGCGTGAACGCGCAGATCGAATACGTATTGCGCGACGCGCTGCGCCGGTCCGGCCGGCTGCCGGCCCCCGGGCACCCCGATCGCACGCCATCCAAGGGAGATTCGCATGAGTGAGCGCTGGCAGTACAAAGTGCAGGAGATCAAGCCGGGCATGTTCGGCCTCAAGACCGAGACGGTCGAAGCCGAACTGCAGGCGCTCGGCCAGCAGGGCTGGGAGCTGGTCGATGTCGTGCAAGCAGCACCGTGGCAACCGATGATGTTGTTCCTGAAGCGCCGGACATGAGCGCCGCCGCAGCACCCCGCGTCCGTCAGGACCTGCGCGTGGCGGTCGCGCTTGCCGCGGCCGCGGCGCTGTCGACGGTCGCGGTGTTCCCGTACCTGATGCAGCTCGCCCCCGGACAGATCGAGGCGTTGCCGGTGTCGCTGCCGGCACTGATCGCGATCCAGGCGATGCAGATGTTCGTGCTCGCCGCGCTGTTGGCGTGGGCCGGATTGCGCATGGGGCATCGCGTCGGGCTGGGCGCACCGCTGCTGCAACGCTGGCTCAACCGCCATGGTCAGGCGCGACTGGCGCCGCTGCAGCCCTGGCGCGCCGCCGGCCTGGGCGCTGCCGCAGCGGTGGTCGTGCTGGTCTTGTCCGCCCTGCTCGACCCGCTGCTGCTGCCGCCGGCCAAGGTCGCGATGCAGGACATCGACGGCGCGCGCAGCGCGGCATACGGGCTGCTCGCCTCGTTCTACGGCGGCATCGTCGAGGAACTGCAACTGCGGCTGTTTCTGATGACCCTGCTGGCCTGGGCTGTCACCTGGCTGCTGCGACGCGGCCGCGGGTATGACGGCGGCTTGCCGCCCGCCGCAGCGTGGATCGCGATCCTGGGCGCGGCGCTGCTGTTCGGCGCCGGTCACCTGCCGGCGGCCGCCGCCGTCTGGGAGCTCGATGCCGGGGTGGTCGCGCGCACAGTGCTGCTCAACGCGCTCGCCGGCATCGCGTTCGGCTGGCTGTACTGGACGCGCGGCCTGGAGATGGCGATCGTGGCGCACTTCACGGCCGATCTGGTGCTGCACGTGCTGATGCCGCTGCTGATGCCACACACGGTGCTGTGAACGCCACTGCCCGCGGGCGTCGTGCGTGGCCGGCGCCCGGCCGGTAAGCTGGGGCGATGCGTCGACCGCCCGCCGCCCTTCTGGTCAACACCCCGGACATCGAACTGTGGCCAGCCACCTTGCTGCGTGCGCGCGCCAATCGCGATGCCCGCGTGCTGGTGCGCGCGTCGTGGGTGCTGCGGCGCAAACGCGACGGCCGCTATCTGGCCGCGCTGCTGCCCGAAGGGCTGATGCCGCTGCTGCCCGAGTGGCGTCGCAGCCCCGGGCTCGATGCGGCACTTGGCCTGCTCGACACGTCCCCGTCCGCGATCCCGTCCACCCCGGCCGACACGCTGCCGGTCGCGCGGCTGCAGGGGCGGCTCGACGGCCTGGGCATCGAGGCGCAGGCCTACGCGGCCCGCACCGGCCTGTCGCTGGTGCCCGAGCCTGCCTGGCTGGCCTTCGCCGGCGTGGACCGCTACCGCCGGCCGCTGTGGCTCCAAGCCACGGCCGCTCGCGCCTGGGCGCGGATGCGCGAGGCCGCGCGAGGCGACGGCATCGTGCTGGAGGCAATTTCCGGCTACCGCAGCCACGACTACCAGCTTGGCATCTTCGAGCGCAAGCGCGCCCGCGGCCTCGACGTGGACACCATCCTCGAGGTCAACGCCGCCCCCGGCTACAGCGAGCACCATTCGGGCCGCGCGCTCGACATCGGCACGCCTGGCGAGCCCAGCGCGGAGACCTCGTTCGAGGCGACGCCGGCATTTGCCTGGCTGACGCACCATGCCGGTGACCACGGCTTTGCGATGAGCTACCCGCAGGGCAATCCCCACGGCATCGTCTACGAGCCGTGGCACTGGCGCCACGGCTGAGCCGCTCGAACGCGGCTGCGCGGCCTCAGCGTCGCGGTGTGCGCAATGCCGAGATCGCGTAGAGCAGCCACCCGAACATCGTCAGCCCGCCGCCCCAGGGCGCGAACGCCGACGGGCCACCGAGCAGATGGCGCGAGACGACGGCACCTGCGAACAGCAAGGTGCCGCCCAGCAGCGCCAGCAAGGCCAGTTTCGCCATCGGATCGCACAGGCCCCGCGACAGCGCGGCCAGGGCGACGCCGTGACCGAACGCGAACACCGCGGCCGACTGCAGCGCCGCGCGCGCATCGCCTTCCATCCCGTGGCTGGCATAGGCCGCCAGTGCGACTGCCACCCCGGCCAGCAGTGCCCCAGCCGCGGCCAGGCCCGATGCATTTCCTTCGTATCTGCGCAAGACACTCCCCCCTGTCCTGGGGCACCGTGACGATGCCCGGTTTCCCAACGCAACACGCCGCATCCAATGGATGCGGCGTGCGCGTGATCCTGTGTCGCGGTACGAAGACCGCCGCTTACGGCTGCTGGCGCAAGGTCCAGAAGACTTCGAACTCGCCGTTCTCGGTGAACGCGGACTCGATACCGTTGCGGTAGGACTCGTACGGACGATCGGTGACTTCGTAGCCCTGGGTCAGCGCCCAGGCGCGCACGGCGTTGCGGACGTTGTCCAGCTCGGCCATGAAGCCCTTGTAGTTGGCCTTGGCGACGCGGCCGCGCGGCAGGTGCACGTACTTCACCGGGCCCAGCAGCTCGAGATCGGACAGCTCGGCGGCGTCGGTGGCCGGGGCCTCCGGTGCTGCGGCGACCTGTGCGTCAGCCTCGCCTTCGCCTTCACCCTCGGCGGCAGCGGCGGGCGCGGCCGGGCCGGTGCCCTTGGCGCGGACCGGCAGCGCGATGTCGAAGGTATAGGTCTCGCGGCCCAGTTCGGTGGTGATGATGCGCAGCGGGCCGGCGGCTTCCAGATCGTTGGCCGCGATCGTGCGGTTGATCCACTCCAGGTTGGCCTTCATCGAATCCTGGATGACCTGGTTGTTGCGCTCCACCGCGCCGGCGCTGACGACCAGCAGGTTCTCGGCCGGACGGTTGACCGCCGCCAGATCCGACAGCGAGCTGCCTTCGACCCGGTAATCGACGTTGGGCACGGCGGCCAGCAGGTTGCTCATCTGGCCCAGCCCCAGCTTCATGTCGTCGCCGACGTTGCGGCTGACGTACAGGCCGGCAAAGCGACCGAGCAGATCCCAGCCGTAATCGACGTTGTAGGTCTGGGTGATCTCGATGTTGCGGTTGTTGCGGCCGGTGGGCTTCAACGTGAAGGTCATCTTCTTGTTGTCGCCGCGCTGCGGGTTCTCGACCGCGTAGACCACGCGCTTGTCGGCGTCGGACTCGGTGATCTCCCAGTGGCCCTGGCCGATGCGCTTGTCCTTGGAGGTGTAGTCGACGCGGGCGCCGACGCCGGCATCCGGGCCGGAGAGCTTGAGCTGGACGGCGGGGTCGTAACGCGGGATCGGCGACCAGTCCTTGAAGCGACGGACGCTATTGATCGTGTCGAACACGATCGACTGCCGACGGTTGGTCTCGACAGATTCGGTCAACGTGCGGCTGGACGGGAGCAGCACGGCCACCACCAGGAACAGCACGGCAACGATGACGCAAGAGATCAGCAGTTCGAGCAGACGGGTCATTCAGGGTTCTCCAGGACCAATTCCGGCCTGAGGCGGCACAGACCGGCAATCGTAGCAAGATTGTATTGCCGCGGGCGAGCGATGTTGCGAGTGAATCGACGGTCGTAAGCGCGGCTTCGCGCCGGGCTCGGCAGCTGCCATGCGCGGCGCGGCAGGCAGCGCACGACACCGGTGTCGTCCAGGCGCCGCCGGGCCGGCGTTTGACGCCCCACGCCGCCGGCGTGATGGCCCCCGCCTCCGCTCAGACCAGTTGCAGCTCGAAGGCCTTGAGCACGGCCCGGGTGCGGTCGCGCACGCCCAGCTTGGACAGAATGTTGGACACGTGATTCTTGATCGTGCCCTCGGCCACGCCCAGCGAGTTGGCGATCTCCTTGTTGGAGAAGCCGCCGGCCATCAGCCGCAGGATCTCGGTCTCCCGGTCGGTCAGCGGATCGGGCCGGTCGAGGCTGACGAACTCGTTGCGCATCTGCTCCAGGCCGGTCAGCAGGCGCTGGGTCACGGCCGGCTGCACCAGCGAACCACCGTCGGCGACCGTGCGGATCGCACCGACCAGTTGCTCGAGCGACACGTCCTTGAGCAGGTAGCCCTTGGCGCCGGCCTTCAGGCCGGCCAGTACCAGTTGGTCGTCATCGAAGGTGGTCAGGATGATCGTCGGCGGCAGCGCGTCGGCGCGCGCCAGCGACTGCAGCGCCTCGAGTCCGGACATCGCCGGCATGCGCATGTCCATCAGCACCACGTCGGGTTTGAGGCCGGGGATCAGGTCGACCGCCTGGCGGCCATCGGCGGCCTCGCCGACGACCTCGATGCCGCCGTCGAGCGCGAGCAGCGAGCGGATGCCCTGGCGGACTAGGGTCTGGTCGTCGACCAGGCAGACTCGGATCATGGGGCCTCCCAACGGATGCGGGCTCACGGCGGCGGGGCCGCAGCCGTGCGGGGTGCAGCATCGCGCAGGCGGGCGTCGTCCGCCAGCGGCAATTCCAGGTGCAGCACGAAGCCGCTGCCCGGCGCGGTCTCGACCTGCAGGGCGCCCCCATAGGCGGCCAGCCGCTCGCGCATGCCGGTCAGGCCGTTGCCGGCGCGGGCGACGTCGGCGCCGCGGCCGTCGTCGCGGGCATCGAGCCGGATCGCGCCGGCGTCCTGCACGTAGCGCAGGCGCAGCAGACTGGCGCCCGAATGGCGCACGGCATTGGTGATGATCTCCTGGGTGCAGCGCAGCAGCACGTGCGCGCGCTCAGGATCGTCGACCAGGAACTGTTGCGGCATCTGCATGTCGATCCGCAGGCTCGGCACGTTCTCGGCCAGCGGCAGCAGCGTGGCGCGCATGTCGATGGCATCGTCGTCGCGCAGTTGGCTGACCGCCTCGC
This sequence comes from Luteimonas sp. TWI382, assembly GCF_039674545.1. Classification (NCBI taxonomy): domain Bacteria; kingdom Pseudomonadati; phylum Pseudomonadota; class Gammaproteobacteria; order Lysobacterales; family Lysobacteraceae; genus Luteimonas; species Luteimonas sp. TWI382. The sequence goes on from NZ_JBDJNS010000004.1 coordinate 24,003, forward strand.
GCACGTCGCTGAGCAGTAGCTTGGCCAGCGTCTGCGCCTGGCCGACGTGTTCCTGCGCCTGGCCGCTGGCCAGATGGCTGGCGATCTCCAGGTTCAGGCTCAGCGCCGTCAGGTGGTGGCCCAGCAGATCGTGCAGCTCGCGCGAGATGCGTGTGCGCTCGTTGACGCGCACGCTCTCGGCGAGCAGCGCACGGGTCGCGCGCAGCTCGGCGTTGAGCCGGCGCTGCTCCTCCCGGGCCTGCGCCTGTTGCCGCGCGACCAGGCCGGTCACGAACGCAAAGCCGGTGAAGCCCACGTACAGCGCGGCCTGCAGCACCGCCTCGGCCCAGGTGAAGTCGAAGCCGCGCACATAGACCGGCACGATCACGAACTCGCAGGCCACCAGCAGCGCCACCCCGACCCACAGCGGCAACAGCCACGGCAGCACGCAGGCGACGACCATCAGCAGGATGCTGCCCAGGCCACTCTGGCTGTAGTAGCTGATCGCGATCGCACTGCCGGCCAGCACCAGCACCAGCAGCCGATCGAAGACGCCGATGCGGCGCTCGCCCAGGCCGCGCGTGAGCCAGGCGTAGCTGGTGCCAAAGACCGCCCAGGCCAGCCAGGAGCGCCAACTGTCGAGCCAGAGCCGCGACCCGCCCTCGACCAGTTGGTCGGCCGGCGCCAGCGACAGCATCAGCAACGGCAGGCCGATCACCGCCCAGGTGAACAGGCCGGCGACGCGCAGCAGGCGGTTGTGGTTCAGGGCACGGATCATGCGCCATGGTAGGCGCGCACCGGACCTCGCGCAGAGGGCCTGAAGTCATGCCGGCGCCCGTGCCATGCCTCGCCCACGCGCAGCGGGCATGCAATAATCCGCCCTTGCGACGCATTGCGGCCAAAATTGCCGTCTGCGGTCGATTCGTGTGTCTGTCGTCGTCTCACATGGAGTCTGGAATGTCGATCGTCGTCCGCGACGTGCATGCGCACGAGCTGGATTCCATCCTCGAACTCAACAATGCCGCTGGCCCGTCGATCCTGCCGCTGGATGCCGCCCGCCTCCGCCGTCTGCACGACACCGCCGAGTACTTCCGCGTCGCCGAGCGCGACGAGGCCATGGTGGGCTTTCTGATCGGCTTCGGCTCGGGCAGCGGCCACGACAGCAGCAACTACGCCTGGTTCGGCGCGCACTATCCCGAATTCTTCTACATCGACCGCATCGTGGTCGCCAGCCGCCGCCGCGGCGGCGGCGTCGGGCGGGCGTTCTATGCCGACGTGCAGAGCTACGCCGAGGTCCGCTATCCGCTGTTGACCTGCGAGGTGTTCGTCGAGCACGACAACGATCCGGTCCGTCTGTTCCACGGCGGTTTCGGCTTCCGCGAGGTCGGCCAGCACGTCATGCCCGGCACCGATCTGCGTGCCTCGATGCTGGTCAAGGACATGTGCAGCTACCCGTGGGTGCGCGACACCTACGGTGGCCGGCTGCCCGACACCGCCTGGCTCAGGCCCAGGCAGTTACCCGCCCGCGCAGGGGCGGCAGCCTGATGGCCGGCCAGCCCGCGCCCGCGCCGGCAGCCGATTTCGAACCGGCCGGCGAACTGAAGATCGGCCAGGTCGGCATCGCCAACCTGCGCATCCGCACGCTCGACGTCGCCCGGCTGGGCGAGGAGATGCGCAGCCGCGTGACCCGCGCGCCCAAGCTGTTCGAGCGGGCGGCGGTGATCCTCGACTTCGGCGGCCTGCCCGCGACCCCGGACCCGGCGACCGCACAGGCACTGATCGACGCGCTGCGCGAGGCCGGCGCGCTGCCGGTCGCACTGGCCTGGGGCAGCAGCGACAACGCCCTGCTCGCGCAGGCGCTCGGCCTGCCGCTGCTGTCGAAGTTCCGCGCCCAGTACGAGAACGCGGACACAGCTGCCGTGCCCGCCCCGGCGCCTGCGCGCGCAGCGCCCGCCCCTGCGGCGCCGGCGCCTGCGCCTGCACCGCCCCAGGCGGCCGCCGAACCGGGCCTGATGCAGACCTCGGCGGTGCGCTCGGGCCAGCAGGTCTACGCCCGCAACCGCGACCTGACGGTGATGTCGCAGGTCGGTGCCGGCGCCGAGGTCATCGCCGACGGTTCGATCCACATCTACGGCCCGCTGCGCGGTCGCGCACTGGCCGGCGCCCAGGGCAACCGCAATGCCCGCATCTTCTGCCGCAGCTTCCATGCCGAACTGGTGGCCGTGGCGGGGCAGTACAAGGTGCTGGAAGATATCCCACGAGAACTCCACGGCAAGGCCGTCCAGGTCTGGCTGGAGCATGAAGAACTGAAGATCGCCGCACTCGAGTGACGGCGGCACACCCCAGGAGACGTGTTTTGGCTGAAATCATCGTAGTCACATCGGGCAAGGGCGGGGTCGGCAAGACCACCACCAGCGCCAGCATCGCCAGCGGCCTGGCCCGGCAGGGCAAGCGCACCGCGGTCGTCGACTTCGACGTCGGCCTGCGCAATCTCGACCTGATCATGGGCTGCGAGCGCCGCGTGGTGTACGACCTGGTCAACGTCGTCCAGGGCGAGGCCTCGCTCAAGCAGGCGATGATCAAGGACAAGCGTTTCGACAACCTCTATGTGCTCGCCGCCTCGCAGACCCGCGACAAGGACGCGCTGACCAAAGAGGGCGTGGAACGGGTGCTCAAGGAGCTCGCCGACGACGGCTTCGACTTCGTGATCTGCGACTCGCCGGCCGGCATCGAGAAAGGCGCCTTCCTCGCGATGTACTTCGCTGACCGCGCGATCGTGGTGGTCAACCCCGAGGTCTCCTCGGTGCGCGACTCCGATCGCGTCATCGGCCTGCTCCAGTCCAAGACCCGGCGCGCCGAGTCGGGCGAGCGCGTGCAGGAACACCTGCTGCTCACCCGCTACAGCCCGGTCCGGGTGGAAAGCGGCGAGATGCTGTCGATCGCCGACGTCGAAGAGGTGCTGGGGCTCAAGACCATCGGGGTGATCCCCGAATCGGGCGACGTGCTCAACGCGTCCAACAAGGGCGAGCCGGTGATCCTCGATGCTCAGTCGATTGCCGGCCAGGCCTACGACGACGCGGTCGCGCGACTGCTCGGCCAGGAGCGCCCGCTGCGCTTCACCACCACGGAGAAGAAGGGCTTCTTCAGCAAGCTGTTCGGAGGTTGATGATGGCCCTGTTCGATTTCCTCAAGCCCAAGAAGAACACTGCGACGATCGCCAAGGATCGCCTGCGGATCATCGTCGCCCAGGAGCGGACCAACCGCGACGCCCCCGACTATCTGCCACTGCTGCAGCGCGAGTTGCTCGAGGTGATCCGCAAGTACGTCAGCATCGACGTCGAGGCGGTCAAGGTGGACCTGGTCAAGGACGGCGACAACGACGTGCTCGACATCTCGGTCGCCCTGCCCGACGAGCGCATCACGCCGGCCTGAGCCGACATGCCCTCGCCCTCAGTCGGCTCGGCGACGTCCACTGCGGCGCCGCACGCCGCCGCCGAGCCCGTGCTGCGTCTGGCCGACATCGGCTTCGAGGCCCCGACCGCCCTGTTGCGGGGCTATGGGCTGCGGCTGCATCGCATCGCCCCGGGGCTGCCGATTCCCGGCAGCTACTGGGGCGAGAGCGAGGCGGGCATCATCGGCTGCGACGTGCATGCGCGCGACGACACGCCGGTGCACTCGTTGTTGCACGAGGCCTGCCACTTGATCGTGCTGCCGTCCGAGCGCCGCGCGACGGTGCATACCGACGCCACCGATTCGGTCGCGGAGGAGGATGCGGCCTGCTATCTGCAGATCCTGCTCGCCCAGGCGCTGCCCGGCGTCGGCAGCGCACGCTTGATGGCCGATATGGACGCGTGGGGTTACACCTTCCGGCTGGGCTCGGCCCAGGCCTGGTTCGAGCGCGACGCCGAGGATGCGCGCGCGTGGCTGGCCGCACGCGGCCTGTTACCGGCGCCCGTTTCGGGCTGAATAGGCCTGCGGCAACGCCGCCACACCGCGTTGCCGGCCGTGCCGCCTGACTTGCGGCCCCGCAACCGGCGCACTAGCCTCCCGGTTCCTTCTGTACACCGGATGCCGTCGTGACCCATCGCCATGCCCTGCTCGCCCTCGCGGTCGCCGCGAGCCTGACGCTCGCCGGCTGTAACCGCTCCCCCTCGCCCGAGGCCACGACGCCGGCTGCATCCACAGCGCCCGAGGGCGAGACGGCCGACCAGTTCATCGCACGCGTGAACGACGAGATGCGCACGCTGATGCCGGAACTGACCGCCTCACAGTGGCTGTCGGCGACCTACATCAACGACGACAGCCAACTGCTGGCGGCCAAGTACAACGAGCGCTACCTCGCCCAACTCAACAGCTGGATCGAGCAGTCGCGCAAGTTCGAAGGCCAGCAGATGTCGCCCGAGACCGCACGCGCCATCAACCTGCTCAAACTCGGCGCTTCGATGCCGCCGCCGCGCAATCCCGAACACCTTGCGGAGCTGACCAAGATCGCCTCGAAGATGGAAGGCACCTACGGCGCCGGCCAGTACTGCACCGGCGAAGGCGAGGCGCGCAGCTGCCGCCAGCTCGGCCAGCTCGAGGACGTGCTGCGCAACAGCCGCGACTACGATGCGCAGCTCGACGCCTGGCAGGGCTGGCACACGATCGCCCAGCCGATGCGCGGCGACTACACGCGCTTCGTCGAACTGGTCAACGAAGGCGCGCGCGACCTGGGCTTCGCCGATGCCGGCGAGGCCTGGCGCTCGGGTTACGACATGCCGCCGGCCGAACTGGCCGCCGAGACCGACCGCCTCTGGGGCCAGGTCAAGCCGCTGTACGAACAGCTGCACTGCTACGCGCGCGGCCGGCTGGAAGCCCGGTATCCGGGTCGCGGCACGGTCGACGGCGGCCTGCTGCCGGCACACCTGCTGGGCAATATGTGGCAACAGGACTGGGGCAACCTCTGGGACGTGCTGCAGCCCTACCCCGACGCCGGCGATCTCGACATCACCGGTGCGCTGGAGAAGAACTACCAGGCGCTGCTCAACGAGCGGATGGTCAAGGAGAACGCGCTGATCGATTCCGACCGCCGCGCCGACATCGCGCACGCCGCCCAGGTCGACAACGCCAAGCGCATGAACGAGCGCGCGCAGGACTTCTACGTCTCGCTCGGCATGCCCAAGCTGCCCGACAGCTACTGGGCCAAGACGCAGTTCATCAAGCCGCGCGACCGCGACGTGGTCTGCCATGCCAGCGCCTGGGACATGGGCGGCAAGATCGACGGCCAGCCGGACGTGCGCACCAAGATGTGCACCAAGCCGAACGAGGAAGACTTCACGACGATCTACCACGAGCTCGGTCACGTCTACTACTACCTCGCCTACAACGGCCGCCCGCCGCTGTTCCAGAGCGGTGCGCACGACGGCTTCCACGAAGCGATCGGCGACACGATCGTGCTGGCGATGACGCCCAAGTACCTGCAGTCGATCGGTCTGGTCGGCGAACAGCGGCAGTCGCAGGAATCGCTGGTCAACTCGCAGATGCGCATGGCGCTGGCGAAGGTGTCGTTCCTGCCGTTCGGGCTGATGATCGACCGTTGGCGCTGGGGCGTGTTCGACGGCTCGATCACGCCCGACAACTACAACGCCGCATGGTGGTCGCTCAAGGCGCAGTATCAGGGCGTGGCACCGGCGACGCCGCGCGGCGAGGACTTCTTCGATGCCGGCGCCAAGTACCACGTGCCGGGCAACACGCCCTACACGCGCTACTTCCTCTCGCACGTGCTGCAGTTCCAGTTCTACAAGGCGCTGTGCGATGCATCGGGGCACACCGGCCCGCTGTACGAGTGCAGCTTCTACGGCAACAAGGCGGCCGGCGAGAAGTTCTGGGCCATGCTCGAAAAGGGCAACAGCCAGCCCTGGCAGCAGACGCTCAAGGAACTGACCGGCGGCGAGACGATGGACGCAGCGCCCGTGCTTGAATACTTCGCGCCGCTGCAGACCTGGCTCGAGCAGCAGAACGAAGGCCGCAGCTGCGGCTGGAGCGCACCGGCGGCCGCGCAGTCCCCTGCTCCGGTCGCGACGCCTGCACGGAGCTGAGCGACCTGCGAAGTACCGCGGCCTGTCTGCGGGATGCGCGCTCCAGTTCGGACAGGCCAGCCCGCCGACCAGTCGCCGCGCCTCCCTCAGTCGGGCCGCTTCGCGGTCCGGCCACAAGTCCTCGGATCTGGCCCCGGCCACCAACGGACCGGATCAAAACGGGGGTCAGTGCGCAATTTCGCCCCGCTAATTTGCACACGCACCCCGGTTTTGATCCCTGCTACAGCGGTTCGGTCGGCGGCATCGGGGCAACCTCGCGCGCGGGGGTTGAAGGCGGTGCGCCACGCGCCAGCTCGGCGCGCCAGAACAGCCAGCCGACGCACATGAAACCCGCCGAGGTCAGCGCGAGCACGCGCGGATGATGGCTGACCAGCGGTGAGAGCACACCCGCAGCGATCGCATTGAGGACCAGGACGACGAACGCCTGCATCGACGACGCCGACCCGCGCTGGCGGGGATACATGTCCAGCACCGCGAGCGCCAGGATCGGAGACACCAGCGCGATGCCGAAGGAATTGAGCATGATCGGCAGCATCGCCCACGGCACCGCAGGCTGGTCGACCAGCAGGTTGTAGCCGAGATTGGCGACCATCGCCACGCCACTGCACGCAAAGCCGATGTTCGCCAGCCGCGGGCCGCTGATCCGTCCTGCGGCCCGGCCCGACAGCCAGGCACCGAGCATCATGCCGGTGATCATCGGGATGAAGAACCAGCCGAACTGGCGCTCGTTGAGGCGCAGCACGTCGACCACGAACACCGGCGTCGAAGCGATGTACAGGAACAGCGCCGAGAAATTGAACGCGCCCGCCCCAGCGATGCGCTGGAACCTGCGGTTGGCGACAATCGCTGCATAGCCGCGCAACAGGCGGAGCGGCGCCGGTGAGATCCGCGCCGACGCTGGATGGGTCTCCGGCAGCCTCAGCCAGCACACCACCAGCAGAAACAGCGAGAACGCGACCAGGAACCAGAAGATCAGCGGCCAGCGTCCCCAGCCGAGCAGCCAGCCGCCGATCACAGGGGCGATCGCCGGGGCGATGGCGAAGATCATCGACACCTGGCTCATCAGCCGCTGCGCATCGTCGCCATGCAGCACGTCGCGGATCACTGCGCGCCCGACGATCAGACCCACGCCCGCCGACAGCCCCTGCAACGCACGGAACGCCAGCAGCGCGCCGAGACTGGTCGACAGTGCGCAACCGATCGAGGCGACCACGAACACCGCCAATCCGCCCAGGATCACCCGCCGCCGCCCGAGTGCGTCCGACAGCGGTCCGTGCACGACGCTCATCAGCGCGTAGGCCACCAGGTACACCGAGATGGTCTGCTGCATCGCGGTCGCATCCGCGCCCAGGTCCGCACCGATCGCCGGGAACGCCGGGAAGATGGTGTCGATCGAGAACGGGCCGAACATCGCCAGCCCGGCCAGCAGCAGGGTCAACAGGCGAATCGGGACTTGCGGGGACGTAGACGAGGTCATGGCCATCGTCGGCGGCCCCCGGATGGGCAAACGCACATAGGTGGGAGGTTCGAGAACGGCCGCGCAGCATAGCAACGCGCCCCCGGTCGTCGGGCCGGACGCAGCGTTCCCGGCAAGACCCTCGGCCGCTTAGCAGCGACACGGGCGTGCGGCCAGGCCAGCCGGACCTGGCCGAAGCCCGAGCATCGATCCCCCGCGCGATGCTGGCCAAGGCGGCGGCGCGCGGTCACGGTATAATCGGCGCGCAGCAACCAACCGGTGGGAGAAGCGGGTCCGCCCCGCTGCCGAAGGCGCAACGCCCGTAATCGCTCAGGCCCACGTACTGCCGGCGGGAAAACTCTGGAGAGACCGGTTCGATCCGGCGCCGAAGGTGCATGGGGACGCGTCACCCCCGAACTCTCAGGCAAAAGGACAGAGGGGCACGAGGAAGGCCGGCGCCTTCCGTCGCCGCATGCCGTCCCGGGCGCGGCGCGGCATCCGTCGGCCCGCCGCCCCTGCCGCCCTACCGGATGCCCGCCATGACCGCATCGCCTCTGCGCGACCTCGAACACCCCTCGGCTTTCGTCGAGCGCCACATCGGCCCGAACGACGCCGAGATCGCCCATATGCTCGAGGTCGTCGGCCACGCCTCGCTCGACGCGATGACCGATGCCATCGTCCCGGGCAGCATCAAGTCGGCCGCCGAACTGGCGCTGCCGACCGCGACGACCGAGGTCGAGGCGCTGGCGAAGATCCGCGCCGTGGCGAAGAAGAACACCGTGCTGCGCAGCGTCATCGGCCAGGGCTACTACGGCACCCACACGCCGAACGTGATCCTGCGCAACATCCTCGAGAACCCGGCCTGGTACACCGCCTACACGCCGTACCAGGCGGAGATCTCGCAGGGCCGCATGGAAGCCTTGATCAACTTCCAGACCATGGTCGCCGACCTGACCGGCATGGATATCGCCAATGCCTCGCTGCTCGACGAGGCGACCGCCGCGGCCGAGGCGATGACCCTGGCCAAGCGCTCGGCCAAATCGAAGTCGAATGTGTTCTACGTGGCCGACGACGTGCATCCGCAGACGCTCGACGTGCTGCGCACGCGCGCAGCGGGCCTGGACATCGAACTCGAGGTCGGCCCTGCCGACGCTGCAGCCCAGTCCGACAGCTACGGCGTGCTGCTGCAGTACCCCAACACCTTCGGCCGCATCGACGACCACCGCGCGGTCGCCGCCGCGGTGCATGCGCGCGGCGGCATCGTTGCCGTCGCGGCCGACCTGCTGGCGCTGACGCTGATCGAGGCGCCCGGCGCCTGGGGCGCGGACATCGTCGTCGGGAGCGCGCAGCGCTTCGGCGTGCCGTTCGGCTTCGGCGGCCCGCATGCCGGCTACATGGCCTGCCGCGACGCATACAAGCGTTCGATGCCCGGCCGCCTGATCGGCGTGTCGGTCGATGCCGCCGGCAACCCCGCCTACCGGCTGACGCTGCAGACCCGCGAGCAGCACATCCGCCGCGAGAAAGCGACCTCCAACATCTGTACCGCCCAGGTGCTGCTGGCGGTCATGGCCTCGATGTACGCCGTCTACCACGGCCCGGAAGGCCTGACCCGCATCGCCCGCCGTACCCATCGGTTGACCGCGATCCTGGCCGCCGCGCTGCGCCAGGCCGGCGTCTCGGTCGGCGACGCGTTCTTCGACACGCTGCACGTGACCGGCGTCGACGCCGACGCGCTGCACGCCAAGGCGCGCGCGGCCGGCTTCAACCTGCGGGCGATCGATGCCGCGTCGGTCGGCATCAGCCTCGACGAGACCACCACGCGTGACGACGTCGTCGCCCTGGCCAAGGTGTTCGGCACCGACGCCGACATCGACGTGCTCGACACGGCGACCGCCGACGCGCTGCCGCAGGCGCTGCGCCGCAACTCGGGCTTCCTGCAGCATCCGGTATTCAACACCCATCACAGCGAACACGAGCTGCTGCGCTACATGCGCACGCTGGCCGACCGCGACCTGGCGATGGACCGCACGATGATCCCGCTGGGCTCGTGCACGATGAAGCTCAACGCCACCGCCGAGATGATTCCGGTCACCTGGCCCGAGTTCGCTAACATCCATCCGCTGGCCCCGGCCGATCAGACCGCCGGCTACACCGAGCTGATCGACGGCCTGGAAGCGATGCTGGTGGAGATCACCGGCTACGACGCCGTCAGCTTCCAGCCCAACTCCGGCGCGCAGGGCGAGTTCGCCGGCCTGCTGGCGATCCGCGCCTACCAGCGCGCGCAGGGCCAGGGCCATCGCGATATCTGCCTGATCCCCGAATCGGCGCATGGCACCAACCCGGCGTCGGCGCAGATGGTCGGCATGACCGTGGTGGTGACCCGCTGCGACAAGGACGGCAACGTCGACATCGACGACATCCGCGCCAAGGCCGAGAAGTATTCCGATCGCCTGGCCGCGATCATGATCACCTACCCGTCCACGCACGGCGTGTTCGAGGAAGACGTGGTCGCGATCTGCGACATCGTCCACCAGCACGGCGGCCAGGTGTACACCGACGGCGCCAACATGAACGCGCTCGTCGGCTTGGCCAAGCCCGGCAAGTGGGGCTCGGACGTGAGCCACCTCAACCTGCACAAGACCTTCTGCATCCCGCACGGCGGCGGCGGGCCGGGCGTGGGCCCGTGCGCGGTGAAGTCGCATCTTGCGCCCTATCTGCCCGCCGCAACCCCGCTTCCCCCGCTCGCGGGGGAGGGTGCCCGCAGGGCGGATGGGGGCGATGGCGCCACTGGCACGGTCGGCATGGTCTCGGCCGCCACCCACGGCTCGGCCTCGATCCTGCCGATCAGCTGGATGTACATCGCGATGATGGGCGCCGACGGCCTGCGCCGCGCCACCCAGGTCGCCCTGCTCAACGCCAACTACGTCGCCAAGCGTCTGGCGCCGCATTTCCCCACGCTCTACACCGGCCGCAACGGCCTGGTCGCGCACGAGTGCATTCTTGACCTGCGCCCGCTCAAGGACGCGACCGGCATCAGCGCCGAGGACGTGGCCAAGCGCCTGATCGACTTCGGCTTCCATGCACCCACGCTCAGCTTCCCGGTCTCGGGCACGTTGATGGTCGAGCCGACCGAGAGCGAATCGCTGCATGAACTCGATCGGTTCATCGACGCGATGATCCAGATCCGCGACGAGATGCGTGCGATCGAGGACGGCCGCCTGGACCGCGAGGACAATCCGCTCAAGCACGCACCGCACACCGCGATGCAGGTCGCCGCCAGCGAATGGACGCATGCCTATCCGCGCGAGCTGGCCGCGTTCCCGCTCGCGAGCCTGCGCCAGACCAAGTACTGGCCGCCGGTCGCGCGCGTGGACAATGTGCACGGCGACAAGAACGTGTTCTGCAGCTGCATTCCGATCGGCGCCGCCGAAGACGCCCCCGAAGCGTTCAGCGAGCCCGACGTCGCCTGAGCGCGGCCCCGTTGTACCGACGCGATCCCGGGCTCTTTGCCCGGGATCGCCGGATGGACGGACCGCACACTCCCGCCCCGCACATACTGGGGCCGTTCGACATGACGCGCCTACGCGGCCGCGCGTCGCCGTTTGCGCCAGGTCACGACCTGACCGACGATCGCAGTGATCAGGATGCAGACGTTGGTGACGATGAACACCCAGTCGCCGACCAAAGCGCTGTAGGTGACGAAGCCCGTCGAGGCCGCGATCTGGCCGAGGAACAGCCATTTCGATACCCCACGCGCGCTGTCGTCGCGCAACTGCGTGGCGATCTGCCGCGCCAGTGTGGCCAGCAGGATCACCGAGGCCGCCCAGCCGATCAGTTCAGGGCCCATGCGCCACCGGGAGCGGATCGACCGGGTGCCGTTCGCCGCTGCCGCCCAGGACTGTTGCCGACTGGACGCGCGCCTCGAGCGCGCGCAGGTAGTCGCCGAACCCCTGCCGCGCGCGCGGGCTGCGGCGCGCACTGGTGAGCACGATCGGCGCCGCGCAGCGCGCGATCTGCGCACCGCAGGCGACCAAGGCATCGACCAGCGCAACATCCTCGTGGGCGGCGATCGCCGGGAATCCGCCGCAGCGCAGATAGATCTCGGCGGCCAGTCCCAGATTGGCGCCATGGACATGCAGATGGCCGTCGCGCCGTGGATGTCGATGCTCGTGCGCAGTGCGGACGTCGCATGCGTAGTCGAGCCAGTCGTCGACGGCCACCATGCCGCAGAACGCATCGCCCCCACAGGCCAGTTGGCTCGACAGCCAGTCGGGCGGGACCACGGAGTCTGCGTCGGTACTCGCGAGCCAGCGCGCACCGGTGGCGATCGCGGCGCGCATCCCGGCATCGCGGGCGCTGCCGACATTGCCGCCGCAGACCACGAGCCCGGTCGCACCGTGCGCCGCGGCGATCTCGGCACTGCGGTCGCTGCAGCGATCGAGGGCCACGACCACGTGGACCGTCTCGCCTCCAAGCCGAGGATCGGCGGCAGCCATGCGTACCGATGCCAGACATCGGCCGAGCAAGACCTCCTCGTTGTGGGCCGGCACCACCACGCCGATCATCGCAATGCCTCGCGTTGCGCGACCGAGTGCGGCGAGGCCGACCAGCCTTCGAGCAGAAGGTCGGCATCCTCGTAGCGGATCGTCGGCGCACCCAGCGCCTGCGCGATGACGTCATGGACCTGGCGGCCGGTTTGGGGCGCTTCGTCGAACGGGTGCAGCCAATGACAGGCAACGAACGTCCCCGCATCGCGCAGGCTCGTCGGCAGTCGCGCCAACAACCCGTCGAGCGTGTCGGGCGCCAGGTAATAGCCGACCTCGCTGAGCACGATCAGATCGAACGTGCCCTGTGGCCACTGCTGCGGATGGCGCATGGCCTCCACGTGCACGTCGATGCAGGTCGCGGTGCGCGCGCGCGCCAGTTGGACTGCGCGTGGATCGAGATCGGTCGCGAGCAAGCTGCGGCATCGATCCGCGAGCACGGCGGTCAGTTCTCCGTTGGAGCAGCCGATCTCCCAACCGGCGTCATAGGCAGCTGCCGGCAGGCTGGCCAGCAGCAGCGCGCGTTTGCGCGCCTCGTACCAGCGGTGCCGGTAGCCGAATGGATCGTCGTCGGCATACAGCGCGCGGAAATAGTCCGGCGATGTCGAGGCAACAGCCGTCATGGCAGCAGGACCTCGAAGTCGCGCGAGAAGCGCGCAATCACGTGCGGCGGCAGGATCGGCGCCGGATGCCCACCCGTGCGCTGCGAAACGAAGCAGTCCAGGGCGCGGGCCTTCCTGGCGACGGCCTGCGCCGACAGTCGGATCGCGCGCGCATCGGCGAACGGCGGTGTCGCCGCGGTCGGATCCAGCCAGTGCCAGCCCCAGACGGGAAACTCCTGCACGGTCGCACCGATGCGATGCGCAGCGGTGGCCGTGGCACGCGCGGTCGCCTCGTGGTCGGGATGGCCGTCGTGCCGCCAGGTGGTCAGCACCCGATCGCCGGCGCGCAATTGCGTGGCAATCCGCTCGGCCAGCGCCGATTCGCCTGCACCGACCCGGCCGTCGCCCAGCGCCAGTGTCGCGACAGTTGCCGGGGCACCGCTGCCGCCCAGCATGTCCAGCGCAGCCCGAAGTTCGGCACGCCGCACGGCCCGTGTATGCGCCGGCGGCCACTGCGGGTCGTCCGCGTAACAGGCTTCGCCATCGGTCACCGAGACCACGTGCACTGGCAGTCCGCGCATGCCCGCCTCGACCATCAGGCCGCCGCATCCGAGCACTTCGTCATCGGGATGCGGCGACACCACCACCAGGCGGGCGACACCGGCCAAGCAAGCATCGGCGGTGACGCGCGGCAGCGCCTGCAGCCAGGCGGACGCACGCCAGTCGCCTTCATGCTGGCCGTCGCCGACGATCGTCGGCGCCGCCGGGGCCCGACGTTCGGCTACAGCGTCCACGCTGCCTCCTGGCGTGCCACTGCTTCGCCCAATGCCGTCCAATCGCGTTCGGCATGACTCTGGCGGATGAACGTCGTGAGGTCCGCGCAACGCCGCGCATGGTCGAAGTCCTCGCACAAGGGGCCCGGGCCCAGTGCACGGCCGACACGGTCGACGACCTCGGTTGCCACACGCTCGAGCAAGGAGCGCGCCCGGATCACCGCCGCGGTGTGCGGCGCGGCGGGCGCCGTGTCGATCAGCGCTGCGGTCTCGCGCAGCACCGCGGCCGCGGCCGACAACGCGATGTCCACCGCGCCCAGATGCGCGGCCGCATGCGCATCGCTGCCGATGCGCGGGTGGGTCCGCAGCCGTTCGGCGATCGCGGCGGCCGCGCCGAACCAGCAGGCGGCGATCCCTGCCCCGCCGTGCCAGAAACCCGGCCGCGCCAGATAGGCGCCAGGTGCGCCCACCCGGCTCGCGCGGGCGTCGTCGAAGGCCACGCGCCCACTGTGGACGCGGCCCATGCCCACGGCGTGCCAGCCACTGCGCAGGCGCGCCACGCCGGGCTGGCGCAACTCGACCAGGACCAGGACGCGCTCGTTGTCCTGGTACGCGGTCACCAGTGCGGCATCGACCAGGTCGGCGCCCGAGCACCAGGCCTTGACCCCGTCCAGCCGCCCCTCGGCCCCGTCCTGCGCGACGAACTGCACACGCGCATCCGGCGGCTCGGCGGCCCAGACCGCGAGCAGCCTGTCTGCGGGCGGCGACGCGGCGTCGAGTTCGTCTAGGATCGCCAAGGCATCGTAGTGCGCTTCCATCACCTTGACCACGCACAGGTCGCCGGCGGCGATGTGGGCCAGCGCGCGCCATCGCGCAAGCGTCGCACCCGCGCCCGGATGCGGTAACGCAGGCCGCTGCGCCAGGCAGGCGCGGACGTCGGCATGGAGCGGCGTCGTGGCGGCGACCATGCGGCCGCGTTCGGACACCGGAGGCAGCGACGATTTCGGTATCGCGGACAGGGGCATGGCGTCGGTTCCCGGGAAAGAGGCGACGGGCGCGACCCGCGGCGACACGAGCGGCGTGGTGCGCGCTGCCGGACGCCGCGCACGCCGTGCGGGGCGTCCGCTCAGATCAACGGCGGGTCGCGTTCGCGATCGAAGTTGCGATGCTGCGCCAGTGCCTTGACGAAGCGTGCGATCGATGTCTTGCCGGCATCGCGCGCCACGATCAGCGCGGCGTCCTCGCCATCGAGCGCAATGCCCGCCGCCTCGAGCAGATCGGTTCCGTTGCCAAAGGCGAGAATCGCCTTGCAGTGGCGGAACTGGTCGCCGACGAACTCCACCGCGCGCCCGTCGCCGGCCAGGCGTGCGACCGCCTTGCCGCCCGGGATCGCGACCCCGTCGAACAGCACCGACGGTTCGTTCTCCAGCGAGGCGTCGGCATCCAGGCTGGCGCCGTCGGCGGCGGTGAACGCGCCCACGCGCGGACCGACCAACCGGCCGACCGCGCCTTCGGCCAGCAACGCCTTCTGCAATGCGGCGACCTGGTCGGCATCGCTGCCCTCACCGATCAGGATCGCGATCTTGCGGGTACGGATGCCCGCCTCGCCCGGCCGCGCCAGCATCGACAGCGCCGGTGACATCTCGACTTCGGGCGACGGCGGGTCGGGCAACACGCGCGGCATCGGCTCGGGCAGCGGCATGCCTAGGCCCTCTGCGACCCGGCCGGCGAGATCGTCGGAGACATTGCGCAGCATCGACACCACCCGCTCGCGGATTGCCGGCACCGTCACCTTCGACAACTCGAAGCGGAACGCGGCGACGATATGCGCCTGTTCGATCTTGGTCTGGCTGTTGTAGAACAACGTCGCCTGGTTGAAATGCTCGGCGAACCGCTCGGGCTTGCCGCGCACCTCATCCTGCTCGACGGGCTCTGGAAACGGCACGAAACCGGCCTTGCCCGCCTGGAACGGGCAACCGCCGCCGAGCGAGTTGGGTTCGTAGGCGACCCTGCCGCGATGGATCGCTTGCCGGTGCATGCCGTCGCGCTGGTTGTTGTGCACCGGTGCGATGGGCGCGTTGATCGGCAACTCGTGGAAGTTCGGGCCGCCGAGCCGCGAGATCTGGGTGTCGACGTAGGAATGGATGCGACCGGCGAGCAGCGGATCGTTGGTGAAGTCGATGCCCGGGACCACGTGCGCGGTACAGAACGCGACCTGCTCGGTCTCGGCGAAGAAATTGTCCGGATTGCGGTTGAGCACCAGACGGCCCAGCGGGGTCAGCGGCACCAGTTCCTCGGGCACGAGCTTGGTCGCGTCGAGCACGTCGAACGAGAAACGCTCGGCATCGTCTTCGGAGAACACCTGCACCGCCAGTTCCCACTCCGGATACGCGCCCGCCTCGATCGCATCCCACAGGTCGCGGCGATGGAAATCGGGATCACAGCCGGAGGTCTTGACCGCCTCGTCCCACAGCTGCGCGTGCGTGCCGAGCACGGGCGTCCAGTGAAACTTCACAAACGACGACACGCCCTCGGCGGTCACGAAGCGGAAGGTGTGCACACCGAAGCCCTGCATCATGCGATAGCTGCGCGGGATCGCCCGGTCCGACATCTGCCACAACAGCATGTGCGTGGACTCGGGCATCAGCGAGACGAAGTCCCAGTACGTGTCGTGTGCGGAGGCCGCCTGCGGCATCGCATGGTGCGGCTCGGGCTTGACCGCATGCACCAGGTCCGGAAACTTCATCGCATCCTGGATGAAGAACACCGGGATGTTGTTGCCGACCAGGTCCCAGTTGCCTTCGTCGGTGTAGAACTTCACCGCGAACCCACGCACGTCGCGCGCGGTGTCCTTCGAGCCCCGCTCGCCGGCCACGGTTGAAAAGCGCACGAACACCGGCGTGATCTTGCCCGCCTCCTGGAACGGCGCCGCACAGGTCAGCGACGGCACCGCGTCGTAGCATTCGAAGTAGCCATGCGCGCCGGACCCGCGCGCGTGCACGATGCGCTCGGGAATGCGCTCGTGATCGAAGTGGGTGATCTTCTCGCGGAGGATGAAGTCCTTGAGCAGCGCCGGGCCGCGCAGGCCCGCCTTGAGCGAGTCCTGGTTGTTGGCGACAGGCACGCCCTGATTGGTGGTCAGCCGCTGCCCGGCGGGGTCGACGCGGACGCGGTCGAGCGACTCGACGGTGGGATTGGCACCGGGCGCGGGCCGCGTGCCGACCTTCGCCGACGTATTGGACTCGCCCAGCGTGCTGGCCGTCGGCAGGTCCGAGGGCGGCGTCGCCTGCTGCCCGGCCGGTGGCGTGGTGGCGCGATCGCGGCCGTACTCGGACGCCTTGTTCTGGTTGTGGGTGAACGCGGCGGCAAGATGCTCGGTGTCGGCCGCCTGGCCGGCCTGCAGATCACCGGTACCGGGCGCGGGCGCCTTCGACGCGGCGCTGTCGGAAGCACGCGCGGCGGATGTCTGCTGCGCGGCGGCATTCGACGACGCGGACCGCTTGGGGGACTTTGGGGACTTGGCCATCTCGGTGCTGCTCCTGGGTCGCCGGGGATCCAAGCTCCGCACGCTAGAGCGGGCGATGTGCGCAAGCCGTGCACAGCGATCGCCGGCCCGCGACCGACCACGTCAGTTGTGCCGGCCATGCGCACAGGTTCCGCGCGCACGTCCGGCATACCGCCATTCGTCACCTTGCCTGCAACAGCGCGAGCGCATCCTCGAACGGCATGGGCCGCCCGAAGTGGTAGCCCTGCGCCTGATCACAGCCATGGGCGATCAGCCAGTCGCATTGCGCCGCGTCCTCGACGCCTTCGGCGATGATCGACAGCCCCAGGCCGTGGCCCAGGTCGATCAGTGCACGACAGATCGCTGCGCTGTGCACATCATGGGCGACGTCCCGGACAAAGACGCGATCGATCTTCAGCGCATCGAGCGGCAGATCGCGCAGGTACGCCATGCTGGAAAAGCCGGTGCCGAAATCGTCGATCGACAGACACACACCTTCGTCGCGCAGCCGGCCCATCTGTGCGCGCACCGCATCGGGATCGCGCAACAGCACACTCTCGGTCAGTTCGAGATGCAGGGCGCCTGGGCGGAGCGCCTGCGTCTGGCGCAGCGCGCGGATCGCCTCGACGGGCAGTCCGGCCTCGAACTGTACCGCCGAGACGTTCACCGCGATCGCGACCTCCGCCCCGGCCTCGGCCAGACGCTGACTCGCACGCGCGGCTTGATCGATGACCCAAGTGCCGATCGGCACGATCAGACCCGACTCCTCGCACAGCGGCACGAACTGCGCGGGCGGTACGAAACTGCCGTCGGCCTGGCGCCAGCGCAGCAGCGCCTCGAAGGCCACGATGCGGCCATCGTCCAGGCGTTGGATCGGCTGATAGAACAGCTCGAACTGCCGCAGGTCGAATGCCTTGCGCAGCCGCCTGAGCAGCGCCAACCGCTCGGCCGCCTGGGCGGCCATCTCCGTGTCGTAGCGGACCACCGCAGTCCGCCCGCGCCGTGCCTGGAACGCGGCCAGTGCGGCATGCGCGATCACGTGCTCGGCGCCGCCGTCCTCGCACGGTCCGTCGGCCAGCCCGATCCAGGCCTCGAGCGGGAACATGCCCGCGTCGGCTTCCACCGGCGACTGGCTGGCCGCGACCAGGTCCTCGACCAGCGCCGGCAGGTCCGCAGGATCGAACGCTGCAATCGCGAAAGTCTCGGGCGGCGCATGGCCGCCGAGTCCGTAACGCTCGGCGATCCGCGCAAAACGGCCGGCCGCTTCGCGCAGCACCGCCTCCCCCGTCCGGCGCCCCAGGGTGGGGGCGATCAGTTCCAGGTCGCGCAGTTGCACGTAGGCGACCGCGAACCCATCGCAGGGCTGCAACGCACACTGCGCGTCGATCTGCTGGGCCAGCGCGGCGAGCGTCAACATGCCGGTCGCCGGGTCGTGGCTGGCGCGCCAGGCAAGTTCGCGCTCGTAGGCCAGGCGCGCGCCGATATCCTCGGCCAGCACCAGCCGCGCGCGTCCGACCTCCATCTCGATGTCGCGGGCGTGGACGCGGGCCTGGATCCGTCGTCCATCCCGCGTGACCAGCGTCCAGGTCCGCTCGCTGCTGCCCTCGCCGCGACGCAGGATCACGTCGGTGCCGGCGTCGCGATCCTCAGGCGCGAGCAGATCGGTCACGCGCATGCCGACGAAGGTCTCGCGGCTGTAGCCGTACACCTCCATTGCCGCCTCGTTGACCGCGAGCACGTCCAGCGTGCCCACGTCGTAGAGCCAGGCCGGCAGCGGATTGCGCTCGAACAACTGGCGGAACTGCATCTCCGCACGCTCGATCCGCATCTGCGCATCGCGGCGCTCGGTGATGTCGATCACCGTCCCGGTCATCACCTCGCGACCGCCGTCGGACACGGTCGCCCCACTGCCCTTGAGCCAGCGGGTGCGCCCGTCGGGCAGCATCACCCGGTACTCCTGCTCATAAGGCTGGCGCCTGCGGCGCAGATCGCTGAACTGCTCGAACGCCCGCGCACGGTCGTCGGGATGCATGTGCTCGAAGAACGCCTCCAGCGCAATGGTGCCGCCTTCGGGCACAAGGCCGAACAGCGCCGCCATCTCATCGGTGACGCGTACCCGGTCGTCGCCGGCCTCGACCCGCCACACACCGATCTGCGAGGCCAACTGCGCCTGGCGCAGCCAGCGGGTCTGGGTCTCGATCTCGGCCAGCAGATCGGCCTGCGCACGTTCGTTGGCGCGCAGCCGGACCAGCACCGCGGCCAGGGCGATCCAGTACGCCACGACCAGCGCCAGCGCCGTCCCGACATAGACGCGCCAGGGCGCGAGCACCTCGCGCACGCTCAGCCCGCCACTGACCACAAGCGGATAGTCGCTGGTCCGGCTGAAGCCCATCGCCCGCTCGATGCGGTCGAGCTGACTGACCCGAAGAATGTTGAAGCGCGCGCCATGCAACGCCGCCGAGGCCGGCAATTCGACCTGCTGGCCGACCTGCGAGGGCCCACGCCCGAACCGCGACACCACCCAGCCATCGTGGGTGTAGATCACGATGCTGCCGAAGCGCCCGACATCGAAGCCTTCGGTCATCGCGTCGAACTCCCGGGTCAGCAGCCTGGCCGCCAACCAACGGCCATGGCCGTCGGGAAAGGCCAGCGGCAGCTCCCAGCCGGCATCGCCGTGCCGCAGCGCGCCCACGCGAAGCGCCGTCGCCCCGGACGCCGCCGTCTTCCAGACATGCAGCTCGGATGCGTCGGGACCTACCGAAAGCGCGCGCCCCTGCGCGTCGTAGAGCACGATCGAAGCGAGCTCGGCATGACGCGCGACGACGCCGGCTATCGCGTCCTGCGCTGACGCCGGCTCACCGCCGATTTCGGCTGCGATGCCGCCCAGGGCGCGCTCGATGTTGCGCAGTTCCAGATGCAGCAACCGGTCCACGCCGGTCGCCATCGTCAGGCTTTGGCGATCGGCGGCCTGCATGCGCGTCTGCCGGTCGAGCAGCAGCAACACGATCAGGCCGACGGTCATCGCCGCGCCCAGGGCGATGCCGATCGCGCGCACAGTCGCCACCGACGGCCGGCGCCTGCTGTCCCCTCTCATGGCCTGCTTCCTCGGCATCCCGGCTCCCCTGGCCTGGCCACGCGCTTGACCCCCTCCGACGGCAGCAGACGTCACCATGCGGCAGCCACTCACCATACGAGGATGGCCACAGTCACCGTGTGCGCCGCGTCACGCTCTTCGATACACAAAGCTACGCCCTGCGACACCCACGGACAAGCGATTCACGCCCCGCTCGCGCGCCGGCTGGCCACCATGGCGCTCCCCCGCCCTCCAGGAGCGCTGCCATGTCGCGCAAACCCGACACCGGCTCGGATGCCCATTCCGACCAGCCGCAGCAGGCCGACAATGTCGCCGTCAACGACCGGATCGCCGCCCGCGGCGCCGACTATGCGCACGACAACAACCCGTCGGCCGAGGGCAACGATCCAGCGCTGATCGCCGGTCCGAAGTTCGCCCGTCGGGTCAAGGCCGACGGCACGGTCGAAGCGGCATCGCCGGATGCCGACCGCCAGAGGTCCGACGACGACACGGGCGACACGGCGCCCGGCTGAGCCGGCCACACGGTCTCGCGCTGTGTCCGGCATGGCGCTGTGTGAGGCGGTCGGCACGGGCCGCGCCTTCGGGACGCCGGTCCGGATTCGCTGATGCGGTACCGCGACAACCGGTCGCCCGACATGGGATGCCCCCCTCATCCTGCGCGCGCGTTCGCGCGGCCTTCCGCGCAGCCGCCTTGCGACCGGCCGCCCCCTTAGGTCTTGGCGGCCTTCTTCGCCGCGGCCGAGCGGTCGGCCGCCGTGCGCTTGGACGCCGCCTTCTTGGCCTGGCTCGATAGCGCCTGCTTGCTGGCGACCTTCTTGGCCGGCGTCTTCTTGCTCGCGGTCTTGAGCGCCTGCTTGGCGCCGCGCGACCGGGCCGCCGAGGGCTGCGCATCAGTGCCGGCCTTGGCGGCGTCCTGTGCGGCTTTGGTCTTCGTCGCCTTGGACGCCGTCTTGCCCGGCTTGACATCGATCCCCGCGCGTCGCGCCTTCGACAGGCCGATCGCGATCGCTTGCCTGGTCGATTTGGCACCGTGCTTGCCCTGGCGGACGTGCGCGATCTCCTCGCGCACGAACTCACCGGCCTGGGTGCTGGCGGACTTGCCCGCCCGCTTGGCCCTTGCGGCCCGGGCGGTGGTTGTCTTCTCCGGCATGGCTCGCTCCCGCGATGGACGAGGGCTGCAATTAGCAAGTCATCGATCAAGCGTACGCGAACGATCCCTGCGGTTTCGCCCTGCCTTGCGCGAAAAATGCGGCACACGACGTGAGCGCGAATGGCGTCGATCTTCTAGAATTCACGCGCCCCCAACCTCCGGAGTCCGCCATGACCTCACCTCTCGCCTATCGCCGCGTCCTGCTCAAGCTGTCCGGCGAGGCGCTGATGGGGGACGAGGACTACGGCATCGACCCGAAGGTGATCGGCCGGTTGGCCGAAGAGGTCATCGAGGCGCAGAAGGCCGGCGCCGAACTCGGCCTGGTGATCGGCGGCGGCAATATCTTCCGCGGCGCCGGACTGGCCGCCGGCGGCATGGACCGGGTGACCGGCGACCAGATGGGCATGTTGGCCACGGTCATCAATGCGCTGGCGATGCAGGACGCGCTGGAAAAGCGCGGTGCGCGCGTGCGGGTGATGAGTGCGATCAAGATCAACGACGTCTGCGAGGACTACATCCGCCGCCGCGCGATCCGTCATCTGGAAAAGGGCCGGATCGGGATCTTCGCCGCAGGCGTCGGCACCCCGTTCTTCACCACCGACTCGGGCGCGGCGCTGCGCGCGATCGAGATCGGCGCCGACCTGTTGCTCAAGGCGACCAAGGTCGACGGCGTCTACGACGCCGACCCCAAGAAGGTGCCCGGCGCCAAGCGCTACGACCGCCTGACCTACGACGAGGTGCTGGGCCAGGGCCTGGAGGTCATGGACACCGCAGCCTTCGCGCTCGCCCGCGATTCCGACCTGCCGCTGCGCATCTTCGACATGGGCCAGCCCGGCGTGCTGCTGCGGATCCTGCGCGGCGAGCCGATCGGCACCCTCGTCCAGGGACGCGGCTGAACCCGCCAACAGGCACGGGGCGACCGCCGCCCCGCGCCAGTCCCGGCCGCTTATAATCCCCCGATTCAGCACACGGACCGGGGGCGCGCATGCTCAACGACATCAAGAAAGACACCCAGACCCGCATGGCCAAGAGCGTCGAGGCCCTGCGCCACGCCCTGGTCAAGGTCCGCACCGGCCGCGCCTCGACCGCACTGGTCGACCACCTGAAGGTCAATTACTACGGTTCGGACATGCCGCTGACGCAGGTCGCCAGCGTCACCGTGACCGACGCCCGCTCGCTGACCATCACCCCCTGGGAAAAGCAGATGGTGGGCGCTGTCGAGAAGGCGATCCTGGGTTCCGACCTCGGCCTGACCCCCAATACCGCCGGCACCACGATCCGCCTCAACATCCCGGCCTTGACCGAGGAGCGTCGCCGCGACCTGACCAAGCTCGTCCACGGCGAGGGCGAGGACGCCAAGGTCGCGATCCGCAACATCCGCCGGGACGCCAACCAGCAGGTCAAGGAATTGCTGAAGGAAAAGCTCGTCTCCGAGGACGACGTGCGCCGTAGCGAGGACGAGATCCAGAAGATCACCGACAAGGCGATCAAGGACGTCGACGACGTGGTCAAGGCCAAGGAACAGGAACTGATGGCGGTCTGAGGGCCCGTGATGGGTGATTCGCCCTTCGTGATTGGTCAACAGCCAGAACCAGAGCCAGAGGCCATTCCCTTGTCCGAACCCTCGCCCCCGCAGGACTCCGCCGTTCCCGATCACCCATCACCCAGCACCAATCCCGGCGATGTGCCTCGGCACGTGGCCATCATCATGGACGGCAACGGCCGCTGGGCGGCGCGCCGACGGCGCCCGCGCGCGATCGGGCACCGCGCCGGTGCGCGGACGGTCAACCTGTGCATCGACTTCTGCCTGGAACGCGGCATCGAGGCGTTGACGCTGTTCGCGTTTTCCAGCGAGAACTGGGGACGGCCCGAGGACGAAGTCGGGGCACTGATGAAGCTGTTTCTCGGCGCGCTCGATCGCGAGGTCGGCGAGCTGCACCGCCGTGGCGTGCGCCTGCGCTTCATCGGCGAACGCGCGCGTTTTGGCGAGGCGCTGGGGGCCCGCATGGCCGCGGCCGAGGCGCAGACCGCCGGCAACACGCGGCTGGCGCTGAACGTGGCGGCGAGCTACGGCGGCCGGCAGGACATCGCGATGGCGGCGCGCGCCCTGGCCCAGGACGTGGCCGCGGGTCGCCTGCGCCCGGAAGACATCGACGAGGCGGCGGTCGGCGCGCGGGTCGCCCTGGCCGACCTGCCGGCACCGGACCTGTTCATCCGCACCGGGGGCGATCTGCGCATCAGCAACTTCCTGCTGTGGCAGCTGGCCTACACCGAGCTGTGGTTCACGCCGACCCTATGGCCCGAACTGGGGGTGGCGGAACTCGAGCAGGCCCTGGCCGCCTACGGCTCGCGCGAGCGTCGATTCGGCCTGACCGGCGAGCAGATCGCCGCGACTGCGCCGCACAAGGAGAGCATCGAATGACAAGCACGCGCATCCTCGCCGCGCTGCTGATGGCCCCGACTGCCATCGCCGCCGTGCTGCTGCTCAACACCCCGTGGATGGCGGCGGTCTCGGCCATGGTCTTCCTCGCCGCGCTGTGGGAATGGCTGCGGCTGGCCGGCGTCGAGGACACGCTCGCGCGCACTGCGCTGCTGCTGCTGAACCTGCTGCTGATGGTCGCCATCGTCTGGGGATCGGCCACCGGCGGCGGCTCGCTGGTGCTGCTCAAGATGCTGGCCATGGTCGGCGTGCTCTGGTGGCTGGCGGCGGCGCTGTGGCTGCGCCACTACGATTTTGCCGCCGCCCCCGATGCCCGCGGGCGGATCCTCAAGCTCGCCGCCGGCACGCTGGCGGTGATCCCGGCCTGGGCGGCGCTGTGCGTGATCCATGCCAACGAGGGCGGCGAGCACGGCAACCGCTGGCTGCTGCTGGCGCTGGCGATCGTCTGGGCCACCGATACCGGCGCCTATTTCGCCGGCCGCCGCTTCGGGCGCCGCAAGCTGGCGCCGCGGATCAGCCCCAACAAGACCGTCGAAGGCCTGGCCGGCGGCATCGTTGCCGGCCTCGTCGTCGCGCTGGCTTTCGCGCCGCTGGCCGGCGCGCAGGTCGCACAGCTGCCGCTGGTCACCGTGGTCGCGGTGTTGACGGTGCTGGCCTCGGTGGTCGGCGACCTGTTCGAAAGCCTGCTCAAGCGTCAGGCCGGCGCCAAGGACTCGGGCACCCTGATTCCCGGCCACGGCGGTGTGCTCGACCGCATCGACAGCGTGCTCGCCGCGCTGCCGGTGTTCGCGTTCGGGCAGATCTGGCTGGGCTTTTGAACACGATGGCCGCCCCACTGCGCCGCCGGGCCGACGCCCGATGATCCGCCACGTCGCCGTGTTCGGCGCGACCGGCTCGATCGGCACGTCGGCGCTGGACGTCATCGCCCGACATCCGCAGCGCCTGCGCGCCAGCGTGCTCGCGGCCGGCAGCAACGTGTCTGCACTGATCGCGCTGTGCGTCGCGCATCGGCCCGACCACGCGGTGATCGCCGACCCGTCGGGCCTGGAGGCGCTGCGCACTGGGCTGCACGCGGCCGGCCTGGGCACGCAGGCCCACGCCGGCATGGCGGCGCTCGAAGCGCTCGCGGTCGACCGCCAAGCCTGCGACACGGTGGTCGCGGCGATCGTCGGCGCCGCCGGACTCGACTCCACGCTCGCCGCCTTGCGTGCCGGCAAGCGGGTCCTGCTGGCCAACAAGGAGTCGCTGGTGCTGGCCGGGGACCTGATGATGCGCGCCGCACGCGAGGCCGGCGCGACCATCGTGCCGATCGACAGCGAACACAACGCGATCCACCAGTGCCTGCCCGCCGACGGCGACCGCAGCGGCGTGGCGCGGATCGTGCTCACCGCGTCCGGCGGTCCATTCCGCGGCCGCAACCGGGCGGCGCTTGCCGAAGTGACCCCGGCCCAGGCGGTCGCCCACCCCAAGTGGTCGATGGGGCCGAAGATCTCGGTCGACTCGGCCACGCTGATGAACAAGGGGCTGGAGCTGATCGAGGCCCACCATCTGTTCGCCACGCCCTCCGAGCGCCTGGACGTGCTGGTGCACCCACAGAGCCTGGTGCACTCGCTGGTGGAGTTCATCGACGGTTCCACCCTCGCCCAGCTCGGATTGCCGGACATGCGCACCGCGCTCGCGGTCGGCCTGGGCAGCCCGGAGCGCATCGCCTCGGGCGTCTCAGGCCTGGACCTGCTG
The DNA here is from genome assembly GCF_039674545.1 of Luteimonas sp. TWI382. Classification (NCBI taxonomy): domain Bacteria; kingdom Pseudomonadati; phylum Pseudomonadota; class Gammaproteobacteria; order Lysobacterales; family Lysobacteraceae; genus Luteimonas; species Luteimonas sp. TWI382. The sequence goes on from NZ_JBDJNS010000004.1 coordinate 49,360, forward strand.
CAGCATGGCCGGCTCGACTTCGAGGCGCCCGACACCGACACCTTCCCCTGCCTGGCCCTGGCGCGCGCGGCGTTGATCGCCGGCGGCACCGCGCCAGCGTTGCTGAACGCGGCCAACGAAGTGGCGGTTTCAGCGTTTCTTCAGGGACGGATTCGTTTTCTAGCCATTCCGGCGCTGGTCGAGCATGCGCTCGCCGCGCTGCCCACCCTGCCCGCCGATTCGCTGGATGTGTTGCGCGATGCCGATGCGCAAGCCCGGCGCGCCGCTGGGCAGGCGATCGATTCCGGCGTGGTCCATTGAGCGTGCGCGATGTCTGAATTCCTCGGCTCGGTGTGGTGGCTGATCGTCAGCCTGGGCGTGCTCGTGACCTTTCACGAGTTCGGGCACTACTGGGTTGCGCGTCGCTGCGGGGTCAAGGTGCTGCGCTTTTCGATCGGCTTCGGGCGTCCGTTGTGGTCGCGCCGCGGACGCGACGGCACCGTGTACCAGATCGCGATGCTGCCGCTGGGCGGCTACGTCAAGATGCTCGACGAGCGCGAAGGCGCGGTGCCCGCCGACCAGGCCGCCCAGGCCTTCAACCGGGCCTCGGTGTGGAAGCGCATCGCGATCGTCGCCGCCGGCCCGCTGGCCAACTTGCTGCTGTGCGTGGCGCTGCTGTGGGCGATGTTCGTGATCGGACGGCCCGACTACGCGCCGGTGGTGGGCCAGAGCACGGGCATCGCCCAGGCGTCGGGCCTGCAGCCCGGCGATCGGGTCGACCAGGTCGGCAACCGGGCCACCCCGACTTGGTCTGAGGTCCACCAGGCACTGCTGCCGGCCGCACTCGACCATCGCGACATCGCACTGCGCGTCACCGATGCCGGCGACCGCCAGGTCGTGCGCGACCTGCGCCTGTCGCAATTGCCCGACGGCTTCGACCAGCGGCGCTTCATCCAGGCCATCGGCCTGCTGCCGCGGCACCTGCTGGTGCCGCCGCTGGTGGGACGGGTCGAGCCCGACAGCGCGGCCTGGGGCATCCTCGCCGAAGGCGACCGTGTGACTGCGGTCGACGGCAGCCCGGTGCGCGCATTCGAGGACATCGGCCCGCTGGTCCAGCGGTTGGGGGAGCGCGGCGGTGCGGCGATGGTCGAGGTCGCCCGCGACGGCGAGCGCCTGGCGCTGGAGATCACCCCCGGACGCATGGACCTGCCCGACGGCCGCGGCCAGTACTGGGCGCTGGGCATCGCGCCCCCGCGCAACCTGCCCATGCCCCCGAAGGATGCGATGCAGCGCTACGGTGTGCTCGCCGCCGCGCCGGTCGCGGTGCGCGAAGTCGGCCATCTGACCGGCCAGTTGGTCGGCATGATCGGGCGGGCGTTCTCCGGCCGGGTGGCCCTGGAGAACACCGTCGCCGGGCCGATCACCATTGCCCGGGCGGCCAATACCTACGCCCAGCAAGGCGCGGCCTGGTATCTGACGATCCTCGCCCTGCTGTCGCTCAGTCTTGCGATCCTGAACCTGCTCCCGATCCCCCTGCTGGATGGGGGCCACCTGTTGTATTACCTTATCGAGTTGGTCAAAGGCAGCCCCGTGAGCGAGCGCACGATGGTGGCCGGGCAGTACGTCGGCCTGGCCCTGCTGGCCAGCCTGATGGGCCTGGCGTTCTACAACGACATCCTGCAACTGGTGCGCTAGACAACCGCCCCGACCCGGTTTCCGTCGCCCTGCGCCGGACTCCCTCCCCTACCCGGACCCGAAGAATGACGCGTATCCCCGACCGCCGCCTGCTCGCCCTCGCCCTCGCCGCGGTGATCGCCGCTCCGGCCTGGGCCCAGACGACGGCCAACGCACCTGCCGCGCCCGCCGCGGCGCTGCCACCGCTCGCGCCGCCGGCTGCCAGCAGCTTCACCGTCAGCGACATCCGCGTCGACGGCCTGCAGCGCATCGGTGCCGGCACGGTGTTCACCTACCTGCCGATCGAGCGCGGCGACGCGGTCAACCAGACCCGCATCTCCGAGGCGGTCCGCGCGCTCTATCGCACCGGGTTCTTCGAGGACATCCAGGTCGCGCGCCAGGGCGACATCCTGGTGTTCACGGTCACCGAACGCCCGGCGATCAATCGGCTGACACTGACCGGCAACAAGGACATCAAGACCGAGGACCTGACCAAGGGCCTCAACGACATCGGTCTGTCGGAAGGCGAGACCTTCGACCGCCTCGATCTCGACCGCGTGACCCAGGAACTGGTCCGCCAGTACAACAACCGCGGCAAGTACAACGTCAAGATCACCCCGACCGTTTCGCGACTGGACCGCAACCGGGTCGACATCGCGATCAACATCGAGGAAGGCAAGGCGGCCAAGATCCGCCACATCAACATCATCGGCAACGAGGTCTACGACCTCGATACGCTGACCGACAACTGGGAGTCGGGCGAATCCAACTGGCTCAGCTGGTACCGCCGCGACGACCAGTACTCGCGCGAAAAGCTCGAGGGCGACCGCGAGAAGCTGCACAACTTCTACCTCGACCGTGGCTACATCGACTTCAGCGAAGACAGCATCCAGGTCGCGATCAGCCCCGACAAGGCCGACATGTTCATCACCGCCGGCATCACCGAAGGCGAGATCTACAAGGTGTCGGACGTGCAGATCACCGGCAACACGGTGCTGCCCAAGGAGGAGATCGAGAGCCGCGTCTTCGTCAAGAAGGACCAGGTGTTCTCGCGCGCGTTGCTCGAGCTGAGCTCCGATGCGATCACCGCCACGCTCGGCAACATCGGCTACGCGTTCGCGCAGGTCAATCCGATCCCCGAAGTCGATCGCGAGAACCGCACCGTGGCGATCAACCTGCAGGTCGTGCCCGGCCCGCGCGTGCAGGTGCGGCGCATCCAGTTCAAGGGCAACAGCCGCACCTCCGACGAGGTCATCCGCCGCGAGATGCGCCAGTTCGAGGGTAGCTGGTACTCGCAGGCCGCGATCGACCGCTCCAAGGTCCGACTCCAGCGCCTGGGCTACTTCGAATCGGGCAGCGTCAATGTCGAGACCCAGCCGGTGCCGGGCAGCAACGACCAGGTCGATGTGGTGTTCAGCATGACCGAGACCACGTCGGGCAGCTTCGTGTTCGGCCTGGGCTACTCCCAGCTGGCCGGCGTGACCACATCGGTCCAGCTGTCGCAGAACAACTTCCTGGGCAGCGGCAACAGGGTGTCGGTCGAGGCGCAGCGCAACACCTACTTGCAGCGCTACTCGTTCTCGTTCATGAATCCGTACTTCACCGACGGCGGCATGTCGCTGGGCTACAACCTGTGGTGGCGCGAGTTCGACAACTCCAAGTTCAACACCGCGCAGTACTCGTCGACCAGCGCCGCCGGCCAGGCCATCCTGGGCATCCCGCTGACCGAGAACGACTCGATCTCGCTGCTGTTCGGCGTCGACCGCAACCAGATCTTCGCCTGGCGCGGCTCCTCGCCCGACTCGATCGTCGACTACATCGAGGCGTTCGGCTCGCGCACCTTCCACGCCTGGCGCAGCGAACTGGCCTGGGCCCGCGATACCCGCAACGACTATCTGCAGCCCACCCGCGGCATGATGCAGCGCGTCTCGCTGGAGGCCACCCTGCCCGGCTCGACCGCCGAGTACTTCAAGCTCAACTACGAGATCTCCAAGTACTGGCCGCTCAGCCGCTATCTGGTGCTCAACACTCGTGCCGAGATCGGCTACGGCGACAGCTACGGCGACGACATCGTGCGCAACACCTGCTACGTCGCATCGACCGAGGCCAATCCCAATCCGACGCCGAGCTCGCCGTGCGAGCCGACCTCGCCCGATTACGTGCGCACGGTGACCGCCTCCGGCCTGCCGTTCTTCGAGAACTTCTACGCCGGTGGTGCACGCTCGGTGCGCGGCTTCCGCGACAACACCCTGGGCCCGCGCGAGACCGCGTTCGCCAGCAGCTACCGGCAGCCGATCGGCGGCGCGGTCAAGACCGTCGGTTCATTCGAGATGTTCTTTCCGCAGCTGATCAAGTCCCCGGCCGCGCGCATCTCGGCGTTCGTCGACTTCGGCAATGTGTTCCGCAACATCGATTCCTGGGATGCCAAGGAACTGCGCGCCTCGGCGGGCGTGGCGCTGATGTGGCGTGCGCCGGTCGGCCCGATTTCGATCAGCTACGCCTACCCATTGCGCAGCCAGAAGGAAGTCCGCGGCGGCTCGGGCGAGCTGATCCGTGGCGGCGACGAGCTCGAGCGCCTGCAGTTCACGTTCGGCGGCGCGTTCTGAGCCGCCTGGACCGATGACTGCCCATGCGCCCCTCACCGCCCGCGCGCTCGCCGACCGCTTCGCGCTGACCGTCCACGGCGATCCCGGCGTCGCCGTCGTCGGCGTCGCCACACTGTCGGCGGCCGGTCCCGACCAGCTCGCGTTCCTGTCCAACCCCCGCTACCGGCCGCAGCTCGCGCACACCGCGGCCGGCATCGTCGTGTTGCGCGAGGCCGATGCGGCGGAATTTGCGGGCACGGCGCTGATCGCGCGCGATCCCTACGTCGCTTACGCGAAGATCGCCGCGCTGTTCGCGCCGCGCGCCGATGCGCCTGCAGGCGTCCATCCTTCCGCCGTGGTCCATGCGACCGCGTCGGTCGATCCCACGGCGTCGATCGGCCCGATGACCACGATCGGCGCGCGCAGCGTGATCGCTGCCGGCGCGACCATCGGCCCGGGCTGCACGATCGGCGAGGACTGCGTGGTGGGTGAAGGTGCGCGGCTCGTCGCACGGGTGTCGCTGGTCAAGCGCGTCCGACTGGGCCAGCGTGTGACCGTCCATCCCGGCGCCGTGCTCGGCGCCGACGGCTTCGGCCTGGCGATGGAGGGCGGCCGCTGGCTCAATGTGCCTCAGCTCGGCGGCGTGGTGGTCGGCGACGACAGCGACATCGGCGCCAACACCACGATCGACTGCGGCGCCCTCGAGGACACGGTGATCGAGGAGGATGTGCGCTTGGACAACCTGATCCAGGTCGCGCACAACGTCCACATTGGTGCACATACCGCGATCGCCGGCTGTGTCGGCATCGCCGGCAGCACCCGTATCGGCCGCTACTGCATGCTGGCCGGCAAGGTCGGCGTGGCCGGCCATCTTGAAATCTGCGACAAGGTCGTCGTCCACGCGATGACGATGGTGTCGGCTTCGATCACCGAGCCGGGCGAGTACTCGTCCGGCATTCCTGCCCAGCCCACCCGGGAATGGCGCAAGAATGCCGTGCGGATCCGCCAGCTCGATTCGCTCGCCCGCCGCATCGGCGCGCGCGCAAAGGGGGATGAATGACGTTGGACCTGACGCTGCCGATCGACATCGGCGGCATCCGCAAGCTGCTGCCGCACCGCTACCCGTTCCTGCTCGTCGACCGCGTCGTCGAGTTCGAGTCGGGCAAGCGCGTGCTCTGCTACAAGAACGTCTCGGCCAACGAGCACTTCTTCCAGGGCCATTTCCCCGACCATCCGGTGATGCCGGGGGTGCTGGTGATCGAGGCGCTGGCGCAGGCCGGCGGCATCCTGAGCCACCTCAGTCGCGGCCGCACCTGCGAGGGCGCGCTGTCGTACCTGGTCAAGGTCGATGCGGCGAAGTTCTCGCGCATGGTCGTACCTGGCGACCGGCTGGAGCTGGAGGTGAGCATCAAGCGCGAGATCCGCAACATGACGCTCTACAGCGGCATCGCTCGCGTGGACGGCCACCAGGCCGCATGCGCGGACATCCTGTGCGCGGAAGTGAAGGACTGACGATGACCGAGGCCGCGATCCACGCCACGGCCGTCGTCGATCCCGGCGCCAGGCTCGGCGCCGGCGTGCGCATCGGCGCCTTCACGATCATCGGCCCCGAGGTCGAGATCGGCGATGGCACCGTGATCGGGCCCCATTGCAGCATCCACGGCCCGACCACGATCGGACGCGACAACCGCGTCCACGGCCACGCCGCGATCGGCGGCGAACCGCAGGACAAGAAGTTCCGCGGCGAGCGGGTCGAACTGACCATCGGCGATCGCAACACGATCCGCGAGTTCGTCACGATCAACCGCGGTACCGGCGACGGCGGCGGCGCGACCCGCATCGGCGACGACAACTGGCTGCTGGCCTATACCCACGTCGCCCACGACTGCATCGTCGGCAACCATTGCGTGTTCTCCAACAACGCCACACTGGCCGGCCACGTCGAGGTCGGCGATCACGTGATCCTCAGCGGCTTCGTCGGCATCCACCAGTTCTGTCGGATCGGCGCGCACGCGTTCATCGGCATGGGCGCGTTCGTCAACGGCGACGTGCCGCCGTTCGTGATGGTCGCCCAAGACGGCTACGGCCGCCCGCGCGGCATCAACGCCGAGGGTCTCAAGCGCCGCGGCTTCGACGCCGACCGCACCGCCGCGATCAAGCGCGCCTATCGCGCGCTGTACGTCTCGGGCGAACCGCTCGAGGCTGCCCGCGCTCGACTGGCGGAACTGGCCCAGGACAGCGCCGATGTCCGCGCGATGCTCGCGTTCATCGACGCCAGCGAGCGGCCGCTGCTGCGCTGACGCCCGGATCGGGAATTCGGGATTCGGGCGTCGAGCGGGCACAATGCCCCGATCCCTGCGCCGTCGATCTGTCGTGTCGAATCCCGAACCCAGCATCCAGAACGTCCAACGCGCCGCCAAGCCCCCGCTTCGCGTCGCGCTGGTCGCCGGCGAAGCCTCCGGCGACCTGCTCGGTGCGGGGCTGATCGAACGCTTGCGGGCGAGCCACCCCGATATCGAGTGCGTCGGCGTCGGCGGCGATGCGATGCGCGCGGCCGGGATGACGACCTGGTACGACGCCTCGGAACTGGCGGTCATGGGCTTGAGCGAGGTGCTGCGGCACCTGCCGCGCTTGCTGCGGTTGCGCCGCGCGTTGCGCGCCCGCCTGCTGGCCTGGCGGCCGGACGTGTTCGTCGGCATCGACGCACCGGACTTCAATCTCGGGCTGGAGCGCACGCTCAAGCAGCACGGCATCCGCACGGTGCACTACGTCAGTCCGTCGATCTGGGCTTGGCGCCAGGGCCGCGCGGCGAAGATCGGACGCAGCGCAGACCGGGTGCTGTGCCTGTTCCCGACCGAGCCGCCGATCTACGCCGCACACGGCGTCGATGCGCGCTTCGTCGGCCATCCGCTGGCCGAGATGCTCGCGCTCGAGCCCGATCGCGATGCCGCGCGCCGGGCGCTTGCGCTCGACGGCGACGCGCCGGTGCTGGCGGTGCTGCCCGGCTCCCGGCTGGGTGAGATCGGGCGCCTGGGCGACACCTTCCTCGATGCTGCCGCCCGCGTCGCCACCCGTCTGCCGGGCCTGCGCATCGTCGTGCCGGCGGCCAATGCCGGTTGCCGTGCGGCGATCGACGCCCTGCTGGCGCATCCGCGGTTCGCCGCGCTTGACGTGCGCGTCCTCGATGGCCAGGCGCGCGCCGCGATGGTCGCCTCCGACGTGGTGCTGCTGGCCTCGGGCACCGCGACCCTCGAGGCACTGCTGGCCAAGCGGCCGATGGTCGTGGGCTACCGCATCGCCCCGAGCACGGCGTTCATCGTCCGGCTGCTGAAGCTGATGAAAGTCGATCGCTATTCTCTGCCCAACATGCTCGCCGGCCGCGCGATCGTGCCCGAGCTGATCCAGGAGGACTGCACGCCCGAACGGCTGGCCGAGGCGGTGCTGCACTGGTTCGAAGACCCCGCCGCCAGCGCCGCGCTGCAGCCCATCTACCGCGACCTGCATCTGCAGTTGCGCCAGGGCGCTTCGGCGAGCGCCGCCGACGCCGTTGCGCAGCTGGCGCCGCCAGCGCTGCCGGCCGGTTCCCATCACGGGACGCCGGCATGACCCGGCGCCTGCGTGTGGCCGGCGTCGATGAAGCCGGGCGCGGCCCCTTGGCCGGCCCGGTCGTGGTCGCGGCCGTCGTGCTGCACCCCAAGCGGCCGATCGCCGGCCTCGACGACTCCAAGAAGCTGACCGAAAAGCGCCGCGAGGCGCTGTATCCGCAGATCGTCGAGCGCGCGCTGGCCTGGCGGATCGAGTTCGTCGGCGTCGAGGAAATCGACCGCATCAACATCTACCACGCCACGCACGTCGGCATGACCCGCGCGGTGCAGGCGCTGGCCCCGGCCGCCGAGCGGGTGCTCGTCGACGGCAACCGGCTGCCGCCCGGCCTGCCGTGTCCGGCGCGCGCGATCGTCGGCGGCGACGCCATCGAAGAAGCGATCATGGCCGCCTCGATCCTCGCCAAGGTCGCCCGCGACCGCGCGATGGTCGCACTGCACGCGCAGTTTCCTGTCTACGGCTTCGACCGCCACAAGGGCTACAGCGCCCCGTCGCACTTCGCCGCGCTCGAGCGCCACGGCCCGTGCATCCACCATCGGCGCAGCTTCGCCCCCGTCTCCCGGCTGCTCGCACCCGCGCCGCCGCCCGCGCTGGCGGATCTGTTCGGCGCGCCCGCCCTGGCCTGAACGCCGACTGCCCTGCGGCGGCTGCCCGGCCGCGCCGCGCGGCAGTCGCCCGGCTGTCAAGCCTTGTCCGCCCCCCGCCACGGCCCTACCCTGACGCTCCGGCCGCCTCGCCCCCGCAATGCCCGCGCGCTTCGTCCACCTTCACGTCCACAGCGAATACTCGCTCGCCGATTCGACGATCCGGATCAAGGCGCTGGTCAAACGCTGCGCCGAGCTCGGCCAGCCCTCGGTCGCGCTGACCGACCGCAACAACCTGTTCGCGCTGGTGAAGTTCTACCGCGCGGCCGAAGGCGCGGGCATCAAGCCGGTCATGGGCGCCGATATCTCGCTGGCCGAAGGCGACGAGCCGGCCTCGACGCTGACGCTGCTGTGCCGCGACCACGACGGCTACCTGTCGCTGTCGCGTCTGCTGACGCGCGCCTGGATGGAGGGCCACCGGACCGACGGCGTGGTGGTGCGGCCCGATTGGCTGCGCGAATGCAATGCCGGCCTGTTCGCGATCGCCGGGCGCCACGGGCCGGCCGCGCGGTTGCTCGCTGGTGGCCGCCATGACCTGGCACGGCAGTGGTACACGCAGTGGCGCGAGGTGTTCGACGAGCGCTTGTTCCTGCAGCTCACCCGCTGCGGCGTCGATGAGGAAACGGTCCACAACGCGCTCGCGATGCAGGTCTCGTCCGACCTGTCGCTGCCGGTGGTGGCCGGCAACGACGTGCGCTTCCTCGATGCCGAGGGCTTCGACGCGCACGAGGCGCGCGTGTGCATCGCCACCGGCCGGGTGCTCGACGATCCACGCCGGCCTCACCTCTACACCCGCGAGCAGTACTTCAAGTCGGCCGATGAGATGGCCGCGCTGTTCGCCGACGCGCCCGATGCGATCGACAACACGCTGGCGCTGGCGCAGCGCTGCAATCTCGAGTTGCGCCTGGGCACCTACTACCTGCCCGCTTACCCGGTGCCCGCTGAGGAAACCCTCGACAGCTGGATCCGGGTGCAATCGCGCGAGGGCCTGGAGGAGCGGCTGGCGAAGTACCCGCTGGCGCCCGGACACACCCGGGAAAGCTATTTCGAGCGGCTGGACATCGAGCTCGACGTCATCTGCAAGATGGGCTTCCCGGGCTACTTCCTGATCGTCTCGGACTTCATCAAGTGGGCCAAGGAGCACGACATCCCGGTCGGTCCGGGCCGCGGTTCGGGCGCCGGTTCGCTGGTGGCCTGGGCGCTGAAGATCACCGATCTCGACCCGCTGCCCTACGACCTGCTGTTCGAGCGCTTCCTCAATCCCGAACGCGTGTCGATGCCCGACTTCGACATCGACTTCTGCATGGACCGGCGCGACGAGGTCATCGATTACGTCGCCGCCAAGTACGGCCGCGACCGCGTCAGCCAGATCATCACCTACGGCACGATGGCGGCCAAGGCGGTCGTACGCGACACCGGCCGCGTGCTGGGCTTTCCCTACGGCATGGTCGACGGCATCTCCAAGCTGGTGCCGATGACGCTGGGCATCGGCCTGGAGGATGCGCTGGGGCGCACCGACAAATCGCGCAGCGACGATGCCTGGCGCTCGGACGAGTTGATCGCGCGCTACAACGACGAGGACGACGTCCGCGACCTGCTGGACCTGGCGCTACAGCTCGAGGACCTGACTCGCAACGCCGGCAAGCACGCCGGCGGCGTGGTCATCGCGCCCTCGCCGCTGTCGGATTTCTGCCCGCTGTTCGCCGAACACGACGAAGGCGGCCGCGGCCGCAACCCGGTCACCCAGTTCGACAAGGACGACGTGGAATCGGTGGGCCTGGTGAAGTTCGACTTCCTGGGCCTGCGTACGCTCACCATCATCGACTGGGCGGTCAAGGCCATCAACCGGCGGCGCGCGGCGGCCGGCGAGGCGCCGCTCGACATCGCCGCGCTGCCGCTCGACGATGTGGCTTCCTACGACCTGTTTGCCCGCGGCGATACGGTCGCGGTGTTCCAGTTCGAATCGCGCGGCATGCGCGAACTGCTCAAGCGCGCGCAGCCCGACACCTTCGAGGACATCATCGCGCTCGCCGCGTTGTTCCGTCCCGGCCCGCTGGGTTCGGGGATGGACAAAGAATGGGTCGACCGCAAGCACGGCCGCACGGACGTGACCTATCCGCACCCCTCGCTCGAGCCGGTGCTCTCGCCCACCTACGGCGTCATCGTCTATCAGGAACAGGTGATGCAGATCGCCCAGGTCCTGGCCGGCTATTCGCTCGGCGGCGCGGACCTGCTGCGCCGCGCGATGGGCAAGAAGAAGGCCGAGGAGATGGCCAAGGAACGCGCCAAGTTCGAGGCCGGCGCGGCCGCGAACGGTGTCGATCCCAAGGTCGCCACGTCGATCTTCGACCTGATGGAGAAGTTCGCCGAGTACGGCTTCAACAAGTCGCACTCGGCCGCCTACGCGCTGGTCGCCTACCAGACCGCGTGGCTCAAGGTGCATTACCCGGCCGAGTTCATGGCCGCCGTGCTGTCCTCGGACATGGACAACACCGACAAGGTTACCGGCTTTCTGACCGAGGCGCGGGCGATGGGCCTGGAGGTGCTGCCGCCCGACGTCAACGCCTCGGCGTACATGTTCGAGGCGATCGACCCCACGACGATCCGCTACGGCCTGGGCGCGGTGAAGGGCGTGGGCCGCGGCGCCTGCGAGAACGTGGTCGAAGCGCGCGCGCGCGGCGGGGTCTACACCGACCTGCTCGACTTCTGCCGCCGGGTCGATTCGCAGCGCCTGAACAAGCGCACGCTCGAAGCCCTGATCAACGCCGGTGCGCTCGACGCGCTGGGCCGCAACCGCGCCTCGCTGATGCTGCAATTGCCCGAGGCGATCAAGGCCACCGACCAGCTCGCGCGCAACCGCAGCGCCGGCATCGTCGACATGTTCGGCAGCGCCATGGGCGGCGACGACGTGCTGCACATCGATCTGCCCGAATGCGACGAATGGCCGCTGCGGCAGAAGCTCGACGGCGAACGCGAGACACTCGGCCATTACCTCAGCGGACATCCGCTCGACCCCTACCGTGAGGAGTTGCAGGCGCTGGTGGGCACCGACCTCGGCCAGCTCGACAGCCTGTGGGCCGCGCGCGATGCCAAGGCCGGCGGCAACAGCTGGCGACCTGAGACCCAGGTCATCGTCGCCGGCCAGGTGTCGTCGATGCGCAAGCGCGGCGACGCGCAGGCCTTCGTGCTGCTCGAGGACGGCCGCGGCCGGCTCGAGTGCGGCTTCTTCTCCGAGACCAGTGCCGAGTACGCGCATCTGCTGACCCGCGACCGCATCCTGATCGTCGAGGGCGGCCTGCGCGAGGACGAGTTCAGCGGCGGCTTCGCGTTGCGGGTCAAGCGCTGCTGGGATTTCCACGCGGTCTGCCCCGAACACGCGCGTCGGCTGTCGCTGCGCCTGGACCTGCGCGTGCCCGGCACGATGGCGCGGATCGAACAGCTCCTGGCGCAGCACCGGCCCGGCAAGACCGCGCTGCGCCTCGACCTGCTGCTGCCCGCCGGCGCAGCCGGCACGCTCGAGGTCAACGGCAGCCACGGCGTCCGCGCCGATGCCGAACTGCCCGGCACGCTGCGCGCGCAGCCGGGCGTGCGGGTCGCTCGGCTCGACATGAGCAAGCCATGGGCGCACTGAACCGGGCCGGCTGAAGGCCCCACTCCCCCCCGTCCAAGAGAGACACGATGATCCGATCCTTCGCTACGGCGAGCGCTGTGTTGCTGCTCGCCGCCTGCAGCCCGTCCACGCCCTCGTTCGAGATCGATAACCCCACCGACGCGCCAGTCCAGGTCACCATCGACGGCAAGACCCACGAGGTGGCGCCCGGCGCGAGCGCGGCGCTGGAACTCGACGCCGGCCCGCACACACTGCGCGCCGAGCGTACCGGCGAGGTCCGGATCTCGGTCTGCGGCGCCGAACGCGGCACGTTGATCAACCCGACGCTGTCGGACTACGTGCTGGCCCGCGAGATCTACGTCGCCGACGCGTCCAAGCTGCGCAACTTCGGCGCGGCGATCGCCACCGTTGAGCTCGGCGACGCGGTCTACGAAGGGCCCTTCGAGCAGTACACCGGCCTGTTCATCGACCGGTCCTGGGACTTCGGCGTGCGCGAGGCGTTCCCTAAGCAACAGACCGTGGCGCGGATTCCGGAGAATGGCGGCAAGATCAGCACCAAGCTGTTCACGCCCCAGGCATTCATCGACTACATCGAGGACGCCAGCGACCGCCAGGGCGAGTTTGCGCGGCTGCACCCAGGCGGCTACACGCAGCCGGCGCGGGCGCTGGAGACCGCACCGGCCGAGCTGCCGCCGCTGCCGCAGGCGTTCGAGCCCCATTCGGCGCCGCTGCGCCAGGCCTACGCGCAGCGCCTGCAGGTCAACGATGCGGCCGATTGCGAGGCGGTGCGCAAGCGCTCGCACGAGGCCCTGATGGCCGTCACCGGCGCAACCGCGATGCTGCACGTCGATCAGAGCCCCCAGGACAACCAGGCCTACAACGATTTCATCGACCTCTACGGACGGCTGATGGGCGCCGGCGCGCTGGTCCTGCCCCGGTGAGGCCCGGCCGCCCGGTCGCCCTTCCGGCCGTTCCAACGCACCCCGCCGTACGGGGCGCCCAGGGCCGGTCGGCTACACTTTCCCCCAAGTCACCCGACGGCGCGTCATGAACCCGAACTACCTCGATTTCGAGCAGCCCATCGCCGACCTGGAAGCCAAGATCCAGGAACTGCGCCAGGCCAGCGATGGCCCGGCCGTCAACATCGACGCCGAACTGGCCACGTTGCGCGACAAGCTGCGCAAGCGCACCGCGCACATCTTCCGCGATCTGACCCCGTGGCAGGTCTCGCAGTTGGCACGCCACCCGCAGCGGCCCTACACCAACGACTACATCCGCACGTTCTGCGACGAGTTCGAGGAACTGGCCGGCGACCGCGCCTACGGCGACGATGCCGCGATCGTCGGCGGCCTGGGCCGCATCGATGGGCGCAGCGTCATGATCATCGGCCACCAGAAGGGCCGCGACACCAAGACCAAGGTGCGGCGCAACTTCGGCATGCCGCGCCCGGAGGGCTACCGCAAGGCGCTGCGGCTGATGAAGATGGCCGAGCGATTCAAGCTGCCGCTGCTGACCTTCATCGACACGCCCGGTGCCTACCCGGGCATCGGCGCCGAGGAGCGCGGCCAGTCGGAAGCGATCGCGCGCAATCTGATGGAGATGGCCGAGTTGCGCGTCCCGATCATCTGCACCGTCATCGGCGAAGGCGGCTCGGGCGGCGCGCTGGCGATCGGCGTGGGCGACCGTACGGTGATGCTCGAGTACAGCACCTATTCGGTGATCTCGCCCGAAGGCTGCGCGTCCATCCTGTGGAAGGACGCGGCCAAGGCGCGCGATGCCGCCGAGCAGCTCGGCCTGACCGCCAAGCGGCTCAAGCAGCTGGGGCTGATCGACAAGGTCGTGCGCGAGCCGATCGGTGGCGCCCACCGCAATCCGCGGCAGACCGCGACGCGGCTCAAGGCGGTGCTGATGAACGAACTCGACCAGCTCGAGCAACTGCCGGTCGAGACCCTGCTGCAGCGCCGCTACGAGCGTCTGCGCAGCTACGGCGCCTACGAGGCAGCGTGATCGCATCGGGACGGGCGTCTGCCCGTCCCGTACCGCGCTTTTCGGGCGACGCGCGCTGTTACCAAGCGCGCTGGTACTGCGCCGGCGGCTCGAGCGACGCGCCCAGCGCCTGCGCCGCGCGCCTGGGGAAGTAGGGATCGCGCAGCAGCTCGCGCGCCAGCAGCACCACGTCCGCGTCGCCGTCGGCGACGATGCGCTCGGCCTGCTCGGGCGTCGTGATCAGCCCGACCGCGCCGGTCGCGATGCCGGCCTCGGCGCGGATGCGCCGGGCGAACGGCACCTGGTAGCCGGGCACCGCATCGATCTGCTGCGCCGGCGACAGCCCGCCCGACGACACGTCGAGCAGGTCGACCCCGCGCGGCGCCAGCAGCCGCGCCAATGCGACGCTCTGCTCGACGTCCCAGCCGCCCTCGACCCAGTCGGTCGCCGAGAGCCGGAGCCACAGCGGCAGCCGCTCGGGCCAGACGTCACGCACCGCATCGACGACCGCCAGCACCAGACGCGTCCGGCCTTCGAAGCCGCCGCCCCAGGCATCGTCGCGGGTGTTCGACAACGGCGAGAGGAACTGGTGCAACAGATAGCCGTGGGCGGCGTGGAGTTCGACCAGCTCGAAGCCGGCGGCGAGCGCGCGCTGCGCGGCCGCGCGGAATGCCGCGACGACGCCGGCGATGCCGTCGGCATCGAGCGCGACCGGCGCGGGGTAACGCTCGCTGTAGGCCGACGCCGACGGCGCGACGACCTGCCAGCCGCCGTTGGCCTGCGCGACCGCGCCATGGCCCCGCCACGGGGCGTAGGTGCTCGCCTTGCGCCCGGCGTGCGCCAGCTGGATTCCAGGCACCGCGCCCTGCGCACGCACGAACGCCGCGATCGGCGCCCAGGCCTGCGTCTGGGCATCGTTCCACAGGCCGACGTCGTCGGGCGAGATGCGACCTTGGGGCAGTACCGCCGTGGCCTCGGCGATCACCAGGCCGGCGCCGCCGACCGCGCGGCTGCCCAGGTGCACCAGATGCCAGTGGTCGGGCATCCCGTCGACGGCGCTGTACTGGCACATCGGCGAGACGGCGATGCGGTTGCGCAGCGTCAGCGCGCGTTGCGCCAGCGCAGAGAACAGATCGGACATTGCAGGTTCCTGCAGGCGGGTCGCCGACTGTAGGCCCTGTGCCCCCGCGTCCGCGACCACGCGGCCGGATCGCTGCATTCCGATCGCATGGCACCATGCGCGGATGTCCGCGCCGTTCCCAGACCCGACGCTGCCCGCGCCGCCCGGCGACGGACCGCTGCACGTGGCGTTCAGCGGCGGCCTCGACTCGACCGCCCTGCTGCACCTGCTCGCACACGATGCGCGCGCGCGCGTACGCGGCCTGGTCGCGCTGCACGTCCACCACGGCCTGCAGCCGCAGGCCGACGCCTGGGCCGCGCATTGCGAGGCCGTCTGCGCCGCGCTGGGCGTGCGCTGCGAGGTGCTGCGCGTGACCGTCGCGCGCGACGGCGACCGCGGCCCGGAGGCCGCGGCGCGCGAGGCCCGCCATGCCGCGCTGCAGGCGCGGTTGCCACCCGGAGCGGTCGCGGTCCTGGCCCACCACCGCGACGACCAGGCCGAGACCGTGCTGCTGCGCGCGTTGCGCGGGGCCGGTCCCGACGGGCTGGCCGCGATGCGGCCACTGCGGCCCTTCGGCGCCGGCTGGCTGTGGCGGCCGTTGTTGGCAGTAGCGCGCGCGCAACTGCTGGCCTATGCCATGCGCCACGGCCTGCATTGGATCGAGGATCCGAGCAACGCCGCAGACGACGCCGACCGCAACTTCCTGCGCAATCGTGTGCTGCCGCTGCTGCGCACACGCTGGCCGCAGGCCGACGCCGTGCTGACCGATGTCGCGACGCTGCAGCGCACGACGATCGCCCTGCTCGACGACGAAGACACCGCGGCCCTGGCCAAGGTGCGCACATCCGACCCGGCGATGCTGGACGTGGCACGGCTGCGCACGCTGCCGACCGCGCGCCGTGCGCGGGTGCTGCGGCGCTGGATCGCCGCGCTGGGCCTGCCGCCGCTGCCGCGCCAGGGCAGCGCCTGGTGCGAGGCCACGCTGCAGATGCCTGCGGGGGATCGCAGCCCCCAGTTCGACTGGGCGCACTGCCGGCTGCAGCGCTGGCGCGACCTGCTGCACGCAGGGCCGCAACGCACGCCGCTGCCGCGCGAGTTTGCCGTCGACTGGGCCGGCACTGCGCCGCTCGTGCTGCCCGGCGGCGACCGGTTGCACCTGCACGGGCCACCGCCGGACGCCCCCTTGGACTGGCAGGTCCGGGCCCGGCGCGGCGGCGAGCGGATCGCCCTGCCCGGTCGGCCCCATTCGCACGCGCTCAAGCACGTGCTGCAGGATCGCGCGGTGCCGCCCTGGCTTCGCGAGCGATTGCCGCTGCTCATCGATGCCAGCGGTCGAGTGCTCGCTGCCGGCGACCTCGTCCTGGACGGCGCATTCGAGGCCTGGCTGCACGACGGCGGCCGCCGCTTGCGCTGGGCGCACGACGCGGCAGTGCACGACACACCGGCTGAGACGCCTTCGCCTTGAGGGCCGCACTCAGCCCTCGCCCAGGCGTCATCGCTTAGAATCCAGGCATGGCCAAATCCGCTTCCACGCCCACCCCGCCCGCCCAGGATCCGTCCCCGGTCGCCGACTTCGAAAACGCCCTGGGCCAGCTCGAAGCGCTGGTCGAACGCATGGAAGGCGGCGAACTGAGCCTGGAGGAATCGCTCGGCGCCTACGAGCGCGGCGTCGGCCTGTACCGCCGCTGTCGCCAGGCGCTCGAGGACGCTGAGCAGCGCGTGCGCCTGCTCAGCGACCCGGCCGCCCCGGAGCGCAGCCAGCCGTTCGGCGGCGAGCAGGTCGACGATCCCGATGCCTGACGCCGCCGGCGCGATCGCCGCGCGCATCGGTGACTGGCGCGCCCGCACCGACGCCGCATTGCAACGCGCGCTCGACACCGCCGCAGGCGGCGAGCCGCGTCTGGACGCCGCGATGCGCCATGCGGTGCTGCTCGGCGGCAAGCGCATGCGGCCGCTGCTGGTCCACGCCACCGCGGCGGCCTTCGGCGCCGCGCCCCCGCAGGCCGATGCGCCGGCGGTCGCGGTCGAACTCGTACACGCCTATTCGCTGGTCCACGACGACCTGCCGGCGATGGACGACGACGCGCTGCGTCGCGGCCAGCCGACCGTGCACGTCGCCTTCGACGAAGCCACCGCCATCCTCGCCGGCGACGCCTTGCAGACCTTGGCGTTCTCGGTGCTCGCCGAAGCGCCGCTTGCGGCCGAAACGCGGCTGGCGATGGTCGCGCGGCTGGCCTCGGCATCGGGCGCGCTGGGCATGTGCGGCGGCCAGGCGATCGACCTTGCCGCGACCGGCGGTGGCGGTACGCGCGACATCGCGGGCCTGGAGCGTCTGCATGCGCTCAAGACCGGCGCGCTGCTGCGCGCGGCGGTCGCGCTCGGGGCACTGGCGGCCGACGTCGACGCCACGACGCGGGCCCGGCTCGACGATTTCGCGACCGCACTCGGCCTCGCGTTCCAGATCCGCGACGACCTGCTCGACATCGAAGGCGACAGCGCGACGCTGGGCAAGACCGCCGGCAAGGACATCGCACAGGACAAGGCCACGTTCCCGGCCCTGATCGGTGCAGACGCCTCACGCGCGCGACTGTCCGAGCTCGCCTCGCGCATGCGCGACGCACTGGCACCGTTCGGCGACACCACCGCGCCGCTGGCCGAGCTCGGCCGGCAGGCCATCGAACGCGACCACTGAGCCGGGCGGGCCGGAAACGCAGTCCACATCCGCTGCCGGCCTGAGCCGGCATCTTCCCGTCGACGCTCTGCGGCTGCGCATGACCACACCGGCCGCCCTTGCGGTGCTGGACCCGACCGACGCGAGCGGACACACCCCACGCTGATGCACACGAGCCCGCGCGATGCCGCACGGAGGCCGAGCGGACTGCGCGCTACGGCGTCAGCCGATCAGGCGCAGCGTGAGCGGGTAGCGGTAGGTCTCGCCGTTCCAGGCCTTGACTGCGGCCACGATGCCGCAGACCAGCCAGAGCACTGCCAGGGCGACCGCGCCCAGCACCAGCAACAGGCCGAGCGGCAGCGTGACGATCGCCCCGATGCCCAGCGTCAGCACCGTCATGCCGAGCAGCATGAGCCCGGTCACGCCGAGCGCGCAGGCGTAGAGGAACATGCTCAAGTTGAAGTTCAGCGCTTCCAGCGCATGGCCGGCAACGAAGGCATCATCGTCGCGCTTGACCAGGTAGACGGTGCCGGCGACGACGATACCGGCCACGCCCGACATCCAACTCGTCAGCAAGGCAAGCACCAGTGCGCCGATGTGCGTACCGGCGGCCCACTGGCGACTGACGATGGCGGGCGGGGCCTGGGGAAGGGTCGATGCATACATGGGGGGGGTCTCCAGGAAACGTCGAGGGCAGATCCATGATGGCGCCGCGCGTCGGCGGCGCAAGCCAACCGATGGCACCCAACCGATGGCAGGGGTGCGATACGACCGCAGGGGATCGCCCTGAGATTGTAAAATCGCGATCGCCCCAACCCAACAACGGGGGTCAGAGTGCAATTTCGCCTCGCGAAATTGCACTCTGACCCCGGTTTTGATGGCGCTGGGCGCGACGCCCTGCCACCAGTCTGCTGCAGACCTCTGCAATCTGCCTTCGATCACCGCTTGGCCGTCTGCTGAAGGGTGCGCATTCCCGCACGCTGGAGAAGAAGGAAGAACCCCGGCACACAGGCCGGGGTTCGAGAGGCTGCGGTGCGTGCCGGTCAGCTGATCAGGCGCAGCGCGAAGGGATAGCGGTAGGCCACGCCCTCTTTGGCCTTGAGTGCGGCGACGATGCTGAACACCACGCACAGGATCCACAGCACCAGGTTGATCAGGCCGCCGATCAGGATGATCGTCAGCACCATGCCGATGACGTAGCCGATGGTCAGCGTGATCTGGAAGTTCAGCGCTTCCTTGGCCTGGTCGGTGACGAAAGCCTTCTCGGGCCGGTCCTTGTGCACCAGCCACATGATCAGCGGCACGATGAAGCCCAGGATGATGCACGACAGATGCGTGAGCATCGCGAACGTGCGGTCGTCCTGCGTGGTGGCCGCGGCCGGTGCCGGATCGAAATCGTTCATTGCGAAGTCCCCATAGGCAAGGTGAAAGAAGATGCGCTGGGCCAGGCGACGATCGCCGCCGCGGCCGGCGGTGCGAGCATACGTCAATCCGTGCCGGCGACCGTCATCCGGCCGACCAGAATCGACCCGGTGCGCACATGCGACCGCGGATCGACATCGGTGCCCACCGCCTCGATGCCGGCGAACATCTGCCTCAGATTGCCGGCGATGGTGATCCCGTCGACCGCGTGGCGGATCTCGCCGCGCTCGATCCAGAACCCGGCCGCGCCGCGCGAATAGTCGCCGGTCACCGCATTGACGCCCTGCCCCATCAGCTCGGTCACCAGCAGTCCGCGGCCCATGTCGCGCACCATCGCGTCGAGATCGCCTGCATTGGCGGCGATCTCCAGGTTGTGTACGCCGCCGGCGTTGGCGGTGCTCTGCAGGCCGAGCCGGCGCGCGGAATAGCTGCCGAGGATGTAGCGCTGCAGCACGCCGGCCTCGACCAGCGGCGACTCGCGGGTCGCCACGCCTTCGGCATCGAAGGCGGCGGACTGGAACCCGCGCGTCAGGAACGGCCGCTCGTGGATCGAAAACCAGGTGGGGAACAGCTGCGTGCCGGCGCTGTCGAGCAGGAAGCTGGCGCGCCGATACAGCGCGCCGCCCGAGACCGCACCGAGCAGGTGCCCGACCAACGACCGGGCGACGTCGGCCTGGAACAGCACCGGGTAGCTGCCGGTCGGCACCGGCCGGGGATCGAGGCGCGCGAGTGTGCGCTGCGCGGCCCGGCGGCCGATCGCCGTTGCCGGCTCCAGGTCGTCGGCCGCCAGCGCCACGCTGTACCAGCCGTCGCGCTGCATCTGCTCGCCACTGCCGGCGATCAGCGCGCAGCCGATGCTGTGGTGGCTGCTGCGCTCGGCGCCGACGAAGCCGTGGCTGTTGGCGTAGACGTGCAGCGCACGCGCGGTCGAGACCGATGCGCCATCGGAGTTGCCAATGCGCGCATCGGTGTCGCGACCCGCGGTTTCGCAGGCCAGCGCCAGGTCGACCGCGCGATCGGCGTCGAGCGCCCAGGGGTGCCAGGCGTCGAATTCGGGGAAGCGACCGTCGGCGCCCGGCCGCGCCATCAGTTCGGCGTCGGCCAGGCCCGCGGCGGGGTCGTCCTCGGTGAAGCGGGCGATCGCGCAGGCTTGGTCGACGGTCGCCGCCAGGCTCTCCTCGCGCAGGTCCGCGGTGCTCGCGCTGCCCTTGCGGCGGCCGAAGTAGACCGTCACCGCGATGCCGCGATCCTGGGTGGACTCGACCGTCTCGACCTCGCCCATGCGCACGTCGATGTTGAGACCGGCATCTTCCGAGCAGGCGACCTCGGCCTGACTGGCACCCTGGGCACGGCAACGCTCGAGCAGGCGCTGCGACAGCCCGGCCAGCGCATCGAGGCGAGCGATGGCGTCGTCACCCGGCACGCGGTCGGCAATCTGCGATGGGGACATGGTCAATGGCTTATCCTGTTGCGATGAGAGGCATAGACGAAGACAGCGGCGAGTATCTGAGCCCGAGCCGCAAGCAGCAGCGCCGCGAGGCGCTCGAGGTGCTGGCGCTGGCCGAGGCGCTGGTGGCGCTGCCCGAGGGGCGGCTGGCGAAGCTGCCGGTGCCCGACGCGCTGCTGCCGCACATCGCCGAGACGCGACGGATCACCTCGCACATCGCGCGCAAGCGGCAGATGGCGTTTCTGGCCAAGCAGATGCGCCGCGAGGAAGACGAGACGCTGGAGGCGATCCGCGACGCGCTCGACGCCGGCGGCGAGGCTTCGCGCATCGAGACCGCGATGCTGCACCGCGCCGAGAGCTGGCGCACGCGCCTGCTCGACGAGGGCGACGGCGCGCTGGCCGAACTGCTGGAGGCCTACCCGCAGGCCGACCGCCAGCGCCTGCGCCAACTGGTGCGCAACGCGCTGGCCGAGCGGGCGAAGAACAAGCCGCCGGCGGCGTTCCGGGACCTGTTCCGGCTGCTGCGCGATACGGTGGCGCACAAGCCCGAAGCGCCTTGAATCGCCATTGTTGACCGGCGATACGACAGCGCAGCCTGGCTGCGCGCGCGCCAACGTGCAGCCTGGCATCACGAGTCCCGAACCACCGATTACGGCGTTCAAGCCTGGGTACCACCCACGGTGAGCCCGTCGATCAGCAGCGACGGCTGGCCCACGCCGACCGGGACGCTCTGGCCGTCCTTGCCGCAGATGCCCACGCCGTCGTCGAGCGCCATGTCGTGGCCGACCATGCGCACGCGCTGCATCGTCTCGGGGCCATTACCGATCAGCGTGGCGCCCTTGACCGGGGCGGTGATGCGGCCATCCTCGATCAGGTAGGCCTCGGTCGCCGAGAACACGTACTTGCCGCTGGTGATGTCGACCTGGCCGCCGCCAAAGTTGACCGCGTACAGCCCCTTTTTCACCGAGCGGATCATGTCCTGCGGGTCGTCGCGGCCAGCCAGCATGTAGGTGTTGGTCATGCGCGGCATCACCCGGTGCGCGAACGATTCACGGCGGCCGTTGCCGGTCGAGGCGACACCGCTCAGGCGCGCGTTGAGGGTGTCGTGCATGTAGCCGGTCAGCACGCCGTCCTCGATCAGCGTGGTGCACTGGGTCGGCGTGCCTTCGTCATCGACGTTCAGCGAACCGCGACGGCCGGCCAGCGTGCCGTCGTCGACGATCGTCACCCCGGGCGCGGCCACGCGCTGCCCGACGCGCCCGGCATAGGTGCTGGTGCCCTTGCGATTGAAGTCGCCCTCCAAGCCGTGGCCGACGGCCTCGTGCAGCAGCACGCCGGGCCAGCCGGCGCCGAGCACGACGGGCATCACGCCGGCCGGCGCGTCGACGGCCTCGAGATTCACCAGGGCCTGGCGCAGCGCTTCGCGCGCGAAGTGCTCCGGACGTCCGTCGCCGAGCAGTTCGGCATAGCTGTAGCGCCCGCCGTAGCCGGCATAGCCGGACTCGCGGCGGCCGTCCTGCTCGACCAACACCTGGATGTTGAGCCGGACCAGCGGGCGCACGTCGCCGGCGAGCACGCCATCGCTGCGCGCGACCAGGATGGTGTCCACGCCGCCCGTCAGGCTGACGCTCACCTGCTGCACGCGCGGGTCGGCGGCGCGCAGGAAGCGGTCAATCCGGCGCAGCGCTTCGACCTTCTCCGCGCTGCCCAGTGCGTCGATCGGGTCGCCGGATGGGTAGAGATCATGCGCGCGCGCGCGCACCAGCGCCTGCGGGGCATGCGCGCGGCCGTCGCGGGCGATCGCACGCGCCGAGCGCGCCGCGCCCAGCAGGGCCACCGCATCGATGTCGTCGGAGTAGGCCAGGCCGGTCTTCTCGCCGCTGATCGCGCGCACGCCCACGCCCTGCTCGATCGCGTGCGAGCCGCTCTTGACGATGCCGTCCTCGACCGACCAGCTCTCGCGGCGCGCGTGCTGGAAGTACAGGTCGCCGAAGTCGATGCCCGGGCCGAGCAGCGCAGAGAAGGTGCGGTCGAGATGTGCGCTGTCGAGGCCGGCGGGCAATAGCAGACGGGACTGCGCGAGGGCCAGCGCGTCGCCAGTCGCGGGGGAGAGATCGGTCATCCCTCAAGTGTGGGGCCTGGTGGAGGAATGGCAACCCACCGCGCGCGCCTTCCGGTGACGCACGCGATCGATCAAGGGCCGGTCGGCGGCGCAGGCGCCGCCTCGGGTGGCCGCGCATCGCGGCGCTCGACGACCTCGACCTTCGGATCCTGCCACGGGCCGCTGACGTGGTAGTTGCGTGCGCCCATTTCGGCCAGCGGCCGCCGCAGCACTGCGTTGGCGACCGCGCCCACCGCCGCGCCCACCGGGCCTGCGGTCAGCGCCCCGACCGCGGGCAGCAGGTTGCCGGTCTTGGGCAGCACTTCGATGTCCTGGTCGTGGGTGCGCGCCTGCAGATCGGCGGTGCCGCGGATGCGGATCTCCGCCGCCGGGCCGTCGATCGTGACCCCGTCGCTGCGAGCCAGGCCCTGGCCGAAGCGGATCTCGCCGGCAATCCGGCTGAAGCCGAAGCCGCGATTGAAGAAATCGCGGAAATCGAGCATCAGCCGGCGCGGCAGCTCGGCCACGCTCAGCAGCCCCAGCACACGTCCGGCGCCGGGCTCGACCTCGACCAGTTGGCCGTCCTTGACCGTGACCTGCAGCGCCCCTTCCAGCGATGCGACCGCGAACGCGTTGGGCGCGCCGGGCCAGGCGGCATCGAAGTCCACCCGCCCCTGACCGCCGACGATACTGCCGGCAAAGCCCAGGCCGGAGGCCAGACGGCCGAAGTCGTCGCTCTCCAGGTCGGCTTCGAGCGTTGTGCGCGCAGCGGTGCCGCGTCCGGTCCAGCGGCCGCGCAGCTCGATCCGGTGTTGCGGCGACTGCACCCGCAGGTGATCGAGCGCAACGCCGCCGGGCACACGCACCAGGCTGCCATCGGCGGTGCCCAGTTGCAGGGGGCCGACGCGCAGGTCCTCGATCGCCAGCCGGATCGGCCGCAGCGTCGCCGGATCGATCGTGTCGGCATCGCCCGGAGACGCCGGCGGCTGCGCTGCCCGCGGTTCATCGGCCGGCGGCTGCGCCTGCATCGGCCAATGCAGGCGCTGCAGCGTCGCGACCACCGGCGCAGCGTCCGCGTCGGGCACACGCACGCCGCCCGCCAGCGCCGCACCATCGAAACGCAGGCTGGTGCCGGCGCCCTGACGGACCGCGGTGATCCGGGTCTGGCCGAAACCGGCGCCGGGCAGACGCAGGTCGAGCGCGGTCAGGTCCACGCCCACCAGGCGGGGCGCATCCGCGCCCTCGTCGCCGCCGGCCGCCAATCCGATCCAGTCGGCGAGTTCGATGACCGGGGTGCGCCCGCCGATCGCGATCCCCGAGGCCGGCGGCGCCTCGGCGACACGCCCGCTGCCGAAAGTCAGGCGCACGCCGGTGCCGGCATCGCGCGCACGCGCGCGCACCGCGAGTCGATCGCCGAATCCGACCGCGATGTCGCCGGCGTCGAACGGCAGCGACGCATCGATCGTCGTGCGCAGCGCTTCGCCGGCCGGTTTGGCCAGCGGTGCCGGCAGCCGCAATGCCGTGCCGACAAGATCGGAACGCAGCAGCAGGCGCGCCGGAGCCTGGCCTGGCGCGGGCGCACGCGCGACCGAGACCTGCACCTGCCAGGGCGCCGCCCCGTCGACATGGGGACGCAACCAGCCCAGGTCGGGCGCGCGTGCGAGCAGGTCGTTGGCCGCGAGCGTGGCGGCGAGCTCGGCTTCGAACGCCTGGTCGCGGTCACGGACATGGCCCTCGCCCGCACGCAGCGCCAGCGTGCCGGCATGCCCCTCGGTGCGAGCGGCCAGCCGCTCGCCGGAAAACCCGTTCTGATCGAAGCGTGCGCTGCCGCGCACATCGCTGAAGTCGAGCGCAAAGCGGCCTTCGCGTGCCGACACGCCGTCCAGCGCAACGCTGCCGTCGAGCCGCACCGGCGCGTCGTGCGGCACCGCCAGCGTCAGTGCGACGCGCGCCGGACCGGACACCTTGAGGTTGTCGAGGGTCTCGGCATGCTCGGCGTGGAACGGGCTTTGCCGCATCAGCGTCAGCAACGCGCCAGCATCGGCCTGGGTGGTGGCGCGGACCTCGACCGGGCTGTGCGCGTAGTGCTGCATCCCGGCCTCGATCGCACGCACCGGCACCCCGGCCAGTTCGCCATGCGCGTCCTCGACCGAGAAACCATCGTTGACGAAACGCACCCGCCCGCTCATCCGCTCCAGCGCCGGCCAGTCGTCCTGGAAGCGGATCGTCGCGTCTTCGATCCGCGCCCGCGCGTCGAACACGCCCCGGCGATCGTGTCCGTCGGCGCTGCTGAAGGGCCAGTCGCCCAGCTCGCCGGAGACGATCGCGCGGCCGTCGCGGACCGTGCCGGCGACCAGTGCCATGTTCAGCCAGTCCATCGCGGCAGCCGGCATTTCGTGGCGCACCCAGAACTTCTTGGCGACCGGCACCTGCGCCGCGTCGACCACCGCTGCCAGATCGATGCGCGGGCGTGCGCCGTTGCCGTGGAACGCCAGGCCGCCGCGCACGTCCGCGGCGTAGCCGTCGCCTTCGATCCGCAGCGCCGGTGTCTCGACGCGCCAGTCGCCGTCCTCGCGCCACGCCGCGATCTCGCCCTCGAGCCGCAGCGGATGCGGCACGCCGAAGCCCTTGGGCCAGTCGAACACCGGCCGGGCCTGAGGATCGGGACGGAAGACCAGGCCATCGGCATCGCCGGTCAGGGTGCCGGTCAGCCCGTGCAGGCCGGGCGTCGTTCCGACCGGCGCGAAGCCCAGGTTCTCGATCCGCGCGGCGACCCGGGCCGGGCCACCGGGCAACGCGGCGACCTCGACATCGGCGAGCACCGCCTGCGGCGCGGCAGCCTGCAACCAGGCGCGCAGCGACGGCGACAGGCCATCGCCGAGCGCAGCCAGCGCCAGCAGCGGCGCGACTTCGACGCGTGCCGCACGCATCGCATAGCGCGAACCGCCAGCCAGTACGAGCCCGTCGAGCGTCTGCTCGCGACCGTGCTGGACCATGCGCAGCGTCGGCGCGTCGAGTCTCCAGTCCGCGCCCTCGTGCTCCCAGCGCAGTTGCGCGCGCACGCCGTCGAACGCCACCGCACCCTGGGCGTCGCTGCCCTGCCCGCTCGGCTCTGCGCGCCGCAGCGACAGCGTGTCGAGCGCAATATCGGCCGTGGCCGCAACGACCCGGCGCTCGCGCAATTCCAGCCACGCCGCGACCCGGCCGTGGCCTTCGCCGATCGCCGCACCACTGGGCGCCAGCAACGGCGACCAGACCTGGAGGTCGTTGCGCGGCATCGCGACGTAAGCCCGTCCGGTGAGGTCGTCGCGCAGCAGATCGACCCGCAGATCCAGCGGCGCCCCGTTGACCTCGACCCAGGCCCGGGCCGCGGCGCGCACCCGGCGCCGGTCGACCTGCATCCGCAGATCGACCCGCGGCAACGTGTGCCGCAGCGACAGCGAGGGCGCATCGATCGTGAGCCGGGCACCGATGACCTGCAGCTCGCCGAGGCCTTCGAGCGTGGCCAGCGGATCGTCGCTGGGCGTCGCGCTGCCGGGCAGGCCACGGACATGCCAGCCACCGTCATCGTCGCGCTCGAGGGTCAGTGCCAGCCCCTGGATCCGCAGTTCGGTCAGCGAACGGCCCGGCAGCAGGCCCGAGTACGGCGTGACCTGGATCTCGGCACTGTCGATCGGCACCGCGGTCGCCGGCTCGCCGATGCGCAGCCCGGTCACCCGCAGCAGCGGTCCGCGTCGGCTCCACTGGGTGCGCAGGGTCTCGAATGCGACCGGCCGGCCGGCACGTTCGCTGAGCCAGCGCTCGACGCTGCGCGGATTGCGCTCGACCCACGGTAACGCCAGCTGCGCCAGCGCCACCGCGCCGATCGCGACCAGCACCACCGACAACGCCGCCACGTACCACGCGCCCAGATGCGCGCGGCGCAGGCGGTTCGCCCACGCCGCCGTCATCGTCGTGCCCTAGAGCAGCACAACGTCGAACTGCTCCTGCAGGTACTGGTCGTCGGACTGGAACCGGATCGACTTGCCGAGGAACTCCTCGAGCTCGACGACCGCGGCCGACTCCTCATCGGTAATCGTCGCCACGACCTTCGGCGAGGCGATGACCAGCAGCCGGTCGGCATCGAACTGGCGCACTGCGCGCACGATCTCGCGGAAGATCTCGTAAGTCACCGTCTCGACGGTCTTGACGATGCCCCGGCCGCCGCAGGCGCCGCACGATTCGCCGAGCTGGCGCTGCAGGCTCTCGACAGTGCGCTTGCGGGTCATCTCGACCAGGCCCAGCGGCGAGAAGTCGTAGACGGTGGTCTTGGCATGGTCGCGCGCGAGCGATTTTTCGAGCGTGCGCAGCACCTGGCGGCGATGCTCGGGGTCGGCCATGTCGATGAAGTCGATGATGATGATGCCGCCCAGGTTGCGCAGCCGCAGTTGCCGGGCGACCGCCTGCGCGGCCTCCAGATTGGTGCGGAACACCGTCTCCTCGAGATTGCGCTGGCCCAGGAACGAACCGGTGTTGACGTCGACGGTGGTCATCGCCTCGGTCTGGTCGATGACCAGGGTGCCGCCGGACTTGAGCGCGACCTCCTTGTTGAGCGCTCGCTGGATCTCGTCTTCGACGCCGTACAGGTCGAAGATCGGCCGCGACCCGGCATAGCATTCGATCCGGTCCACCAGCCGCGCCTGTTCGGCCGGCCCCGGCGCCGGCAGGTACTGCGCGGCGAACACGCACAGCTTCTCGTAGGTGTCGCGCGAGTCGACCTTGACCTTGTCGACATCGCGGCGCATCAGGTCGCGCACCGCGCGCATCGGCAGGGTCAGGTCCTCGTAGACCCGGCTGCCGACCTTCGCCTCGCCGACGGTGCGCTCGATCAGCGCCCAGGCCCGCTGCAGGTAGGCAATGTCCTCGGCCAGCGCCTCCGCGCTCTGGCCCTCGGCATTGGTGCGCACGATGTAGCCGTGGCCGCCGGTGGCGGCAGCGAGCTCGGACACCAGCGTTTTGAGCCGTAACCGTTCGGCCTCGTCCTCGATCCGCGCCGACACACCGACCGCACGCGACTGCGGCAGCAGCACGAGATAGCGCGAGGGAATGCTGATCTGGGTCGTCAGCCGCGCGCCCTTGCTGCCGATGGGGTCCTTGACCACCTGGACGACGATCTCCTGACCGTCGCGCAGCAGTTCGTTGACCGGCAGCGTCGGCCCCGATGGCGGGAACAGGCTCTCGCCGTCGCCATCGCCGTTGGCCTGCGGCGCACGCATCACGTCGTTGGCGTGCAGGAAGGCCGCCCGTTCCAGGCCGATGTCGACGAACGCCGCCTGCATGCCCGGCATCACCCGCTGCACCCGGCCCTTGTAGATATTGCCGACCACGCCGCGCCGCCAGCCGCGCTCGATGTGCAGCTCCTGCAGCATGCCGTTCTCGACCACGGCCACGCGCGTCTCGCGCGGAGTGACATTGATGAGGATCTCTTCCGACATGCCCGATCAGGCCTCCTGCGCCTGCGCGACGAACGGCCGCGGGGCCAGCCCGAAATCGCCCAGCAGCGCGCCGGTCTGCTGCAACGGCAGGCCGACCACGCCCGAGTAGCTGCCGGCCAGGCGTGCGACGAACAGCTCCGCGCCACCTTGGATCGCATAGCCGCCGGCCTTGCCGCGCGGCTCGCCGCTGGCGACGTAGGCTGCGATGGTCGCCTCGTCGAGCGGAGCGAAGGTCACCTCCGTGATCACCGTCGCCTGGGCCTGACGATCGGCCCCGACCAGCGCCACCGACGAGATCACCTCGTGGGTCCGCCCCGAGAGCCTGCGCAGCATCGATGCGGCTTGGGCATCGTCGCACGGCTTGCCGAAGACCTCACCGTCGAGGACGACCTCGGTGTCGGCGCCGAGCACGACCGCGCCGGGCTCGGCCGCCAGCGTACGCAGCCCGGCATCGGCCTTGTCGCGTGCGACACGGCGCACGTAGTCGCCCGCGCGCTCGCCCGGATCGCGGCACTCCACGACATCGACGTCGACGACGCCAAAAGGGAGTCCGAAACGGGCCAACAGGGCGCGGCGGCGCGGGGATTGCGAGGCGAGATACAACATCGGGCAAGGATACCGCGCAGCGGCCGCGCAGCCGTCGACGCCAAGTCGATCAACCCCGTTCCGGCTCACGACCCGTTCACTGCCCTGTGACGACCCTTGTTCCGTCGTCCTTGGAGACCACCATGCGCCCCAATCCGCTTCGCCCCTTGCTGCTCGCCTGCAGCCTTGCCCTTGGGACCGTTTCGATGACTGCCACCGCCCAGGACCATCAGGTCGCCGCCGCCCCCTCAGACGGCACCCTGCTGTCGATCTCGGCCAGGGCCGAGGCCAGCCGCGTGCCCGACATCGCCACACTGTCGACTGGCGTGGTCACGCAAGCCGGCGACGCCAACGGCGCCATGCGCGCCAACGCCGAGCAGATGACCCGGCTCACCGCCGCGATCAAGGCCGCCGGCATCGCCGAGCGCGACGTGCAGACCTCGGGTATCAACCTGAGCCCGCAGTATCACTACGCCGACAACCAGCCGCCGAAGATCACCGGCTACCAGGCCAGCAACACGGTCAATCTGAAGGTCCGCGACCTGCGTCGGCTCGGCTCGGTGCTCGATGCCCTGGTCGCCAACGGCGCCAACCAGATCAACGGGCCGACGTTCGAGATCGACAATGCGCAAGCCGTGGAGGACGAAGCCCGCGCCGCAGCGCTGAAGCAGGCGCAGCAGCGCGCCGAGCTCTACGCCAATTCGCTCGGCATGCGGGTGCGGCGCATCGTGAGCATCAGCGAAGGCGGCGGTTTCGCCCAGCCGCGCCCGATGATGGCGATGCGCGCGATGGCGCAGGACGCCTCCACCCCGATCGCGCCGGGCGAGAGCACGCTCAGCGCGAATCTCAACGTCGTGTTCGAACTCGGGCGCTGACATGAGCCGCAAGGACACGCCGCCCGCCGCACCGCCCAAGCCCGGCCAAACGCCGGGCTACTCGGAAAACCATCCGCGCGACCGCGAGGACGCACGGCAACCCGCCCCCGAGCGCAAGCGCAATCCGGACGAAGGCGGCCTCGACCGCGAACCCGAACGCATGCCCGGCGACTGACGTACCGGCGGATCCGGTCGCGCGCCGCGCGTGACCGGACCGCCCGTCCGCCGGCAACGACCACTCGTCGCCGGCCGCTTGTCTGGACACAAGATCGGTGCCCAGGCTGCAAACAGACACGGCGACCGTGTGCGGCGCTGCCTGCCCCCGGGTCGCCACGCTTCCGCTGGCCGCCCGGCCGGCACGACAGGAGGTGGCGCATGGTGCTGCAGCAGACCGCTCCCCGCATGCGGGGCTTCGCGAATCCGGACCGCCGTCCGGACCCGGTCCGGATCGTCGGCATCGCCGGCACCCTCGCCTTCAATGCAGTCGTGTTGTCGGTGCTGCTGGTGCCCGCCGGCGGCGGCGACCGGCTCTCCCTTCCCGATGCCGCGCCGCAGCTCGACTTCCGTTGGCTGACGCCTCCGCCGCCGACGCCGCCGCGCCCGCCCGAGACCCGCGAGATCGTCGCACCACGACCGCTGCCACCGGCCATCGCCACGCCGGCACCGGTCGCGGTGGCACCCGCGGTCGATGCCGCCGCCGTCGTCGAGCCCATGCCCAGCCCGTTTGCGGCGCCCGCGCCCGGCACCGATGGCGCGGTGGCGCCCCCGGCACTGAGCGCACCTGCGAGCGGCGTGCAACTGCAGTACGCCGCCGCGCCACCGCCGTCCTATCCGCGCGCTTCGCTGCGCGCCGGCCATACCGGCGTGGTGCAGCTCGAGGTGCACGTCGGCATCGATGGGCGGCCGTTGTCGGTGCGCGTGCACCGCAGCAGCGGGCATCGCGACCTCGACCAGGCCGCGCTGCGTCAGGTGCAGCGGCACTGGACGTTCCAGCCGGCCATGCGCGACGGGCGCCCGATCGAGGCGATCGGCGTCGTTCCCATCGCGTTCGATCTCGACCGCGGCTAAGCGCTGCAACCGGCGCGCCGGCATGCCCGGTGCGTCGGAAAAGCACGGATATGCACACGCGCGGCCGCGATCATGCAGCCCGCGGCCGCGCGCGCCGGTCGCCATGGCGTCGGCGGCGAAGTGCGCGAACCTGGAGAGATGCGATGTACAGAAGCGCGATTGCGGCAACGTCGCGCGCCGGACGTCTCGCGCGTTGGACGTCTCGCGCGCTGGGCGTCGTCGAACCGGCCTGTCGACGATGCGGGTCCGCAGATCCGGGGCATAGCGCGAACTTCGGCACGAGCGAAACGACAGGCAACAAAAAAGCCGACGATCTCTCGCCGGCTTCTCTGTTTGTTCTGGCGCGCCCGGAAGGATTCGAACCTCCGACCCCCAAGTTCGTAGCCTGGTGCTCTATCCAACTGAGCTACGGGCGCCTTGAACAGGAGCGGAATTTTGCAGGTAAAGCGAAATTCCGTCAATGCCTTTACGAAGATTTTTTTCTTTCGTCGGTGTCGCCGACGTCGGAATCCAGGCAATGGCGGAGAGTGAGGGATTCGAACCCTCGATGGAGCTTTTGACCCCATACTCCCTTAGCAGGGGAGCCCCTTCGGCCTCTCGGGCAACTCTCCGAAACATCACGTCAGGCGATGAATTGCTCGACGCGGTGCGAAGGATACCGACTCACCTCGCCTGCGGCAAATCCTCGTCCACATCGGCCTGTGCGTCGACGCCTTCGCCGCGGTGGATCCGCTGGTAGATCTCCTCGCGGTGGACGGCGACATCCTTGGGCGCAGTGATGCCAATGCGCACCTGGTTGCCCTTCACGCCCAGTACCGTTACCGAAACCGAGTCCCCAATCATCAACGTCTCACCGACGCGACGGGTCAGAATCAACATAGAAATCTCCTGAGGCCGGCGTGGAACGCCCCACCGGCGTGGCCTGCAATTCGGACCGTTCTCGACCTTGGGAACCGATTACAGACCAATTGAACCGTGAAGGATGTCGTCTCGAACGCGGCTGGTCAACCGGGCTCGAAACGTGTTTAGCGTGCGCTTATCCGACCCGCGCCCCGACCCAGGCCCCGACCTCGGCCAGGGCCGAGCGCAGTGCGGGGCCATCCTCGCCGCCACCCTGCGCCAGATCAGGACGTCCACCGCCCTTGCCGCCGATCCGTCCTGCGATCTCCGACAACAATTCGCCGGCCTTGACGCGTCCGCTCGCCTTGCCTGACACACCTGCAACCAGCGCCGCACGTCCATTGCTGGCGCCGGCAAGCACGATGACCGCATCGCCCAGCTGCTGTTTGAGCCGATCGACCGCATCGCGCAGTGCCTTCGCATCCAGTCCTTCGACGCGTGCAGCCACCACGTGGATACCGCCCACGTCGACCGCGCCCGTGGCGAGGTCCGCCGTCGCACCGCTGGCCGCCTTGGCCTTGAGCGTATCGAGCTCGCGCTCGAGCTGCTTCTGCCGGTCGAGCAGCGCCCGCAGCCGCTCGCCGACCTCCGCACCGGTGCCGCCCAGCAGGCCCGCCGCCTGACGCAAGCGATCCTCCTCGGCACGCACATGGTCGAGCGCCGCCTGGCCGGTCAGCGCCTCGATCCGTCGCACGCCGGCCGACACACCGCCCTCGGACACCAGCTTGAACAGCCCGATGCGGCCGGTCCGGTCGACGTGGGTGCCGCCGCACAGCTCGACCGACTCGCCCATCGTGACCACGCGGACGCGCTCGCCGTACTTCTCGCCGAACAACGCCATCGCGCCGGCGTCGAGCGCGGCCTGCATGTCCATCTGCTCGATCGAGACCGGATGGTTCGCCCGGACCTCGACGTTGACCCGGCGCTCGATCTCGGCCAGTTCCTCGGCTGCGACCGGCTGGAAATGCGAGAAGTCGAAGCGAAGCCGCTCCGGCGCCACCAGCGAGCCCTTCTGCGCGACGTGCGTGCCGAGCAGCTCGCGCAGCGCGCCATGCAGCAGGTGGGTCGCACTGTGGTTGAGTACGATCGTGCCGCGGCGCTCGGCATCCACCGCGCCGCGCACACGGTCGCCACGCCGCAGCGCACCGTTGGCGAGTCGCCCCAGGTGGCCATGGAACTGACCGGCGAGCTTCTGTGTGTCGCCGACCTCGAAGCGCAGCCCCTCAGCCTCGAGCACGCCGGTGTCACCGACCTGCCCGCCCGACTCGCCATAGAACGGCGTGCGGTCCAGGATCACCACCGCCTCGTCACCCGCCTCGATCGCATCGACCGGCCGGCCGTTCTTGAGCAGCGCGACGACCTCCAGGCCGTCGGCCTGCGTGGCGTCGTAGCCGACAAACGCGGTCGGCGAAAGCTGCGCAACCAGTTCGGCCGGCAGCGCCGTACCCGATGCGAAGCGTCCGGCCGCGCGCGCGGTTTCGCGCTGACGCTGCATCGCGGCGTCGAAGCCGGTCATGTCGACCTCGAGCCCGCGCTCGCGCGCGATGTCGGCCGTCAGATCCAGCGGGAAGCCGTAGGTGTCGTAGAGCCGGAACGCATCCTCGCCGGGAATCGCGCCCTGGCTGCGGGCGGCGACCTCATCGAAGATGCGCATGCCGGCATCGAGCGTCTCGGCAAAGCGCTCCTCTTCGGCGCGCAGTGCGCGTTCGACCAGCGTGCGCTTGTCGCGCAGTTCGGGATAGGCTTCGCCCATCGCCGCATCGAGCGTGTCCACCATCGCGTGGAAGAACGGCTGACGGACGCCCAGCATCCAGCCGTGACGCAATGCGCGGCGGATGATCCGGCGCAGCACGTAGCCGCGCCCTTCGTTGGACGGCAGCACACCGTCGACGATCAGGAAGCTGCAGGCGCGGATGTGATCGGCGATCACGCGCAGCGACTTGTTCTCCAGGTCCGCGGTGCCGGTGAGCTCGGCGGCCTTGCGGATCAGCGCCTGGAACAGATCGATCTCGTAGTTGCTGTGCACGCCCTGCAGGATCGCCGCCAGGCGCTCCAGGCCCATACCGGTGTCCACGCACGGCGCAGGCAGCGGCGCCAGCGTACCGTCAGCCTGGCGGTCGAACTGCATGAACACCAGGTTCCAGATCTCGATGAAACGGTCGCCGTCCTCGTCGGGCGAACCGGGCGGCCCACCGGGAATGTGCGCGCCGTGGTCGTAGAAGATCTCGGTGCACGGCCCGCAGGGGCCGGTGTCGGCCATCTGCCAGAAATTGTCGGAAGCGAACGGCGCCCCTTTGTTGTCGCCGATGCGGACGATGCGGTCCTCCGGCACGCCGACCATGTCGCGCCACAGCGCGTACGCCTCGTCATCGGTCTGATAGACGGTGACCAGCAGACGCTCGGCCGGCAGCTTCCAGACCTGGGTCAGCAGCTCCCAGGCCCAGGCGATCGCGTCCTTCTTGAAGTAGTCGCCGAACGACCAGTTGCCCAGCATCTCGAAGAACGTGTGGTGACGCGCGGTGTAGCCCACCGCATCGAGATCGTTGTGCTTGCCGCCCGCGCGCAGACAGCGCTGTACGTCCGCCGCACGCACATAGCTGCGCTTTTCCGCGCCCAGGAACACATCCTTGAACTGCACCATGCCGGAGTTGGTGAACAGCAGCGTGGGATCGTTGCCCGGCACCAAGGGTGCCGATGGCACGATGGTGTGGCCCTTGCTGCGGAAGAACTCGATGAAATCGCTGCGGATCTGCGCGGTCGTGGAGCTGTGCGTGGTCATGTGCCTGGCGTGACGGGACGGGCATGCCCCAGGCCGGGAATCACCGCCGTTGGCGGGGCCGGTCCGGAACTCGCGCCCAAGAACGGCAAGATTAGCAGGCCGGTCGCCTTCGATGGCCCAACCGTCCGCCCAGGCGCCATCGGCGCCGCCGGAGATTCACGCCTCGCGCAGACGCCGGACCGCCGCGTAGGCGACCTCGCCGCCGAACCCGCGCCGGAGCAGGAAATCCACCGCCTTGCGCCGGAGCGCCGGATCGGCCTGGAGCGCGGCCCCGTCGTAGCGTCGGGCGAGCAGGTCGCAAGCCCGGGCCTGCCAGTCGCCCTCGCCGTCCTCGTCCAGTGCTTCGAATGCGGCGGCGACCTGCGCCGAATCGAGTTGGTGCATCGCCAGTTCGGCCTCGATGCGCTGCGGCCCGTAGCCATTACCGGCGCGCGAGCGGGCCAGGCTGGCCGCAAACCGGGCGTCGTCCTGCCAGCCCTCGCGGGTCATCCGCTCGACCGCGGCGTCGGCGTCTTCGGTCTCGACGCCTTTGGCCACCAGCTTGCGCCGCAGTTCCAACTGCGAGTGCTCACGCCGCACCAACAACGACAGCGCCCGCTGCGCAGGCGTCATCTGCCGACCACGCCGACGCGGGGGCGCAGCCTCGATCGCATCCCCCTCGTCGGCCGCCAACGCGCTGCCCCGCCCGACGTCCGGCACGGAACCATCGTGGTCCCCGATGCCGGACGCCAACCGGGCGCCTCCGGCGCTCGCCTCAGTCGTCGGCGGCGTCTTCGCCATCGCCTGCCACCACAACCGCCGGCATCAGCCGCTCGCGCAGCGCGGCCTCGATCCGGGCGGCGACTTCCGGGTTGTCCTTGAGGTACTGGCGCGCGTTCTCCTTGCCCTGTCCGATGCGCTCGTCGCCGCAGCTGTACCAGGCGCCAGCCTTGTCGACCAGCTTGGCTTCCACGCCCATGTCGATCAGCTCGCCCTCGCGGCTGATGCCCTCGCCGTAGAGGATCTCGGTGACGATCTGCTTGAACGGCGGCGCCATCTTGTTCTTGACGACCTTGATACGCGTCTGGTTGCCGATGATCTCGTCGCCCTTCTTGATCGCGCCGATGCGGCGGATGTCCAGGCGGACCGAGGCGTAGAACTTCAGCGCGTTGCCACCGGTGGTGGTTTCCGGACTCTGGCCCGGCATCATGATGCCGATCTTCATGCGCAGCTGGTTGATGAAGATCACCATGCAGTTGCTGCGCTTGATGTTGCCGGTGAGCTTGCGCAGCGCCTGGCTCATCAGGCGCGCCTGCAGGCCGGGCAGCTGATCGCCCATCTCGCCTTCGATCTCGGCCTTGGGCGTGAGCGCGGCGACCGAGTCGACGACGACCATATCGACGGCGTTGGAGCGCACCAGCATGTCGGCGATCTCCAGCGCCTGCTCGCCGGTATCGGGCTGCGACACCAGCAGGTCGTCGAGATTGACGCCGAGCTTGGTGGCGTAGGTGGGGTCGAGCGCGTGCTCGGCGTCGATGAACGCCGCGGTGCCGCCGGCCTTCTGGCACTGGGCGATCGTCTGCAGCGTCAGTGTGGTCTTGCCCGAGGACTCGGGGCCGTAGATCTCGACCACCCGGCCCTTGGGCAGGCCGCCGATGCCGAGCGCGAGGTCGAGCTGCAGCGAGCCGGTGCCAATGACCTCGGCCGCCTCGGCGCTGCCGTCGCCCATGCGCATTACCGAGCCCTTGCCGAACTGCTTCTCGATCTGGCCCAGGGCAGCTGCGAGCGCGCGCTTCTTGTTCTCGTCCATCGTGGTGGTCCTTGTCATTCGTGTTCCAGGAAGTTGAAGGCATCGTCGCAGGCGTGGATCGCACGGGCTGCGACGCGATGCGGTGATCTCGATCCTGCGCCGCCATCGGCGCGCAGGACAGCGGGGGAGTCCGCACGCGAGCTTCGGGGAACGCCCCGTCGGCGATCGGACGTCATCCGGGGCATCGGGCGGCCGTCACCGGTTGGGCCTGACGAGGCCGCAGTACAGGCCCTCGATCGCGAAATCCTGGTCGGGCAGCACCTCGATCGGGGCGTAGTCGGGATTGCGCGGCAGCAGACGGATCCGATCCTTGCCGATCTTCAGCAGCTTGACGGTGATCGCGTCGTCGAGCCGGGCGACGACGATCTGGCCCGACTGCGCGTCGCGCGTGCGGTGCACGCCGATCAGGTCGCCCTCGAAGATGCCTTCCTCGCGCATCGAATCGCCCTTGACCTTGAGCAGGTAGTCGGGCGACGGCGAGAACAGCACGCGGTCCAGGACGATGTAGTCGTCCGGGGTGGGCATGTCGTCGGGCGCGTGGGCGCCGATCGGCGTGCCGGCAGCGACCTGCCCGAGCACCGGCAACCGCAGCGCGTCGCCCGACACCACTTCCGCCAGTACCGCCGCCTGCGGCGCGACACGCAGGCGGATGCCGCGTGCACGGCCGGGCAGCCGCTCGATGGCACCGGCGGCCTCGAGTGCATCAAGGTGGTACTGCGCGGCGCGGACGCCGCTGAATCCGAAGGCGCGGGCGATCTCGGTCTGCGAGGGCGGCATGCCCTCGTTCTCGATGCGGTCGGCGATCATGTCGAGGATCGCGTGCTGGGTCGGCGACAGGTCCATGGTGAGTAGTATTACTACTAACCCACGCCCGAGCAAGTCCCCACGCGCGCTTCAGTCGGCCGGTGCCGCCGGCAGGGACCGCGGCGCGGCGGCGTTGGCAATGGTGCCCAGTTCGGCGAGCACCGCGGTCGCATAGCAGCCGGGCGGCAGTGCGAATGCCAACTGCAGCACGGCCTCGCCCTGCCAGGCCCACGCCAGCGTGCCGGGCAGCAGGCGGGTCGCCCGGCGCTCCTGGCTCAGACCGGCGCGCTCGAGCCCCTCGCGCAGCGCGCGCGCGCGCGCGTCGGCCAGCGCCGCCATCTCGATCTCACGCGCAGCGCCAACCGCCCGCGTCTCGCCCCGGCCCCACAGCGGCCCGGTGGGATGGATGTCGTGCGCGGCGGCCCGCGCGGCCAGCGCCTCGCCCCATGGCTCGGGACCAAAGACACTGCGGCTGCCGTCGAGCATCCACACCTCGCCCTCGCAGCCGGTCGCCCAGGTGCCGGCCGTCACCCGCGCCGCCAGGACCTGGTTGAACAGCGCCGAGCGCGCCGACGACAGCAGCAGCGCACGCTGCTCGCGGCCCAGCCGCCGGCGCGGCGCGGCGAAGAAGGCCAGCGCCTTGTCGACATTGCCGCCGCCATGGCCGAAGCGCTGCTCGCCGAAGTAGTTGGGCACGCCCTCGGCGGCGATCGTGTGCAACCGCGCCTCGATCGCCGAGCGCTCGCCAGCCACGTCGCGCAAGGTCAGCGCGAAGCGGTTGCCGGCCAACGCGCCGCGCGGCAGCTTGCGCGCGTGCCGCGAGCTCGCCAGCACCCGGAGCGCCTGGCCGGCGCCCTCGCCCATCGCCTCGAGCGCCGCGATGTCCGGGTCCTCGCGCCCGGGCAACTGCACGGTGAAGCGCTGGGTGGTCAGCGCGTGCCGGTCCTTGAGCCCGGCATAGCCGACCGCGCGCTCGTCGACCCTGGCCCACTGCGCGAGCAGCCGCGCGACGAAAGCGGTGTTCATGCCGCGCTTTTCGATCGTCAGCAGCAGGTGCTCGCCGCTGCCCGAAGGCGCGAACGCATCGAGCTCGTCGACCCGGAAATCCACGGCGTCCTGGCGGATCGTCGCCGACAGCGCCGCCTGCCCGTGGGCGCGCGGCAGCGCAGGCGTGCTCACGCGGACACGAGCAGGCAGGCGGCCTGCGCGGCGATGCCCTCGCCACGACCGGTGAAGCCAAGCGTTTCGCTGGTCGTGGCCTTGACGCTGACACAGTCGAGCGCGATCGCAAGGTCGGCGGCGATCGCCTCGCGCATGGCCAACGCGTGCGGGCCGATCTTCGGCCGTTCGCAGATCACGGTGACGTCGGCATTGCCGACCCGCCAGCCGCGCTCGCCGATCAGCGTATTGCAGTGCCGCAGCAGGGCGCGGCTGTCGGCGCCCTTCCAGCGGTCGTCGCTGGGCGGGAAATGCACGCCGATGTCGCCCAGCGCGAGCGCGCCGAGCATCGCATCGCACAGGGCGTGCAGCGCGACATCGCCGTCGCTGTGCGCGAGTACGCCGCGCGTGTGCGGGACGCGCACGCCGCCGATCATCACGTGGTCGCCATCGCCGAAAGCGTGGACATCGAAGCCCTGGCCGATGCGAAAACGGGGCGTGTCGGACATGGTGCGCACCTGCGGGGAAGGGGGCCGCAGCTTGCCACGGTTCGACGGCAAGGCAAGCGCAGCGCGCTGCGCCGTGCCAGACGCGGCCTCAGCCGCGCTGGGAGAGCTCGAACGCGAAGCGCGCCAGATCGGCCGGGGTCGTGATCTTGAAGTTGTCGTCGCGGCCCTCGACCAACAACGGGCGGGCCCCCTGGCGCTCCATCGCCATCGCCTCATCGGTGACGACGATGCCGGCAGCATGCGCTGCTTCGAGCGCACGCCCCAGTTGCAGGCGCCGGAACAACTGCGGGGTCAACGCGCGCCACAGCCGCTCGCGCGGCTCGGTGCGGTCGATGCCGCCATCGTCGCCGGCCCGCTTGAGGGTGTCGCGCACCGGCGCGGCCAGAATGGCCCCGACCGGATCGGTGCGCCCGCGCTCGAGCAACGCGTCGAGATCGGCGGCGGCGAGATTGGGCCGCGCGGCGTCGTGGACGAGCACGAAATCGTCCGCGCGCACGGTGTCGGGCAGCGCATGTAGCCCGGCGAGCACCGAATCGGCGCGACTGTCGCCCCCATCGGCCCGCAGCAGCGGCGTGTCGCCCAGCCCAGCCCGCAGGCCATCGAGGTCCACGGCATCGGCGGCGGCCAGCACCAGCACGATGCCCGCCACGCCCGGGTGGCCCGCAAGACATGCCAACGTATGCGCCAGCACGCTGCGGCCCCCGACCTCCAGGTATTGCTTGGGCACGTCGCCACCGAAACGCGTCCCGCGCCCGGCGGCGGGCACGATCGCCCACAGGCCGCCGCGCGCGGGTTCGGCGATCATCGAGGATCTCCGTCGTCGGCGTCCGGAGCGGCCGTGTGCTCGGTCGGCAACGGCGCCACCCGCACATCGTCGACCACGCGGTAGAAGGTTTCGCCGGGCTTGATCATGCCCAGTTCGCCCCGCGCGCGCTCCTCGATCGCGGCCTCGCCGGACTTCAGGTCGGCGACCTCGGCAGCCAGCGCGTCGTTGCGCTGCTGCAGGCCCTCGTTCTGCCGGGCCTGCGCCTCGACCCGCGCACGCAACTCCTCGACCTGCGTCGTCCCGCCGACGCCGTACCACAGCCGGTACTGCAACCATCCCAGCAGTACGGTCAGCATCAGCAGGACGACGAGGATCGCGCGCATGGCGGTGGTCCGGGATCAGCGCTTGAGCGAGACGAACGCGTCGCGGCCGGCGTAGCGAGCCTGGCCGCCCAACGCCTCCTCGATCCGCAGCAACTGGTTGTACTTGGCGACGCGGTCGCTGCGGCACAGCGAGCCGGTCTTGATCTGCGTGGCGGTGGTGGCGACCGCGATGTCGGCGATCGTCGTGTCCTCGGTCTCGCCGGAGCGATGGGAGACGATCGCCGCATAGCCGGCGGCATCGGCCATCGCGATCGCCTCGAGGGTCTCGCTCAACGTACCGATCTGGTTGACCTTGATCAGGATGGCGTTCGCGGTCTGCGAGTCGATGCCTTCCTTGAAGATGCGCGGGTTGGTCACGAACAGATCGTCGCCGACCAGCTGCACCTTCTGACCGATGCGCTCGGTCAGCAGCTTCCAGCCCGCCCAATCGTCCTCGGCCATGCCATCCTCGATCGTGACGATCGGGTACTGCGCGGCCCAGTCGGCGAGGAAGTCGACGAACTGCTCGCCGCTCAGGCGCTTGCCCTCGCCCACCAAGTGGTACTTGCCGTTGTCGTGGAACTCGCTCGAGGCCACGTCCAGGCCCAGCAGCACGTCCTCGCCCGCGGCGTAGCCGGCCTTGCCGATCGCCTCGAGAATGGTGTCGAGCGCCTCGACGTTGCTGCGGAAGTCCGGCGCGAAGCCCCCCTCGTCGCCCACTGCCGTGCTCAGGCCGTGCCCCTTGAGCACTGACTTGAGCGCGTGGAAGATCTCGGTGCCGGCGCGCAGCGACTCGGAGAAGCTCGAAAAGCCGACCGGCAGGACCATGAACTCCTGGAAGTCGACATTGTTGTCGGCGTGCGCGCCGCCGTTGATGATGTTCATCATCGGCACTGGGAGAGTGGGCGCGTTGAGCCGTCGCCCCTCCGGCGACGGCTGCGCCTGCGAGCGCCCGGCCACGGATGGCCGGGCGGGGCCATCCGAAGCCGATCCCGTTGCGCCATGGACGGCAGCCACTTGCGTCACATCGATATCGGCTAGGTGCTTCCACAGCGGCACCTTCTTCGAGGCGGCGAGCGCGTGCGCGTTCGCCAGCGACACGCCCAGCAGTGCGTTCGCGCCCAGCCGGCCCTTGTTCTCGGTGCCGTCGAGGTCGATCAGCCGCTTGTCCAGCCCGGCCTGATCGGTCGCGTCGAACCCGGTCAGCGTCTCGGCGATCGCGCCGTTGACGTTGGCCACCGCCTTGGTCACGCCCTTGCCCAGGTAACGGGTGCGGTCGCCATCGCGCAGCTCCACCGCCTCGCGTGCACCGGTCGAAGCGCCCGAGGGCACCATCGCGCGGCCGAAGCTGCCATCGGCCAGGGTGACTTCCGCTTCCAGGGTCGGGTTGCCGCGCGAGTCGAGGATTTCACGGGCGTGGATCTTGGCGATTGTGGTCATGGGCTCGCTGTGTCGTGTTGGACGGAGAAGTGAGGAAGACGCATTGTGGCTGCAGACGTCCGCCGATGGGACGGATCGGTGCGGGGCGCGGCGCAGGACCGGTGGATCCGTCGGTCCGCGCTCCCGCCTGCACCGGGCCGTTTAGACCTCGGATTCGAGCAGGCCGTGGCACTTGGTGACCGCGTCGAGCTCGAGCATGGTCTCCAGCAGCGCGCGCATCCGGTGCAGCGGCCAGGCATTGGGACCGTCGCTGAGTGCTTCGGCCGGCCGCGGGTGGGTTTCCATGAACACGCCGGCGACGCCGACCGCGACCGCCGCGCGCGCCAGCACCGGCACGAACTCGCGCTGGCCGCCGCTGGAGGTGCCCTGCCCGCCCGGCAACTGCACCGAATGGGTGGCGTCGAACACGACCGGGCAGCCGGTGTCGCGCATCACCGCAAGCGAGCGCATGTCCGAGACCAGGTTGTTGTAGCCGAAGCTCGCGCCGCGCTCGCAGACCATGATCGCGTCGTTGCCGGTGGACTTGGCCTTGTCGACGACCGGCTTCATGTCCCACGGCGAGAGGAACTGCCCCTTCTTGATGTTGACCGGCTTGCCGGCGCTGCAGACCTTCTTGATGAAGTCGGTCTGGCGCACCAGGAAGGCGGGGGTCTGGAGCACGTCGACGACGCTGGCGACCTCGTCCATCGGCGTGTACTCGTGGACATCGGTGAGCACCGGCACGCCGATCTGCCGCTTGACCTCGGCCAGCACCCGCAGCCCCTCCTCCATGCCCGGGCCGCGGAAGCTGGTGCCGGAGGTGCGGTTGGCCTTGTCGAAGCTGGACTTGAAGATGAAGGGGATGCCCAGCGCGCCGGTGATCTCCTTGAGCTGGCCGGCGACGTCGAGTTGCAATTGCTCGCTCTCGATCACGCAGGGACCGGCGATCAGGAAAAACGGCCGGTCGAGACCGACATCGAAGCCGCAAAGATTC
Source organism: Luteimonas sp. TWI382 (assembly GCF_039674545.1). Taxonomy (NCBI): domain Bacteria; kingdom Pseudomonadati; phylum Pseudomonadota; class Gammaproteobacteria; order Lysobacterales; family Lysobacteraceae; genus Luteimonas; species Luteimonas sp. TWI382. The sequence continues at coordinate 91,684 of NZ_JBDJNS010000004.1, forward strand.
ACTCGAGTTCTCCAAGCAGGCGCCAGACCCGGGCGATGCCCGAGCCCAGCAGACAGGCCGCGCCGCACAGCGCCAACGGCGCGGCAGCGAGCAGGATGATCAGAGCGAAGGGCGCGAACGCCATGCCATAGGCATCGCTGTACCCATTCGCTTTCAAGTAGAGCACGTACGCAGCCAAGCCCACCCCACAGGTGGCGGTCGCGGCAATCAGCAACCACACGCCGAGCCGCGCGGTGTCCAGGCGCGGCGCCCCCGTCGACACGGCAGGCGCCGTCTCCACCAGGGGCGCGCTGGTCACGCTTGCGCTTCCTTGAGCAGCTTGCCGCCGGCCTTCTTCTCGCGCGCGGCGCGGACAAAGCCGACGAACAGCGGATGGCCGGTGCGCGGCGTGGACAGGAACTCGGGATGCGCCTGGCAGGCAATGAACCAGGGATGGTCAGGCAGCTCGATCATCTCGACCAAGAGGTCGTCCATCGATTTGCCGCTGATCACCAAGCCCGCGTCCTCGAGCTGGGTGCGGTAGCGGTTGTTGAACTCGTAGCGGTGCCGATGGCGTTCGCCGACCACGTCCTTGCCGTAGAGCGCGCGGGCGCGGGTGCCGGGCTTGAGCCGCTGCTCCTGCAGGCCAAGCCGCATCGTCCCACCCAGATCGCTGGTCTCGCTGCGCCGCTCGACCTCGCCCGACTGTGTGCGCCACTCGGTGATCAGGCCGATCACCGGGTGCGGCGACTGGCGGTCGTTCTCGGTGCTGTTGGCGCCCTGGAGCCCGGCGAGATTGCGGGCGACGTCGACCACCGCCGCCTGCATGCCGTAGCAGATGCCGAAGTACGGCAGGCCGGTGGTGCGCGCGTACTCGGACGCCAGCACCTTGCCCTCGAAACCACGATCGCCGAAGCCGCCGGGCACGAGCACGCCATCGACATCGGCCAGCCACGCGGCCGCGCCGTCGCGCTCGATGTCCTGCGATTCGATCCACTTCAGGCTCACGCGCGTGCGCTGGCGGATGCCGCCGTGCTTGAGCGCCTCGCCGACCGACTTGTAGGCGTCCTTGTGGTCGACGTACTTGCCGACGACCGCGATCGTGACCTCGTCGAGCGGGCGTTCGACCGCGTCGACGACGGCCAGCCACTCCGACAGGTCGGCCGTCGGCGCGGCCTTGGCATCCAGGCCCAGACGCTGGACGATCAACTGGTCCAGGCCCTGGGCGTGCAGCCACATCGGGATCTTGTGGATGTTGTCCAGGTCGACCGCCGAGATCACCGCTTTCTCGGAGACGTTGGTGAACGAGGCGATCTTGCGCCGCTCGCTGTCGGGCAGCGGCTGCTCGCTGCGGCACAGCAGCACATCGGGCTGGATGCCGATCGAGCGCAGTTCCTTGACCGAGTGCTGGGTGGGCTTGGTCTTGAGCTCGCCGGCCGCGGCGATGAACGGCACCAGCGTCAGGTGCATGAACACCGCTTTCTCGCTGCCGCGGTCGGTGCGGATCTGGCGGATCGCCTCCAGGAACGGCAGCGACTCGATGTCGCCGACGGTGCCGCCGATCTCCACCAGCGCCACGTCGAAGCCCTGGGTCGCCTGGTCGATCGCACGCTTGATCGCATCGGTGATGTGCGGGATCACCTGCACCGTCGCGCCCAGGTAGTCGCCGCGGCGCTCCTTGCGGATCACGCTCTCGTAGATCTTGCCGGTGGTGATCGAGTTCTTGCCCGAGAGGCGGACGTTGATGAAACGCTCGTAGTGGCCCAGATCCAAGTCGGTCTCGGCACCGTCGTCGGTCACGTAGACCTCGCCGTGCTGGAACGGGCTCATCGTGCCCGGATCGACGTTGATGTAGGGATCGAGCTTCATCATCGTCACCCGCAGACCGCGGGCTTCGAGGATGGCGGCCAGGGACGCTGCGGCGATGCCCTTCCCAAGGGAAGAGACCACGCCGCCGGTCACGAATACGAGCGGAGTGATGGAGCTGGTGGGGAGCGTCATGAGAACAGCGGTCGCTGGAAAGCCCCATTCTACAGGCTGCGGCGCCGCCGCGCTGGGCACCGGCGCCCGGATGGACGAACGCCCCGGCAGGCCGGGGCGTTCGCGGGCTGGCTACGGGAGCCGGACGGTCAGGCCGGGACGTCGGCCTGGTCGGCCGCGCGCTCGGACGCCTCGGTGTCGAGCTTGGCTGCATCCCTCGCTTCGTCCTCGATATCCTGCGCCTCGTTCATGGCATCGGATGCATAGGTCTCGGCCGCAGCCTGCTCAGCGGCCTGGGCGGCGGCCTCGGCGGTCTGCGCGTCCTGTTCGGCCTGCTGCGCCGCGACCTCTGCCTGGCGGACCTGCTGTTGGACGTCCTGGGCATCCTGCGCGAACGCAGGGGCGGCAAAGGCGGTGGCAGCGGCGACAGCGGCGACAGCGAACAGCAGAGTGCGGGTCTTCATAGGTGGTTCTCCAATGCGGGACAGGTCCCGGTTGCGATACCTCGATGATGGGTGCGCCCTGGGGCGCGGCGTGCCGCTTGGGAGCGGCGACGGGTCCAACCTAGCCACGCGCGACCGGCCTCCAACTGAACAACTGGCCGCTTACATCGGCTGCACATGGGCTTAACGGACCCGAAATCGATTACATCGCGTCGTGGCGCGGTTGTGCTCGGACACAGGTTCGAATCGACGTCCGGGCAATTCCTTTACCATGCGCCGACCTCCCCGCTGCATCGCCGAATGAACAACCGTTACAACGCTGCCGACATCGAAGTCCTTTCGGGCCTGGACCCTGTCAAGCGCCGCCCGGGCATGTACACCGACACCGCGCGCCCGAACCATCTGGCGCAGGAGGTCATCGACAACGCGGTCGACGAAGCGCTGGCCGGGCATGCGCGCGGCATCGAAGTGCGGCTCTACGCCGACGGCAGCTGCGAGGTCGCCGACGATGGCCGTGGCATGCCGGTGGACATCCATCCCGAGGAGAAGATTCCGGGCGTGGAACTGATCCTCACGCGGCTGCATGCGGGCGGCAAGTTCAACAACCGCAACTACACCTTCAGCGGCGGCCTGCACGGCGTCGGCGTCAGCGTGGTCAATGCGCTCTCGACGCTGGTCGAGGTGCATATCAAGCGCGAAGGCAGCGAGCACCGCATCACCTTCCGCGATGGCGATCGCGCCACGCCGCTGGAAGTGGTCGGCAGCGTCGGCCGCAAGAACACCGGCACGCGCGTGCGCTTCTGGCCGGACCCGAAGTACTTCGACTCGCCGAAGTTCAGCCTGCGCGCGTTGCGCCACCTGCTACGCGCCAAGGCAGTGCTGTGCCCGGGCCTGCGCGTCACCTTGCACGACGAGGTCAGCGGCGAACGCGACGCGTGGTACTACGAGGACGGCCTGCGCGATTACCTGCGCGGCGCGCTCGAGGGGCGCGAACTGCTGCCGCCCGAGCTGTTCGTCGGCGGCCTGGGCCGGGAGACCGAGACCGTCGACTGGGCGGTCGCCTGGCTGCCGGAGGGCGAACTGGTCCAGGAGAGCTACGTCAACCTGATCCCGACCGCGCAGCACGGCACCCACGTCAACGGCCTGCGTACCGGCTTCACCGATGCGCTGCGCGAGTTCTGCGATTTCCGCAGCCTGCTGCCGCGTGGGGTCAAGCTCGCGCCCGAGGACGTCTGGGACCGCGTCGCGTTCGTGCTGTCGCTGAAGATGACCGATCCGCAGTTCAGCGGCCAGACCAAGGAGCGCCTGTCGTCGCGGCAGGCGGCCGGCTTCGTCGAGGGCGCCGCCCACGACGCGTTCTCGCTGTGGCTCAACCAGCACGTCGAACTGGGCGAGCGGATCGCGCAATTGGCGATCGAGCGCGCGAGCGCGCGGCTGAAGACCGAGAAGCAGATCGTCCGCAAGAAGGTCACCCAGGGCCCCGCCCTGCCCGGCAAGCTGGCCGACTGCATCAGCCAGGACCTCTCGCGCACCGAGCTGTTCCTCGTCGAGGGCGACTCGGCCGGCGGCAGCGCCAAGCAGGCGCGCGACAAGGATTTCCAGGCGATCCTGCCGCTGCGCGGCAAGATCCTCAACACCTGGGAAGTGGCCAGCACCACGGTGCTCGGCTCCGAAGAAGTGCACAACCTCGCGGTCGCAATCGGCTGCGATCCGGGCAAGGACGACATTGCCGGGCTGCGCTACGGCAAGGTCGTGATTCTGGCCGACGCCGATTCCGACGGCCTGCACATCGCGACGCTGCTCAGCGCGCTGTTCCTGCGACATTTCCCCGCCCTGGTCGCGGCCGGCCACGTGTTCGTCGCGATGCCGCCGCTGTTCCGCGTCGATGTCGGCAAGCAGGTGTTCTACGCGCTCGACGAAGAGGAGAAGCGACTGCTGCTGGAGAAAATCGCGCGCGAAAAGCTCAAGGGGCAGGTCAATGTCACCCGCTTCAAGGGCCTGGGCGAGATGAATCCCTCGCAGTTGCGCGAATCGGCGATCCATCCCGACACCCGACGCCTGGTACAGCTGACCGTGGACGACGACCTGGAGACGCGCTCGCTGATCGACATGTTGTTGGCGAAGAAGCGGGCCGGAGATCGGAAGGCGTGGCTGGAGACCAAGGGCGATCTGGCAACACTGGAAGTTTGACGGCGATTCGTGTTCCGTCCCGCCGTGGTGACGGCGTGGACATTGCCGCGACGGCGCGTCGCGCGTGGCGCGGGCGATCTGGCCACGTTGGAGGTTTGATGGCGAATCGCTCACGATGTTGCATGTGTAGGCAAGCCCCTGTGCCGCGGACATTCCAGTGATCGCCCACACCCTCCCGGTCGTGCTGGTGGTGCTGCTCGGCGTCTGGCTGCGGCGTTCGCCGCGCACGCCCGAGGGCTTCTTCCCGGCGATCGAATGGTTCACGTTCTACGTCGCATTTCCAGCGCTGTTGTTCGTCAATACCGCGCAGTTGGCCGTCTCGGCGGTGCAGTTGCGCGACCTGGCCGCGGCCACGCTGCTACCGACATTACTGTTCGCCGCCGCCGTCGCGCTGTCGCTGCGGCTGGCCCGCGGCCTGCCCGATGCCAGCCGATCCTCGGTGATCCAGGGCGCGACCCGGCCGAGCACCTACTTCGGCCTGTCGGTCGCGGCGGTCGTGTTCGAGCGCGACACGGCCGCGCTGGTGATGCTGGCGCTGGCGATCTGCCTGCCGGCGGTCAACGTGATCGCAGTGGTGGCGCTGACCCATTGGAGCGAACGGCCGACAAGTCCAGGGCGGGTCGCGCGCGGCTTGGCCAGCAATCCGATCATCATGGCGACCGCCGCCGGCGCAGCGGTCAATCTCTCCGGGCTGCCGCTGCCGATCGCGCTCGCTCATGGCCTGGAGATTCTGGGCGGCGCGGCGCTCGCGCTCGGCCTGATCTGCGTCGGCGGCGGCCTGGTGTTCGCATGGTCGGCCTCCCGCCCGGCGGCACTGGCCGCGACCTCGGCACTCAAGCTGCTGGCGCTGCCGCTGGTCGCAGTGCTCGCCTGCCGGCTGCTCGGCGCCAGCGAGGGGGTGACGGCCGCCAGTTGCTTCTATGCCGCGCTGCCGACGGCGTCCAATGCCTACATCATGGCGCGTCAGATGGGCGGCGATGCGCCGCTGATGGCCGCGCTGATCACACTGCAGACCCTGCTGGCTGTGGTCACGGTGCCGGTGGCGATGCACCTGCCGGCCTGGCTCGCGGCCTGAGCCGCGGGGGCGGCCTCAGCCCTGATCGGCCTGGCCGACCGCCTGCTCCGGGATGCGCCGGGTGCGGCCGAGTTGGGCGAAGATCCCGGCCGAGACCATCGTGAGCGCGCCGACGCAGACGAACGTCCAGCGGAATGCGGCGATGACCGGCTCGCCGCCGCCCGACTCGCCGAAAGCGGCCAGCAGGCCGCCGGCGGTCGCGACCCCGAGGCTCATCGCCAGCATCATCACCATCGACAGCAGGCTGTTGCCGGCACTGGCGTGCTCGCCGTCGAGGTCGCGCAGCGTCAAGGTGTTCATCGCGGTGAACTGCAGCGAGTTGACCGCGCCGAAGCACGCAAGCTGGACGATCTGCAGCCACAGCGGCTGGCCCGGATGCACCAGCGCGAAGCTCGCCATCGCCAGCCCGGTCAACAAGGTGTTGATCACCAGCACCTTGCGGTAGCCGAATCGCTGCACCAGCGGCACCACGATGCGCTTGGAGAACATGCCCGCGAACGCGACGGGGATCATCATCATGCCCGCGCGCGCCGGCGGCACGCCCAGACCGACCTGCAGCAGCAACGGGATCAGATAGGGCATGCCGCCGCTACCCAGCCGCGCGAACAGATTGCCGAGCACGCCGACACTGAAGGTCCGCACCCGGAACAGCGACAGCGGGAACAGCGGCGCCGGAGCGCGAGCGGCGTGCAGCCAATAGGCGACCAATGCGCCGAAGCCGGCGACCAGCACCACCACCAGCGCCGCGCCCCGCGCGGCGTGCCCCGACAGGGCATCGACCGACAGCGATACCGCCGCCATGCCGAAGGCCAGCAGGCCGTAGCCGAGCAGGTCGAAGCGCGACACCGGCGCGCGCAGGTCGGGCATCAGCCGGAGCGTGGCCAGCGCACCGGCCACGCCCAGCGGAAGGTTGATCAGGAAGATCCAGTGCCAGCTCGCGACCTCGACCAGCCAGCCACCGAGCGAGGGCCCGATCAACGGCCCGATCAGGCCTGGCACGGTGACGAAGGTCATCGCGGCAAGGAACTCGGTCCGCGGCACCGCACGCAGTACCGCGAGCCGGCCGATCGGCAGCAGCATGGCGCCGCCCACGCCCTGCAGCACGCGCGAGGCCACCAGCGCATGCAGCGTCTGCGACAACGCACAGGCCAGCGACCCCAGGGTGAAGACGACGATCGCGGCCAGGAATACCCGGCGGGTGCCGAAGCGGTCGGCCAGCCAGCCCGAGGCGGGGATCAGCACCGCCACCGTCAGCGCATACGCCACGACCACCGCCTGCATCCGCAGTGGCGACTGTTGGAGACTGGCGGCCATGGCCGGCAGCGCGGTGTTGACGATCGTGGTGTCCAGCATCTGCATGAACACCGCCGCCGCGACCAGCCACAGCATCGGCCGGTGGGGGCGCAGGACATCGGGTCGGCTCATGGCGGGCAGCATGCGGCCTTGGGTGTCACGAATCTGCCAAGCGTCAGCCGGTTCGACTGCCCTGCGCGTGGGTGATCGCGGTCTGAAGCAGGCGCTGCAGCAGTGGCTGCAGCGCTGCGGCCCGGGCCGCGTCCCAGGCGAAGCTGGCCTCGTCCATGTAGCAGCGCTGGCTGATTTCCAACTGGACCGCTTCGATGCCCTCGTCGGGCGCCGCGTAATGCCGGGTGATGTAGCCGCCGCGGAAACGGCCGTTGGCGACCCATTCGTAGTCCGCCTGTCCCTCGAGCAATCCCGAAATCCGCGCTTCGAGCGCCAGGCTGCAACTGCTGCCACCGGCGGTGCCGAGGTTGAGATCGGGCAGGCGCCCGTCGAACAGGAACGGCAGGGTGCCGCGAATCGAGTGCCCTTCCCACAGCACCACCCGGCGATGGCGGGCGCGCAGACGAGCGAGTTCGTCGCGCAAGGCAGCATGGTAGGGCCGCCAGTAGCGGTCGACCCGCTCGGCGATCTCGCCCGCGTCTGGCGCGGCCCCGTCCAAGTAGACCGGCCCGCCGTCGAAACGCACCTGCGGGCACAGTCCGGTGGTGTTCTGTCCCGGGTACAGCGACGTGTCGTCCTCGGGTCGGTTGAGGTCGATCACATAGCGCGAGTAGCGCGGGACCAGGATCGAGGCGCCGAGTGCGCGCGCGAAGGCGTACAGCCGGGACACGTGCCAGTCGGTATCCGGCACGGCCCGGGCCTCGGGGGTGAGGCGCTGTGCGAGATCGTCGGGCAGCCGGGTGCCGTCATGCGGCAGGCTGACCAGCAGCGGCGCGGTGCCGCGATGGAGTTCGAGGATATCGGCCATGGCCCATTGTAGGGCCCCGCGCCGTCGCCATCGCGCACTAGAGATCCATCGACCATTCCATCTGCAGCGAACGCCCCAGGGCGTTGTAGAGCCCGCGGTCGTAGAACGGCCAGTTGCCGTTGGTGCGGTCCACCGGCGGCTTGCGGTTGGCGATGTTGTTGACCGAGAACAGCACGCCGTAACGCTCGCCGAAGCGGTAAGAGACACTGCCGTTGAAGGTCGTCCACGGGCCGATGTCGCGGGCGCGGCCGGCCGCGTTCCAACTGCGCGCATTGCGCACGCCCCACAACGTCGCGGCGAGCGGGCCGCGGTTCCAGGCGACGCTGGCGGTGGTGCGGTGTTGAAGTTCGTTGGAGTTGGCGCAGCACAGCAGATCCTCGACTGGATCGTCGGCCTGCGGCTGGCGGTCATGACTGAGCGTGCGGTAGTAGCCCAGGTCGACATCGAAGTCGCCGACGCTGCCGGCAGTCCAGCGATAGCGTGCCGCCGCCTGCACACCGGTCTGACGCTGGCGCGCGAGATTGATCGGATACGTCCGGACCTCGGCAACGCCGTTGGGATCGACCGGATCACTGCCCGGGCGCCGCTGGACCTGGGCGATCACGTCGCGACAGGTCGGCGAATCGATGTCGTAGCGGGTCTGCCCGTTCTCCGACACGCCCAGCCGGCAGTTGGCTTCCAGTTCCAGGATATCGGCGATACCCAGCAGTTCGACCTCGTCCTCGATCTCGATGGCGTTGTAGTCGAGCGACATCGTGAACGCATTGCCCGGCGTCGACCACACCACGCCATAGGTGAACGTCCGCGCGGTGATGTCGCGCAGGTCGCGATTGCCCTGCCCCAGATGCCGGGTGGACTGGTCGGACTGCGGGCATGCGTCGTAGTCGTCGACGCCATAACCCGCCTGCCGGCAGCGATAGTAGTCGGTGGTGCTGGTGAACCCGCTGGTCTCCGACGCATAGAGATAGAACATGTCCGGCGAGCGGAACGCGGTGGCGTAGCTGCCGCGCAGCAGCAGGGTGTCCAGCGGACGGAACTCCAGACCGGCCTTCCAGGTCGGCTTGCCGTTGCCGCCCCCTCCGTCGAGCGCGTACTTGTCGTAGCGCCCCGACAGGTTGATGTCGAAGTTGCCGGTCACCGGCACCTGGAACTCGACACCGGCCGCGTACAGATCACGCTCGCCGCGGGCGATCGTGCCGCCGCCGGCGTTGCGGAACAGATCGCGCGCATCGGCCGACTGCGAACGGTTGGAAAAGCGCTCGCGCTGGCCCTGCACGATCGCCGCAAAGCCCACGGGCCCGGCAGGCAGCGTGAACAGCTCGGCATGGGTGAGCAGCGCCGTGCCCCCCTGGTTCCAGGCGGTGGATTTGGCGCGGTTGATCGCGCTCCAGGCATCGTAGTGTTCCGGCGTGATCGGCCGATACAGCGCTGCCTCGTCGGGTGCATGGATCGGATACCCGGCGGCGTCCACGCCCAGCTTCGGGCCGAGGTAGTGGTCGTCGACGCCGTTGCGGGCGAGGAAATCGGTGGCCTTGCGGATGGCGCCGGTGCCCGAACGGTTGAGATACACGTCGTAGTCGAAGCCGCTGTCGCCCAGCGTGCCGCGCACGCCGGCCGCGACGTTATAGCTGCGGGTGTAGACACGCTGGTCCTTGGCGTGCAGCCCCACTTCCTCGGGGGCGAAGATGCGCTGCCACTGTTCATAGCGGCCGGTGGTCTGGTTGTAGAAACTCTGGTTCCACGACGGGCTGCCGCCGGTGTAGGTCGGTCGGCTGTAGCTGAGCAGCACATCGGTATAGAACTCGGCGTGCTCGCCGAGCGCGCGGCGCAGGAACAGGCTGCCGCTGGCGCTTTCGCTCTCGCTGAGCAGCGAGGCCGTGCCGACGTTGCGCAGGCTGCCGCAGTAGCGGCCGCCACCGTCGATGTCGCGCAACGCGTACTCGGTGCTGCCCCCGTAGAGGTACGACAGTGGCGCGCAGGCCGCCGCGCCGGGGTCGATGTAGCCCGTCGCCCCGGCGGTCAGATCCTGGCGCAGGAACGTGCGCGCCGGATCGACCGGGCCGGTCGGGTTGTCGGCGGCGCTGTCGGTGGCGTCGCGCTCGAAGGCGTAGATCGGTTTTTGCCGCTCGTACTGCAGGCCGTAGCTGACATCCCAGTCGCCGAGCGCATGGCCCATGCTGAACTGCAGCCGGTGATTCTCGCCGCCGCCGTCGCTGTAGCCGCCGATGCGATAGCGCGCATGCGCGCCCTCGATGCGGTCCTTGAGCACGATGTTGACCACGCCGGCGATCGCCGCCGAGCCGTAGACCGACGATTGCCCGCCAGTCAGCACATCGACCCGCTCGACCATGCCCATCGGGATGTTGGCGATGTCGACGATGCTGGTGTTGCCGTTGTAGCCCAGAGGGTAGCTGTTGACGGGCCGGCCGTTGATCAGCGTGAGCGTGTAGCTGGGCGACAGACCGAACAGGCTCACGGTCTTGGCGCCGGGCGTATAGGTCCCGGTGCTCTGTGCATCCTGGACGGGCCCGCTGGACTGCGGCAACGCGCGCAATGCGTCGAACAGATTGGTGAAGCCCTGCTGCTCCATCTGCTCGGCGGTGATCGTGGTGACCGGGGACGGTCCTTCGATCTGCGCACGTGGAATCAGCGATCCGGTGACCCGGATCGCATCGATATCGGTGGGCTGGCCGGAAGGCCGGGCCACATCCGACGGCGCGGCCGGCGGTGCGGTGGTCTGGGCGGACACGGCGCCCGACACCAATGCCGCGGCGATCAACATCGACAAGGGACTGCTGCGCATCTGATCTCTCCCATCAGGACGTGAGGCACGCCCGGCGTGCGGCCGGCGTGTCGTGGCACCGCAGTGCCGAATGGTTCGCATATCGCCCGCCTCGGCCCCAGAAGCACCGGCGGCGAGCGCTTGACCGAACGACGCCGCCCCCTCGGCTTCGCTCCGCTGATCGATTTAATCGTTTCAATTAAGCGTGTCACGCTGCACTGCGGCAAGCATGCTGGCCACTGGCGCCGTGCCGGCGTCGCGCGACCGCGACCACCAAACACATCGAATCCAATGGGGCTGGCGCGAATGTTGCAGCGCGGTTTGCCAAGCCCGGGGATTTTCTGCAGGATCGATGCCACCCTTAAATCGATCTAGACATGACCCGATCCGAAACGCGTCGACGGGTGACCCTGGCCGACATCGCGCGCGCCTGCGGTGTGTCGCCGGCCACCGTCTCCTTGGTGCTCAGCGGCAGTCAGGTGGTCGCAGCCCGGACCCGGCAACGCGTCGAAGCGGAGATCCGCCGCCAGGGCTACGTCTACAACCGCAGCGCTGCCAACCTGCGCCGAAAGACCTCCACCAGCGTTGCCCTGGTCGTCAACGATCTATCGAACCCTTTCGTGGCGGAGTTCGCCGCTGGCGTGGACGAAGCGCTGGCCGGCGCCGGCTGCGTGATGTTGCTGGGCAGCAGCGGCGAGTCGGTCGAGCGCCAGCGCGCGGTGCTGGCGTCGCTGATCGAGCATGGCCCGGCCGGGGTCATCCTGACGCCCGCCGATGGGACGCGCGCCGACGATCTGCGGCCGGTCGTCGGGCTGCACACGCCTGTGCTGTTGTTCAACCGCGAGGTGGCCGACGGCGACTGGGACTACCTGGGCGCCGACAACGCGACCGGCGCACGCCTGGCCACCGAGCACCTGCTGGCGCAAGGCCACCGGCGCATCGCGTTCTTCGGCGGCAGCCGCACATCGAGTTCGTTCCGCCAACGCGCCGACGGCTACCGCGCTGCGCTCGCCCAGGCCGGGGTTGCGCTTGAGCCGCAGTGGATCGTCGAGTGCCCACCCACGCGGATCGCGGCAAGCCTGGCGACAGCGGCGCTGTTCGCACGCGATCCCGCGCCGACCGCGGTGGTGGCCTACAACGATGGCGTCGCTTTCGGACTGATGATGGGCCTGCGCGCGCGCAACATTGCGCCAGGCCGCGATTTCGCGATCACCGGCTTCGATGACACGCCCGAGGCCTGCGCCCAGGTGCCGGCGCTCACGACGCTGGCCACCGGCCCACGCGCGCTCGGACGGCAGGCGGTGGACATGGTCCTTGAGCGCGGCCGCGCACCCGATGCGCCGCGGTGCACGACGATCGCGCCGGTGCATCTGGTCGAGCGCGACAGTTCGCTGACCTACGCGCATGCGCCTGGCGGACAGCGCGACCGTACGGCGCGTCCTCCCACTCGCGACCGGAGCACCCCGGCATGACCCCACGCCTCTCGACGCGCACGCTGCTGGCGTGCGCGCTCGCCGCCGCCGCTTCCATGCTTCCCGCGCAGGCGCAAGACGCCGCCGGGTTCGCCACTTCGTTCGAAACCGAAGACCCCCAACCGACGATGGAGGCGACCGGCACGTTCGAAACCGAAGACCCCCAACCGACGATGGAGGCGACCGGCACGCTCGCCGTACGCGTGGGTGACGGCCCCCAGGCCCCCTACGCCGCGCGTGCCGGTGTCGGCTACAGCGGTCTTAAGGCACTGCGCTACGAGGCCGCGGCGCCTGCTCGTCAGCGGCTGTTCGACGTCGACATCGCCGTCGAGCCGGACACCGAACTGTCGTGGCTGGTGCTGCCGGAGATCGTCGACGGCGATACCGACGCATCGACATGGGTCTCGCTGGATCTGCTGCTCGACGACGGCAGCCGGTTGTCTGCCGGCGACGCGCGCGATCAGCACGGCGTGAGGATCGGCGCGCCCGCGCAGGGCGCATCGAAATCGCTGTATCCACAGCAATGGGCGCGCAAGGCGGTGCGCCTGGGCGACGTGGCCGGATTGCGCGGCCGGCGCGTGGTTGCGATCGAGCTCGACGTGCAACCGCCGGGCGGCACCGTTGCGCGCGGCTGGATCGACGACATCGCACTGGCGCAGGTGCCGCGCCAGACACGGGCGCATCCCAGCGACTGGGTACTGACCACGCGTGGTACCCAGTCCAACGGCCGCTTCTCGCGCGGCAACAACGTTCCTGCGACTGCGGTACCGCACGGCTTCAACTTCTGGACGCCGGTGACCGATGCGGGGGTGCTGAACTGGCTCTATCGCTGGAACGAACAGAACGACGCGGCCAACCGGCCGCGACTGCAGGCGCTGGCGCTCAGTCACCAGACCAGCCCCTGGATGGGCGACCGCCAAACCTTCCAGTTCATGCCCTCCAGCGATCGCGGCGTGCCCGAAGCCGATCGCCGGACGCGTGCCCTGGCGTTCGACCGCAAGACCGAGACCGCGCGGCCACACCTGTACCGGGTGCGCTTCGACAATGGCATCGAGGCGGCACTGGCGCCGACCGACCACGCAGCCGTATTCGAGTTCGCTTTTCCCGCCAACGGCGATGCGAACCTGCTCTTGGACAACGTCGATGCGCGCGGCGGGCTGGAACTCGACGCTGAGACCGGGACACTGACCGGCTACACCGACGTGCGCAGCGGCCTGTCCACCGGCGCGACGCGCATGTTCGTGGTCGCCCGCTTCGATACGCCGTGGCGCGACAGCGGCGTCATCGACACCGGCCGGCCCACCGGCTACATCAAGTTCGCCGGCGACGGCGCGCGCACGGTACGCATGCACGTCGCGACCTCGCTGATCTCGGTCGAGCAGGCCTGGCACAACCTGGCACTGGAGATGGGCGAGTCCGACACCGTTGCCAGCGTATCGGAGCGCGCCCGTGCGCGATGGGATGCATTGCTGGGCCGCTTCGAGGTCGAAGGCGCCAGCGACGACCAGCGCACGACGCTCTATTCCAATCTGTACCGGCTGTTCCTGTATCCCAACAGCGGCGCAGAGAACGCCGGCAGCACGACCCAGCCCGACTGGCGTTATGCCAGCCAGATGAGCAGCGCCGACGACAACGCCCAGGGCAACGCCCGGCGTACCTTCGCGCCGGTGCGCGACGGCCGGATCGTGATCAACAACGGGCTGTGGGACACGTTCCGCACTGCGTGGCCGGCCTACACGCTGTTCGCGGCCGACAACGCCGGTGCACTGGTCAATGGCTTTCTCGATCAATACCGCGCCGGCGGCTGGCTGGCGCGCTGGTCGTCGCCCGGCTACGCCGACCTGATGGTGGGCACCAGCACCGATGTCGCCTTCGCCGATGCCTGGCGCAAGGGCGTGGCGGGGTTCGATCCGGCGCTGGCCTACGAGTCCGCGCTCAAGAACGCGACCGTGGTCCCGCCCAGCCGTCACGTCGGGCGCAAGGGCATGGCCGAGGCGACCTTCCGCGGCTATGCCGACACCCGCGTGCCCGAGGGCATGTCGTGGACGATGGAGGGTGCGCTCAACGACTTCGGCATCGCCGGCATGGCCCAGGCGCTGGCCGACCACGCCGAGACACCGCAGTCCCGACAGCGCTACGACGAGGAAGCCGAGTATTTCCGCTACCGCGCGGCCGCCTATGCGCACCTGTTCGACCGGCAGGCCGGGTTCTTCCAGGGCCGCGATGCCAGTGGCGCGTGGCGCGTGCCGTCGGCGCAGTACGACCCGCGCGTCTGGGGCCACGACTACACCGAGTCCAACGGCTGGACGTTCGCGTTCACCGCACCGCACGACGGCAATGGGCTGGCTGCGCTCTATGGTGGCCGCCAGGCCCTGGCGGCCAAGCTCGACGCGTTCTTCGCCACGCCCGAGACGGCGGACCCGACGTTGGTCGGTTCCTATGGCGGCGTGATCCACGAGATGACCGAGGCCCGCGACGTGCGCCTGGGCATGTACGCGCACAGCAACCAGCCCGCACACCACATTCCGTGGATGTATCTCTATGCCGGGCAGCCCTGGAAGACCCAGCGGATCGTGCGCGAGGTGCTGTCGCGGCTGTACCTGGGCAGCGAGATCGGCCAGGGCTACCCCGGCGACGAGGACAACGGCGAGATGTCGGCCTGGTATCTGTTCGCATCGCTCGGCCTGTACCCGCTGCGGATGGGCGCGCCCGAGTATGTGATCGGTTCGCCGCTGTTCGAACGCGCCCGCGTGCGCCTGGGCGAAGGCAGGACGCTGGAGGTCCGTGCCATCGACTACGCGCCGGAGCATGTCTACGTGCAATCGCTGACCGTCAACGGGCGCCCCTGGCACCGCACGTGGATCCCACACGAGATCATCGCGGCCGGCGCCACGCTGGAATTCCACATGGGACCCGAGCCCTCGACCTGGGGCAGCCGGCCGGAAGACGCGCCGCCCTCGCTGACGCCTGTCGGCCAGGCACCGACGACGCTGGCCGACCTGGCGGTCGCGGGCGCGCGCGCGACGGTGGCCGGCGAGGAGGCAGGCATCCTGATCGATGACGATGCCACCAGCGGCCTGTGGCTGCGTGGCGACGACACCGCGGTCGAGGTCGCGCTGCCGCAGCCTGGCCGCGCGCGCTTCTACACGTTGACCTCCGGCGAACGCACGATCCGGGACGCGGACTGGACGCTCGAGGCGCGTCGCGGCGACGGCCCGTGGCGCACGATCGACACTCGCCGGGCCCAGACCTTCGAATGGCCGCGCCAGACGCGCCCGTTCCGCATTCAGACGCCTGGCGACTTCGATACCTATCGCGTGCGCTTCTCGGCGCCCGGTCGCCTGCAATTGGCTGAACTCGAACTGCTCGCCCCCTTCACCCCCGTCCCGCTGGAGACCCGCCGATGACCCGCCCTGCCCGTCTGCTCCCGCTGCTGTGCCTGCTGCCGCTCGCCACGGCTGCGGCAATGGAGACCACGATCGAGCGCGACGGCGTGACGCTCGTCTACCGCGATGCGACCGATGCGCTCGATGCCGGCATGCGCGACCGCATCGTCGACACGTTCTTCTCGACCTATGCGCGCCAGCGCGCGGACTTCAACCCCGCAGCGGCCGATGCGGTCGACATCGTCATCGACCCGGACTACGACGGCGTCGCCTTCGTCGACAACAAGGGCCAGGCGACGATGACGATCAACCCGGCCTGGCTCATCGAGCGCCCTGGCGATGTCGATCTGGTGACCCACGAAGCCATGCACATCGTCCAGTCCTATCCCGGCTACGGCGATGGCGCGCCGGTATGGCTGACCGAAGGCATCGCCGACTATGCACGCGATCGTTACGGCCTGGACAACGCCGCCAGCGGTTGGGCGCTCCCGGACACCGTCGCCGACGAGCACCGCTACGACACCGGCTACCGGGTCAGCGGCGCATTCCTCAAATGGGCCGACACTGCGCACCCGGGCTTGGTGCACAAGCTCGATGCCGCGCTTCGGGCGGGGGCCTACACGGCCGACACCTGGGCCGCGCTGACAGGCGAGACGATCGACGCGACCTGGGCCCGTTATGCGCAGGCGCGCGCTGGCGAGCGCGACGCGAAGTCGCTGCCGCGCGCCCGACGCCTCTGAGACCACGAGTTCGGCACCGCAACGAGCCGCCCATTTGCGTAATGATGCGTGATGCGCGATGCTTGATGTGGCCCATCATGGAGCGCCACCTATGCGCACGACCCTGTCACTCGACGACGATATCCTCGCCGCGGCCCGCGCGTTGGCCCAGGCGCAGGGGCGCAGCCTTGGGGAGGTGGTGTCCGACTTGGTCCGCAAGGGCCTGACGCCGGCCGCACCACCGCCGCGTTATCGCAACGGGATTCCGCTGCTGCCGGCCCGGCCTGGCGCCGAGCGGGCGACACTCGAGCTGGTGAATCGCCTCCGCGACGAGGCGCCATGACACCGCATCGCGTGGAAGAGCGCGCGCCCGGCTGGCCGCCGGGTGCGCCGGTGCATCTACTCGACGTCAACGTGCTGCTGGCGTTGCTCGACCCCCTCCACGCACACCACGACCGCGCCCACGACTGGTTCGCACAGGAAGGCGCGCAAGGCTGGGCGTCGTGCCCGATCACCCAGAACGGTGCGCTGCGGATCATGTCCAACCCGCGCTATGCCAACCCGGCCGATTCGGTCACCGAGGCGGCGCAGGTGCTGGCCGGTCTGTGCGCGCATCCGGGGCATCGCTTCTGGCCCGATGCGCTGAGCCTGCTCGATGCGCCGCACGTCGCGCACGACCGGCTGCTGACCTCAGGCCAGGTCACCGATACCTACCTGTTGGCACTCGCCGTCCAGATGGGCGGCCGCCTGGCCAGCTTCGATCGCCGCTTGGTGGTCGATGCAGTCCGCGGGGGTGCGCAGGCGCTGCATCTGCTGCCCTGAGCCATCGAGTTGCGCACCGGTCAGCGCATCAGCACCACTTCCTCGGCGCTGGTGGGATGGATGGCAACGGTGTCGTGGAAGTCGTCCAGCGTGGCGCCCATCTTCAGCGCGACCGCGAAACCCTGCAGGATCTCGTCGGCGGCATCGCCGAGCAGGTGCAGGCCGACCACACGACGCGCCTCGCCCACGCAGATCAGCTTGAACAGGCTGCACTGCGAGGTATCGGCCAGCGCCTCGATCATCGGGCGGAAGCGGCTGGTGTACACGTGCACGTCGTCGCCATGCCGTTCGCGCGCCTGGGCCTCGGTCAGGCCGACCATCGCCAGCGGCGGGTGCGAGAAGATCGCACTGGGCACGTTCTCCGCATCGAGGCGCGCATCGGGCCGGCCGCCGAACAAGCGGTCGCACAGCCGGCGCGCAGCCGCGATCGCGACCGGCGTGAGCGCCGGACCACAGCCGCAGATGTCGCCCACCGCATGTACGCCCGGCGCGGGCGTGTCCTGGAACGCATCGACCGGCAGGTGGCCCTGCGGGTCGGGCACGATGCCCACGCGCTCCAGGCCCAGGTCGTCGGTGTTGGGCCGCCGCCCGGTCGCGAACAGGACCTGGTCGTAGTCGGCGAGCCGCTCGTCACCATCGGTCTGGATCGCAATCCGACCGTCGGCCTGCCGATGCAGGGCCTGTGAGGCCACCCCCAGGCGCAGCACGATCCCCTGCTGGGTGTAGTTGTCCTGCAACTGGGCGACCAGCTCAGGCTCGGCCTGGCGCACCAGCCGGCCGTCGCGCACGACCAGATCCACCTGGCTGCCCAGCGCCTGCAGCACGCCGGCCAGTTCGACCGCGACGTAGCCGCCACCGATGACCGCCACGCGCGCCGGCGCCTGTGTCCAGTGGAAGAAATCGTCCGACACCACGCCCAGCGATGCGCCGGGAATCTGCGGGACGATCGGGCGCGATCCAGTCGCAAGCACGATGTGGGGGGCGCGCAGCAGCGCGCCGTCGGCCGTCTCCACCGCGCCCTCCCCCGCCAGCCGGCCACGCGTGGGCAGCAGCAGCACGCCGTCGCGATCGAGCCGCCGGCGATAGCTGGCGTGGATGCCGTGGATGTAACGCTGGCGATCGGTCAGAAAGCATGGCCAGTCGAAGGCCGGACGGCCACCGCGCGGCAAGTCGTATCCCAGCCGCGCGGCATGGCCGATGCGCAAACCCAGATCGGCGGCCAGCCACATCGCCTTCTTGGGCACGCAGCCGACGTTGACGCAGGTGCCGCCCAGGTCTCTCGGTTCGAGCAGTGCGACCCGCCGGCCGTACTCGGCAGCCCGAAAGGCCGCGGCGAGCCCGCCCGACCCGCCGCCCACGACGATCAGATCGAATGCGAGCGCATCGCCGGACGCGCTCATGCAAACCTCGCCGGCGCGAAGGGGGCCGGATCGAAGCCGGGCGGTGTTCCGCAGATCAGGTCGCGGATCAGGTGGGCAGTGGCAACACTCATGCTGATGCCGAGCATGCCATGCCCGGTCGCCATCCAGGTGTGACGATGCCCGGGCGCGGCACCGATCAGCGGCAGGTCGTCGACACAGACTGGGCGCAAGCCCGTCCACGTCTCCTCGCGCCGCGGCGACGCCGGCAGATGCAGATACTCGGCGGCCGCGTGTTCGATCGCATCGATCCGAACGCGATTGAGGCTGCGGTCGTAGCCGGCGAACTCCATCGTGCCGCCCAGCCGCAGGCCGGCGTCCCAGACCGTCACGAACACGCTGCGTTCGTGTAACACCATCGACCGTCGGGGCGCGGACGCCGGACGTGCGTAGGTCATCGAGTAGCCCTTGCCCGGCTGTACCGGCACGCGCAGCCGCAGCCCACGCGCGACGCCGGGCGACCAGGCCCCGGCGGCCAGCAGCAGATCGCGGCCGACGAAGTCGCCGCGCGAGGTCGCCACATGCACGCCCTCGGCGGTTTCCTCGGCCGACAGTACCTCGCAGTGTTCTTCCAGCGTACCGCCCGCCGCGCGGAACGCCGCGGCCAACCCCGCGACATACGCATCGGGCCGCAGGCGTGCATCGCCCGGAAAGCGCACGACGCCGGCAACGCCCTCGCGCAACGCCGGCTCCTCGCGCAGCACGCGCGGGCCGTCGATCTGCTCCAGCGCCAGGCCCAGCCCGCGCAGTACGCGCGCCTCCGCCTCGAAGGCATCGAACTGCGCGCGATCACGATAGACGTAGTCGATCCCGGTCGCTGCGAACTCGCACGCGATACCGTGATCGGCGAGCCAGCCCGGGAAGGCCGCGCGCGAGGCCTGCAGGATCGCGGCCCGCGCGCGCGTGGCGTGCTGCCAGTCACGGCGGTTGCAGCGCAGTGCGAACCCCGCCAGCCAGGCCCACAGCGCGGGATCGAAACGCGGTGCGATGCGCAGCGGCGCATCGCTGGCGAACATCCAGCGCAACGCACGCGCGATCGCACCCGGCGCCGCCAGCGGTGCGGCATGACTGGGCGTGATCGTGCCGCAGTTGCCGTGCGAGCTGCCGCAGCCCGCCGTGCCTGCCTCGAGCACCCGCACCCCGCGCCCGGCTTCGACCAGCGCCAGCCCGCAAGCGAGGCCGACCGCGCCGCCGCCGACGATCAATACGTCGTCGCGAGGGCTCATGCCACCTGGTAGGCGCGCCGCCACGCCGGCCGGTGGCCGTAGGTCGCCCAGCGCCACAGCCATTCCACCGGCCCATGTCGATGCCGCGCCAGCCAGACCGGGCTGATCGCAAGCTGCAGCGCGAACACCGCCAGCACCAGGCCGGTCTGCGCTGCGCGCCCAAGTTCGCCCCAAAGGGCAGCGCCGTAGCCGTAGAACAGTAGCGAACACACCAGCGATTGCGCGAGGTAGTGCGTCAACGCCATGCGCCCGGCGGGCGCGAAGACGCGCAGCGCCCGCTGCCCGGACGCCGACGTCCAGGCCAGCACCAGCAGTGCGACATAGGCCAGCGACATCGGCAGCGACCCGAGCAGCATCAAGCCCGTCGACAACGCAGCGCGCGGCGCGAGCGGACTGTCGAACGACGTGCCCAGCCACACGCCCAGGCCCGTGAACAGCACCGCGGGCGGCGTCACCCAGGCCAGCAGCCGCCACCAGAAGCTGCGGTGCCGGGCAGGTGCGCGCAGCCAGCCGCCGCGCAGCAACCAGCTGCCGACCAAGAACACGCCGGCGATCATCGGCACCTGGAACAGCTGACTCTGCAGCCCCAGTTGCAGATAGTCGGACACACGCCGTTGGGTGATCTCAGCGAAGCTGCCGGTCGGGTAGATGCGCTCGGCAGCTTCGCGCCCCGACGCAAGCGCGCCCGCAAGATCGGCCAGCATCGATTCGGGCACCAGCGCCAGCAGCGCGGCATTGGCCAGATAGAACGCCCCGACGCCGCCATACAGCGCCAGCCCGACGGCGAGCTGCCAGCGCGGCGCAATCTCGCGCATCGCCAGCAGCAACAATCCGGCGATCGCATAGCTGTGCAGGATGTCGCCCCACCACATCAGCGTGATATGCAGCAGGCCGAAGGCAAGCAGGACCGCTTGGCGACGCAGGACCACCGGCGCGACCGGATGCCCCGAGGCGGCGATGCGCGCGCTCATGAGCGCAAAGCCCATGCCGAACAGCAGCGAGAACATCGTCCAGAACTTGCCGGCGACGAAGACGTGGACGCTCCAGGCGACCGCCCAGTCCAAACCGCTGGCCTCGGGCGCGATGCCCGCACCCATCTCCTGCATCGGCCGCGAGAACCCTTCGATGTTCATCGCGAACACGCCCAGCAGCGCGACGCCGCGCAGGGCGTCGAGGATCTCCATCCGCTCGATAGCGGGCACCGGGCCCAGAACGGCGTGCCGTGGCGCACTCATCGCATGTCCCCCGATCGACGGACCCGGCCCGGCCGCGCGACGCCTCCCCGCGTCGCGCACCGTTGGCGGATCAGTGGTGGTGGCCGCCGTCGCCGTGTACGTGGCCGTGCTCGATTTCTTCGGGCGAGGCCTCGCGGACTTCGACGATCTCGATATCGAACGCCAGGTCCTTGCCGGCCATCGGATGGTTCAGGTCGACGTCGACCACGCTCATGCCGACCTTCTCGATCGTCACCGCGCGCGGGCCGAAGCTGGTGTTGAGCACCACTTGCTGGCCGACGCTGAGCTTCTGGTCACCGAAGTGCTTCTTGGGCACGCGCTGGGTCATGCCCTCGCGGCGCTCGCCATAAGCCTCGGCGGCAGTGACGTCGGCCTTGAAGCTCTCGCCGGCCTCGCGGCCTTCCATCGCCTTCTCCAGGCCCGGGATGATGTTGCCGTGGCCGAACAGGATCGCCAGCGGATCGCGATCGCGCGACGTCTCCACCGGCGCCTGGCCAGCCTCCGCAACGCTGTAGTGGAAACGGACGACGCGGTCTTTCTCGATCTTCATTGGGGATCCCTGGTGGGGCGGCCGCAAGGCCGCTTGAGGACGGTGGCGCACATGCGGCACGATGCCGGGATTGGCAGGTGGAATGACGTATATGCAGGCAAGTCCGCATTATCCCGACTCCGACGCGTTCGCGCCAACCGCACGACGCCGCGGAGGGTGCGTGCTGGCCACGGCAATTGCGCTGCTCGCGCTGGCCGGCTGCGGCGGCCGCGATGTCCGTCCCGCCGCGCCGGCCGCCTCTGCGCCGACCCCGCAACGCACCTGGCACGCGGTGTCGCCGACCGACCCGGCGGCAGCCAACGCCGTGCTGATGCGCGCGATCAGCCTGGTCGGCACGCCCTACCGGTATGGCGGCAATACGCCCGAGGGCGGCTTCGACTGCAGCGGCCTGGTGAACTACGTGTTCCGCGACATGCTCGACGTACGGCTGCCGCGCTCATCGCGCGAGCTCTACGCCTACCAAGGGCCGAAAATCGACGCCGAGCGCCTGGCACCCGGCGACCTGGTGTTTTTCGGCAGCGGCGGCACGGTGTCCCACGTGGGGATCTACGTCGGCGAGGGCCGGTTCGTCCATGCGCCCAGCACAGGCGGCACGGTGCGCCTGGACCACCTGGACGGCAGCTACTGGCGTCGCAACTACACGGGTTCACGACGCATTCTTCACTGAATAGCGAACACAAACAGGCACTTGCGCGCATTCAGTAACTTTCGTTTAACAACTCCTTCGCGCAAACCCGGTAGCTTCCCCCGCTGGTCCGGAAGATGTGAAGCACACGTGACGACGACAGACGCGTCTCTGAATGGCGCTGGCGCCTCCCGCAGCCTTCTCCGCAACACCGCCGCCACGCTGCTCCTGGCGCTGGCCGCCGCTCCGGTTTTCGCAGGTCCTGGCCTGGCCGCCGACTCGGCCGACCAATTCGATCAAACCACATCGGTCGCCAAGGCAATCGTCACACCCGCCGCCCAGTTGCAGCAGCCGCAGATGCTCCTGGCCAGCGATATCAACCAGCTCATCGCGATGGATGTCGACAAGCCGGTGCAAGTCGCCGATGGTCGGGTCGAATCGCTGCTCAAGCGCGCCCTCACCCTGCTTGGCACCCCCTACCGCTGGGGCGGCTCCAGCCCCGACAGCGGGTTCGACTGCAGCGGTCTGGTCGGTTACGTGTTCCGCACCGCGCTGGGCATCGAACTGCCGCGCGTCTCGCGCGAGATGGCCCAGAACGGCGAACGCATCGACCGCACCGCGCTGACCGCCGGCGACCTGGTCTTCTTCGGCCGCCGCGGCAATCGCATCGACCACGTCGGCATCTACCTGGGCGAAGGCCGTTTCGTGCACGCCCCGCGCAGCGGCAAGGACGTCATGGTCTCCGACCTCGACTCCGGCTACTGGGCCACCCGCTTCCAGGTCGCCCGCCGCGTCTCCGGCGTCTGAGCCACCGCCACCCCCACCCCCCCCAAAACGGGGGTCAGAGCCACTTTTCTCCGGAAAGCGACTCTGACCCCGGTTTTTTTGTGGGCGCACGGCCCGCGTCGGAACGACGATCACCTCCAGCCAAACCGGGGTCAGAGTCGAATTTCGATCCATCGACCGGGGCCGTCTGCTCCGACCCCGGCGAAAAATGGACTCTGACCCCGGTTTTGGGGTGGATCAGTATTGGGCGGTACGCACCAGCAGATGCTTGGCGATCGCGCCGTGCAGGCGGCCGATGCCGCGGCACAGGTGCAGGGTGGCGAACAGCAGCAGCACGCCGATGCCCGACAGCAGCGGCAGCAGGAACGGGGCCTGTCGCGGTACGTCGATGCCCCCGATCCAGACGTTCAGGTTCAAGCCGGGCAGCAGCGACAGCGGGGCCGCGATCAGCGGCAAGGACGCGCTGATCAGGGTCACCACCAGCGTGAAGTAAACGATGCCCAGCGGCAGCATCAGCAGCATGTACAGCAGCGTGCTCCAGGTCCGCGCGTCGGTGAACATTTCGCCGATGCGGCTGGTCCAGCTGCGGCCGTGGGCCGCGTACAGCGGTCGGCGCGGCATGCGCTCGCCGAGCATGACCTCGACCAGCCGGCCCTCCACCAGCGACAGCACCCGCACCGAGCCCAGGAACAGGATCAGCAGCGGAATGCCAACCAGCACGATCACCAGGCCGCCGGAGATCGACAGACCCAGCACCACCCACAGGAAGTAGAAGATGCCGGTCGCCAGCGACAGCAGCATGTAGAACAGCGACGACCAGGTCCGCGGGTCGGCAGCGACCCCGAAGAAGCGGCCGGCCAGTGAACTGCGCGGCGCCGGTGCCGGCGGCCGCAGCGCGGTCTGCACCTTGACCTCGGTATCGCGGTAGATGTCGGCCACCTCGTCGGGCGCGCCGTAGCTCGAGGCGACCGCGGCGATCACCTCGGCCTCGCTGCGGCTCGGATGCTCGGCCAGTTCCGAGCGCAGGTATTCCTCGGCGTCGTATAGCGCGTCCTGCACCAGCGCCGGGTCGGCGCCGGCCAGCGCGCGGCGCAGGTGTTCCAGGTACTCGGGGATGCTTTGCGGCAGACCTTGGGTGTTCATTCGATCATCCCCTCCAGGACGGCGTCGACGGAATCGCGGGTGGCGCGCCAGGCGGCGGCCCAGTGGCGCAGGGTCGTCCGCCCTGCCTCGGTGATGCGGTAGTAGCGACGCGGCGGCCCGGCATCGGAGGGCGCGACGTGGCTGTCGAGCAGCCCCGCAGCACCGAGATTGCGCAGCACCGGATACAGCGCGCTCTGCTTGCCGGCGAGTACGCCATCGAACCGTTCGAGCCGCTTGGCGATCTGGTAGCCGTACATCGGCTCCGCACTGGCGGCCAGTACCGCCAGCAGCGCGAGCGAGACCGTGCCTGCGCTCAGCTCCTTCTGGAACTTGCGCAGACCCGCGTCCTCCGCCTCGTCGCTTCCGGTCAATGCCCGCCCTCCACGTGCTCGATCGGGACTCTATTGCGAACTTCGCTATAGCGAATGTGCCGCTAGTCATGCGGGCCGCCACGTCAGCCACAATCGGCGCTCCACTCCAATGGACTTCGCCCATGCGCCTGCCCCCGTCCCGACTGCGCCGTCCCGTCGCCGCCTGCGCTGCGGCACTCGCGCTGCTGATCGCCGGCTGCGCCAGCACGCCCGCGACCGACGTCGCGAACTCGCGCGCAGCCGACCCGCGCTCGACCCAGGACCTGCTCGACGCCTCGACGCCCGCGGACTGGCGCACGCCCGACCCGCAGAACACGCTGTATCTCGATCTGGAGACCGGCCGGGTGATCATCGAGCTGGCGCCGGACTTCGCGCCCGCGCACGTGGCCAACATCCGCACGCTCGCGCGCGAGGGCTTCTGGGACGGGCTGACGCTCTACCGCGCGCAGGACAATTTCGTCGTGCAGTTCGGCGACATCGTCGAGGACGGCGCCCCAGGCAAGCCGATCGGCAGCGCACGCGCGCACTTGCCGGCCGAGTTCGACCGCCCGGCCGCGGGGGTGGCCTTCCACGCCCTGCCCGACCGCGAAGGCTGGGCGGCGCAGACCGGATTCACCGCCGGCTTCCCGGCCGCGCGCGATGCCGATGCGCAGGCCGGCCGCGGGCGGCGCGCCTGGCTCGCGCACTGCTACGGCACGCTCGGCGCCGGCCGCGACACCGCGCCCGACTCGAGCAACGGCACCGAGCTCTACGTCGTCACCGGCCAGTCGCCGCGCCAGCTCGACCGCAACATCACCGTCGTCGGCCGCGTGCTGCAGGGCATGGAATTGCTCAGCGTGCTGCCGCGCGGCACCGGCCCGCTGGGCTTCTACACCGATCCGGCGCAGCGCACGCCGATCCGCGCGGTGCGCCTGGCGTCGGAACTGCCGCCCGCGCAGCGCACCCCGCTCGAGGTGCTGCGCACCGACACGCCGCTGTTCGATGCGGTGGTCGAATCGCGCCGCAACCGCCGCGACGCCTGGTACCTGCATCCGGCCGGGCACATCGACCTGTGCAACATCACGGTGCCGGTGCGGACACCCGTCGCGCAGCCCTGAGCCGCGCAAGGCAGACCACGGAGACCGTTGACAGCGTGGGGAGGCCGCCCGCCCCCCATGCCGAGCGCGTGCATACGAATGCACGATGTTGCACGTTTACACCGACTGATCCAGACTTCGCGCTCTCATGTGACGGGAGTGCCTGATGTCTCAGCGCAGGGAGTTGGAGGGTCACCACGCTTGCCTGGCCGCGTCGATGCGCCGCGACGCGCCCTCGGCGCGTGACGCGAGCGCCCAGGGCGCGCACACAGCCCCTCTCATCGCTGGCGGTCACTTTCGATGACCGCGTCCGGCGATGCGTTGCCGCAGGAGCGCCAGCAGACGATCCTGCGCCGCCTCGCGGCCGAGGGCCGGGTCGTGGCGACCGAACTGGCAGCAGAGTTCGGCGTGTCTGAGGATTCGATTCGGCGCGACCTGCGCGAACTGGCCGCGCGCGGTCTGTGCCGTCGCGTCTACGGCGGCGCGCTGCCCCCCACGCCCGACTTCCCGCCACTGGCGCGACGCCACCACGAGCACGTAGCAGGCAAGCGCGCGCTTGCGATCGCCGCCGTAGCGGCCGCCCGGATCCGCCCCGGCCAGATGCTGCTGCTCGACGCCGGGTCCACGAATAGCGCGATCGCCGCCGCCTTGCCCGAACGCCAGGCGCTGACCGTCGCGACCAACGCCCCCGACATCGCCCAGACGCTGATGGCCCGCGACGGCTTCGAGGTCCTGCTGATCGGCGGTCGGATCGACCCGCGCAGCGGCGCGGCGCTCGGTGCGCAGGCCATGGCACAGCTGCGCGACCTGCGCGCCGACCTGTGCTTTCCCGGTGCCTGCGCGATCGATGCCGACCACGGCCTGTGGAGCGTCGACGGCGAGCAGGCCCGCTTCAAGCGCCTGATGATCGAGGCCAGCGGCGAGGCCGTCGTCGTGGCGACCAACGCCAAGCTCGGCACGCAGGCCGCGCACCGCGTCGCGGCCCTCGAAGCCATCGCCACACTCGTTGTCGAACACGATGCGCCGCCTGCACAACGTGCACGCTTCGTTGCACGCGGTATCGCGGTGCACGTCGCGGCCCCGCCCTGAGCGCCACCGGCCTTCCCCGTCCTCCTCCCACGTCGTCCGCCATGCCCGTCCCCACCTCTTCCCCCCGCGCGCAGCAACATGCAACGCGCGCCGCGTTCTTCATTCCCGGGTTCGCGATCGCCGCCTGGGCGCCGATCGTGCCGTTCGCCAAGGCCCGGACCGGGCTCGACGAGGCCTCGCTCGGTCTGGTGCTGCTGTGCCTGGGCACCGGCTCGCTGCTGGCGATGCCGGCCGCCGGTGCGCTCGCCGCACGCCAAGGCTGCAAGCGCGTCATGGTGGCCGCGCTGCTGCTGATCTGCATCACGTTGCCGATGCTCGCGATGGCCGCAACGCCCTGGCTGCTGGCGGCTGCGCTGGCGGCGTTCGGCGCCGGTATCGGCGCGATGGACTGCGCGATGAACCTGCAGGCAGTGGCGGTCGAACGCGACAGTGCACGCCCGATGATGTCCGGCTTCCATGCGTTCTACAGCGTCGGCGGTTTCGTCGGCGCCGCCGGCACGACCGCATTGCTGAGCGCGGGCCTGGCGCAGTGGCTGGCGACCGGACTGGTCGCGTTGATCGTGCTGGCGCTGTACGTGCCGTCGGCACGGCACTGGCGCAGCGAACGCGTGGCGCGCGACACCGCCGCCTTCGCCTGGCCGCGCGGCGTGGTCGCGTGCATCGGCGTGCTGTGCTTCGCCGCGTTCCTGGTCGAAGGCTCGATGCTCGACTGGAGCGCGGTGTTCCTGCACGAGGTCCGCGGCGTGGACGCCGACCGCGCAGGCTTGGGCTTTGTCGTGTTCTCACTGGCGATGACGGTCGCGCGGCTGTGCGGCGACGGCCTCGTCCGCCGCCTGGGCGATCGCCGCGCGGTCGTGCTCGGTGCGCTATGCGCCTGCGTGGGCCTGGGCATTGCCACACTGGTGCCCAGCGGGGCGATCGCGCTGGCCGGCTATGCGCTGGTGGGCGCGGGCTGCGCCAATGTGGTGCCGGTGATGTTCTCGATGGCCGGACGGCAGACGACCATGCCCGAAGCGCAGGCGATCCCTGCGATCAGCACGATCGGCTATGCCGGCGTGCTCGCAGGTCCGGCGTTGATCGGATTCGCCGCGCAGGCGACCGGACTGGTCGTCGCGTTCCTCGGCGTCGCCGCAGCGATGGTCGGTGTCGCGCTTTCGATGCGTTGGCTGCGCGTCTAGGTCTTGCGCCCGGTGCGTGCAACGCGATCGTGGCGCGCTCGTCACGCAGGCTTGCCCCCGGCTCTCCCAGCCTCACGGTTCCCGCCCGACCGAACACGAAGAGGAACCGCCATGCCCATGCTCCGCATCCGCCTGACCGGCAGCGACGACACCGCCCGCACGGTCATCAACCTTCTGCAGAGCATCGATGGCATCGAGCATGTCGAAGAGATCGACGACCTGATGCCGCACATGGACGACGCCGACTCCAGTTCCGCCGGCCTGAGCGACGTCAACGGCCCGCAGATGCACGAAATCGAGGTCGAGGCCGGCAACGCCGCGACTGCGCGCAAGGTGCGCGAGGCGGTCGAAGCGATGGCGTTCGATCTCGATGCCCTGGTGGAGTTCGAGGAAGAAGAGGAAGGCTGAGCCACAACATCGTCGCTGCGCACGCGCCGGCCGGCCTTCCGGCCGGCGCCGAGGTGGAGACGACAACGCGCAGCCAAGGCTGTCCGCTCGGCTGGCTATCCCGTCCGCAGCGATCGCCGCACAGCCAAGCCGTATCCGATCAGAATCGAGCACCGTCGATCTGCACGATCTTCAGTGATGCCAGGTCCAATCCGTCGATGCAGCGCACGTTGACGCAGGTCATCGGCGCCCCATCGGGAGCGATGCCGCGACTGTAGGGCGCGATGCCGCAGACCGTGCAGAAATGATGGTCGATCCGGTGCGTATTGAAGCGATACGTGCCCGCGCTGCCGGTCCCGGTCTCCCGTAATGCCTCGGCGGGCGCGAACGCCAGCAGACCGCCGCGCCGTTGGCACATCGAGCAATTGCAGTCGTAGACCTCAGCGATCTCGCTGTCCAGTTCGAAGGCCAGACTGCCGCAATGGCAGCGTCCGCGATACGTCATCGCCGTTCCTCCGTCGTCAGGCCGAAAGATTAGGCGATCCTGGCGGGGTCAGCTGTACGCGCCCCAGCCGTGCACGGCCGAGCGCCCAGAGCGCCGCGGTCGCCAACAGCCAGGCCAGCGCCCAGGGCCAGCTCGAACCGGGCGCGGTGGCCTGCGGTGCAGGGTCGCCCGCGGGCGCGCGCACCAGCGCCTGTGTGCGGGCACGCTGCTGCGCGGCCCACAGGCCCGAGGCCTCGTCGCTGGCGCGCACGCGCAGTGGCCAGTGCCGATCGGCATCGACGATCCGATACCAGCCGGCGGCGCGCGGCCACAGGCCGGCGCAGTCACGCGCCGCCGGATCGCGCAACAGCGAGATCGCACGCCCGTCCGGGGCGATCGCCTGCGCGTTTGGAGCGAGTCCGCACAAAACGACACGTTCGCCAGCCCAGGCCGGCCGCTCGACCGCGACTGCGGCCTGGTCGCCAACACGTGCCAGCGTGCCGGCCCAGCCGCTCCACAGCGCCGCGTGCAGGTCGGCGCGGCCGGCCAGCGGCAGGCGCCAACTGTCGGCCAGCGTCACCAGACCGATGCGGCCGCGGCCCCAGGCCTGCCAGCGCATCATGTCCGGCGGGCTGTCCTCGCTGCCCGGCAGTCCTCCGGCCAAAGGCCGGTAGGCCAGCGCCGGTGGCGCCTCGCCCGCCAGCAGCGGATCGAATGGCGCATCGTCGCTGCCGGGGCCGGTCCACGCGCGCAACCGCGCCGCATCGGTCGGACCCGGGTCGGGACGCCAGGTGCGGGCCGGCCCCGCTTCGATCGCCAGGCCGGTACCGCGCAGCCAGTCGCGTAACGCCCTCGACGGTGGCTGCGGTGCATGTACCAGCACGCCAAGGCCATTCGCCACCGCGCTGCGCAGCGCGGCCCGCGCGCCCGCGCTCAAGCCGTCGAATGCGCGCGCTTCGAGCAGCACCAGATCCTGTTCGGCCAAGCTGGCCGCACCGAGCGCCGGCGCGTCGCCGACGCCGGTGCCGCCGCCCAGGGCCACCCGCCAGCGCAGGCGCAGGCCCGTGTCCTCGGCCCAACGTCGCAGCGCGCGCAGGTCCGGGTTCGGCGCGCCGGCCAGCAGCAATAGGCGTATCGGGACCGCGTCCTCGACCACCATCGGCACCTCGACCTGCGACCGCTCGGCGTCGTCGGCATCGCGCACGCGCACGACGAACAGGTCCGCGCCGACACCGCGCGCGGTACCGGCCAGGCGGAACCCATCTGCCTCGTCCAGGGCCGAGGTATCGACGATGCGGCCGGCCGGGTCGACCAATGCGACCTGTGCGCCATCGAGGCCGGCGACACGGCCACGCACCTCGAAACGTGCGCCCGGCGCGACGTCGCGCGGCACCTCGAGGGCGACGATGCCGTCAGGCAGTGCCGCGGGCACGAACGCCAATGCGCGATCGCCGACCGCGTCGCGGTCGCGCGCCGTCAGGCCGGCGCCGACGATCGTCAGCGCCTGCACCTCGGGATGACGCCGCAGCGCGGTCGCCAGATCGGGCATCCGCAGTGCCCCGGCGGGCCCTTCGCCGGCCTCGGGCAATGCGATGACCGGTTGCGACGCGGGCAGCGGCAGGTCGTCCCAACTCGCGGTCAATACCACCAGCGCGCCGCCTGCGGCCGGTACCGGTGGCGGCTGCAACGTGAGCGCCAACAATCCCGCCGAGACCGCTGTCAGCGTGGCGAGCGCGCAGGTGCGCCAAGCGGCGGGCCGGGCCTCGCGCGGCGCGCGCAGGTGCGCGGTCGCCAGTCGCAGGATCGACAGCGCGGCGGCGGCACAGAGCAGCGGGAGCAACCAGCGCTCGGGCGTCATCGGGCATCCTCCCGCAACGCGTCGAGGTAGCGCGTGCCCATCGCGTCGATCGCAGCGCGACGCGGCGGTGCGGGCAGCGGACGCTGCAAGACCTGCCACAGCTGCCCGCGCAGGGCCTGCCGGCACGCGGTACAGGCAGGATCGCGCTGCAGCGTGTCGATCGCGGCCAGCAACGCAAGCGGATCGTCGAGCGCACGCGGCTGCGTCTGTGCCCAGGCGACGAGCGCCGCCGGATCGAAGGCCTCGTTCCAGGCCAGCGCCTGCCAGGCCGCCGTCGGGGCGTCGAGCGCGACCGTCGCCGGACCTGGCACCGCGCGGGGCGCGATGCCGTCGCGGTCGCCCCCCAGCCGCCGGGCGAAATCGACCGGCGGCAGCGCCGTGCCCACCCGCGCCAGATAGATGCGGTCGGCCTGCTGGACTTCCTTGATCAGCACCAGCGCACGGTTCGCAGGTGCCAGCGCCTCGCGCGGCGCGGCCTGGCGCAGGTGCAGCTCGGATTGCCACATTTCGCGCAACGCGCCGCGCAGCAGTTCGCGCGTCTTCGGGTCCAGCAGGGTCGCCGCTTCCGGCAGGTCGTGGGTGTGGCCGAAGGTCTCGAGCACGTCGTCGGCACGGCCGAACGTCGTCGCGTCGCGCGGCGTGTGGTCGTGGTCGTGGTCGTGGTCGTGGTCGTGATCATCGTGCGCCGCGTCGTGCCCCTGTGGCGCCTGCGCCGACACGTCATCGGCAGGCGGATCGCCCTGGCCGAAGTCGTCGATCGGCAAGGGCTTGCGCGGGGGCGCGGGCGGCGTGTCGTCGGCATCGGCAGTCGGCGGCGGCCGCGCATGGCCCTCCGATTCCTCGCCCAGGAACTGCCCGTAGCGCAGCCGCAGCAAGCGCTGATCGACACCCAGCGTGTCGGAGCGCGTCTCGAACGTCTCGCGCGCCAGTCGCGGCTGCTCGGCGATCAGCGCTTCGGCATCGAGGATGATCTGGCGCTGACTGCGGAAGTACGCCGGCAACACGTCGCGCGCCAGGCCCTCGAGTCCGTCGGCATCGGGCGGTATTGGCGGCGGCCAGCGCAGGATCAGGCTGGCGCTGCGGGCGACCTGCGGGGCCGGCACGCGGTGGTCGCGGACCTCCAGTTGGGCGACCAGATCGCCGCCCTCCTCCAGGCCCAGCGCGATCGGGTCGAGCGTCGCCGCAAATGCGCGCGCGCGCGCATCGCCGCTGCCGCGCAGCGTCCGCGTGTGATCCTCGAACGTGATCGCCTCGCCGCTGCCGCGGGTCACGGTGATGCGCAGGCGCGCGTCCGCCGCGACGCCGAAATCATCGGTCGCCTCGAACGCCAGCGCCCAGGCGCGTTGTCCGCGGGTATACGTCGACAGGGTGGTCTCGGGCGCACGCACGCGCACCTCAGGCGGGCGGTCGGGCACGGCCTCGAGCCGCCAGGGCTGCGCACGCGCGAGAATGCCGTCGGTGTCGCCATCGACTGCGATGCGGTACAGCGCCGAGTGGTCGAGCCGCAGCGTGGCCGTCCAATCCTCGCCCTGGCGCACGAACGCCAATTCGCGGCCGTCGTGGAACTGCAGGGCCACGCGCTGCGGCTGCGGCGAAAAGCGCAGTGTCCAGCGCAAGCTCGCGCCGGTCGTGGCCTGCGCGTCGAACTCGGCCTGCGTCCGCGGTGCCAGGCCCGTGTAGGCCGGCGCGTCGATGCGCAGCGCCTGCGATCGCACCACCGGCGCGCCAGCGGCTCCGGCCCGCGTGGACACGCTGTCGCTCGTCCCAGGGGGGGCCCGCGTCGGCCATGCCAGCACGGCGACGGTCAGCAGCGCACCCACCGACCACGCCAAGAGCACCGCGCGCCACGGCCAGGGCGCCGGCGGCGGGTGCCAAGGCTGCGCGGCGAGTCGGGCCTCCAGCCGCGCACGTTGCAGTTGCGCCAGTGGCGCAAGCGCGGCGGGATCGGCGAGCAGCAGTGCGGCGCTGTCCTCCATGTCGCGGCGGTCGGCATCGAGCCGGCGCACGAGCCAGCGGCGGTCGGTACGGCGGACCCGGCGTGCGGCGATGACCGCGGCGAGCGCGCCGACCAACAACGCTGCCACGACCGCCGCCGGTCCGTCGGCCATCTGCCAGGCGAGCGCGGCCAACCCCATCGCCAAGGGCGCGGCCACCAACGCGACGCCGATGACCGCACGCCGACGCGCCGCGGCGCGCACGCGCAGCAGTGCGGACACGACGCTCATGCGGCCGTACTCCGACGCGCGGCGGCAGCCAACCAGCGCTCGAGCGCGAACGCCAGCGCCACCAGCAGCGCCCACCACGGCCGCAGGTCGCGCGGCACTGGCGGATACGCCGTCAGCCCGCTGGCGGGCGCCAGGTCCGCCGCGGCGATGCGCGCCGGCATCGGCCCCGGTCGCAGACGATCGTGCAACCGTGCGGGAAAGCCCGGATCGAGCAGTTCCGGGTCGCGCGCCGGATCGAACGCGCCGCGCCAGCGCACACAGGTCGACGCGCCGCAGGCCGCGCGTTCGAAGGCCGCGTCGTCGGCACTCGGCTGCCAGTCCGTGCCCTCGGGCAGCGGCGCCGCCGGGCCCAGCAGCCAGGTGCGGCCGGCCGTGGCCTCGAGCAGCGCGGGCGGCGGTGCGCTGGCGCTCCACCAGGCGAGCGCGGCTTGCGCGCGCGGCGTCTCGCCGGACGTTACGCGTCGCAGCGCATCGGCATCGTCGGGACGCCAGGCGCGGGCGACTGCGGCCAGGATGCGCAGCGCCGGATCGTCATCGGCGATGCCGAACACATCGAGCTGCGGCCAGGACGCATCGGAAGCCATGCCCGGCGATGACGCCACCGGCACGACCTGCCAGTCGACGGCGCGCGACAAGGTCACCCGCCCGCCATCGGCGCCGTCGACGGTCTCGGGCACGACCACGGTCAGCGCGGTGCCGCGGGGCAGCATCGCGTCCAGTTCGCGCAGCAAGCTGGCGATCGGCGCCGCACCGGTCGGTGCGACGGTGCCGCTCGCTTCGGGGAAGCCCGGCGCCAGCCAACGCACCGGCGCATCGGGATCGGCTGGCGATAGCGCGTCGGCCGCCGCGCCCGGCATCACGACCGTCCAGCGCGCCGGGGCCGCGCCGCCGTGCAACACCGGCCACGCCAGCCACAGCGCGAACACGGCCAGCAGCAACAGGCGGGCCGACAGCAGCGGCCAGTCATCGAAACGCAGGCGCCGATGCGGCTTCGGCCGCTCCCGCAGCCAGCGCAAGGCCGCGAACGGCGTCGGCCGCGTGGCGTCACGACGCGCCAGGTGCAACAGCAGCGGCAGCAACAGCGTCGCCAGCATCGCGAGCGCGGTCGGCGCGAGCAGGCCGAGACTCATCGCGGGCGATCGCCGAACAGCGCGCGCAGCACGCCTTCGGGCGGCGTGTCGACGACGTGGCTCGCGAACGCGACGCCGTCCGCGGCCAGCCGCGCCGCCAGTGCGCGTTGCGCCGCAGCGAAGCGCGCGAGGTAGTCGGCGCGCAGTGCCGGCCCGTCGCCGAGCAGCGCCTCATCGGTCTCCGGATCGACGAACCGGCGCCCATCGCGAAACGGAAAGTCGCGCTCGTCGGCGGTCAGCACCTGCAGCGCGACGACCTCGCGCCCGGCGCGCGCGAGTTGCAGCAGGTCCTCGACCGCGGCCATGTCGAACCAGTCGCCGATCGCGACGACCAGGTCGCCGCGCGCGATGCGGCCCCAGGCCGGCACGAGCGTCGCGGCATCGGGCCAGTCACCGACGGCCCTCGCCTGCGCCAACGCGTGGCGCAGCCCGTCGCGCTGCCGCGGGCCGGTCGCGGGCGCGACCAGCGTCAGGCCGGTGCCGCCGCAGGTCGCCAGCCCGCAGGCATCGCCTTGGCGGTGCGCGATCTCCACCACGCAGGCCGCCAGCAAGCGCGCGACGTCCAGGCGTGTGCGCTGCGGCGCGGCGTCGTCGGCCTGGGCCATCGACGCGGTGGTGTCGAGCAGCACCCAGGCCCGGATCGGGCTCTCGCGCTCGGACTCGCGCACGAAAAAGCGATCGCTGCGTGCGTAGAGCTTCCAGTCGATCTGCCGTGGTTCGTCGCCCGGCTCATAGGCGCGGTACTGGGCGAACTCCAGGCCCGCGCCGCGATTGCGGCTGGCGTGTTGGCCCGGGCCGTCGCGCCCCCGCGCGTAGCGCGGGCGCAGCCGCAGCGTCGCCAGGCAGGCCCGCAGCGCAGGCGTCAGCCCGTCACCGGACGGCGGACCGTCCGGCGACATCGGCGGTGCCGGGCTCGCGGCCACCACGCTGCGCTCAGCGGTCCGGTGCGGGCAGCGCGCGCAGCAGCCCGGCGACCACCGCATCGGCGTCGATCTGCCCAGCCTCGGCCGCGAACGACAGCACCAGCCGGTGACGCAACACCGGCGCGATCAACGCCGCCACATCCTCGCGCGTCGCCGCAAGCCGGCCGCGCAGCAGCGCGCGCGCCTTGGCAGCCAGCACCAGCGACTGCCCGGCACGCGGCCCGGCGCCCCAACGCACGTACTCGCGCACGATCTGCGGCGCCCCGTCGCCCGGTCGGGTCGCGCGCACCAGCGCGGCGATCCAGGCCAGCAGGTCTTCGCCCAGGTGCACCTGGCGCACCAGCGCCTGCAGCGTCAGCACCACGGCGGCGTCCATGACCTGCGGCACCTCGGCCTCGGCAGCGCCGGTCGTGCGCGCGAGGATCGCCTGCTCCTCATCGGCATCGGGATAGCCCAGCGCGACATGCAGCAGGAAGCGGTCGAGCTGCGCCTCGGGCAGCGGATAGGTGCCGGCCTGCTCGATCGGATTCTGCGTGGCCAGCACGAAGAACGGCTGCGGCAGCGCGCGGGTCACGCCGGCATGGCTGACGGTGCGCTCGGCCATCGCCTCGAGCAGCGCGGCCTGGGTCTTGGGCGGTGTGCGATTGAGTTCGTCGGCCAGCAGCAGCTGGGTGAACACCGGCCCTTCCTGAAAACGGAAATGCCGCCGCCCGGTGCCATGGTCCTCCTCGAGCAATTCGGTCCCCAGCAGGTCGCTGGGCATCAGGTCGGGCGTGAACTGCACGCGCCGGAAGTCGAGGTCGAGCGCCCGGCCGAGCGTGCGTACCAGCAGCGTCTTGCCCAGCCCCGGCACGCCTTCGAGCAGCACGTGCCCGCCGGCGAGCAGCGCGACCAGCAGTTGTTCGACGACATCGGCCTGGCCGACGACGGCGCGCGCGATCGCATCGCGCAGCGCATCAAGCTGCGCCAGGCGCGCCTGTAGGTCGGCTTCGGTGGGGGTGGTCGCGGTCATGCGGCGGGTCCTGCGAAAGCGGAAGTCATGCGGTCAGTGCGTACATCACGATATTGACCGCGAACTTGGTGTTGTCCTGCGCCAGGAAGCGCTTGTTGCGCCAGTCGTAGTCCCATTCGCAGCCGTAATCCTTGTTGCTGTAGAGCACCGCCAGCCGGCCATCGATCTCGATGCCCTTGAGGTAGTCGTGCACCAGGTCGTCACCCCAGCCATTGAGCTCGAAGCCGGTCGCCGGCGGACCCTCGGGGAAGCGGAAGAAGCTGTGGTAGAGCGCATGCGAATTCGGCAGCTTGCGCATCGCCGACGCGCCGAAGATCGCGGCCATCTGCGCCTCGAACGACTTGGCGAACAGGCCGTCGATGTCGTGGTTGCAGTCATCGACGAACACGAAACCGCCGCCGCGCACGTAGCGCTCGAAGTTGCGCCGCTCGGCCGGGCTGAACTCGACCAAGCGGTGGCCGGCGAGATAGCAGAACGGCGCGGCGAGCATCTTCGGGTCCGACAGCGCGACCACATGCTCGGTCGGATCGACACGCAGGTCGGTGTAGTCGATCAGCGAGGTGATCACATTGGACGGCATCCGCGCATCGACGTCCCAGTCGCCCGACTCGTAGCGCAGCCGGGTGAACCAGAAATCGTAGCGCGCCGACTGCGCCAGCACCGGCGGCAGGGCCAGCCCGGCCGCCGCGCCCAGCACCCACTGCAACGCGTGACGCCGATTCATCGCCCCGCCCCGCCCCAGCTCGGGCGGGGTCGCGCCTGCGGCACGTCCTGCCCGAGCGGCGGGCGCCGCCCGGGCACCGGCATCACCCGCGATGCGGACGCCTCAGACCGCATCCGACAGCGAAGTGAACGTGAAGTCGCGCAGCCGCATCGGCGGCAGCATCATCACCATCGACGACTCGTCGCCGCCCACGCGCACTGGCCGACCGAGTTCGTCGATGTTGTTGAGCATGATCACCGGCGATTCGTTGAAGCGGAAGTTCTTCAGCGGGTACTTGATCTCGCCGTTCTCGATGTAGAAGGTGCCGTCGCGGGTCAGCCCGGTCAGCAGCACGGTCTGCGGATCGACCATGCGGATGTACCAGGTACGCGTGACCAGGATGCCGCGATCGGTGCCTGCAATCAGGTCGGCGGTCGATTTGTCGCCGCCCGCCATCAACAGGTTGCCCGGCCGGCCGACCGCGCGTTTGCCCTGCTGCTGCGCCCAGAACCGCGAATAGTCGAGATTGGCGACCTTGCCGTTTTCGATGATCGCCATCTTCTCGCGCGGCAGCCCGTCGCCGTCCCACGGCAGCACCGGCGCTTCCGGGTGCCACGGGTCGGCGACGATGTTGACGCGCGGGTCGTAGACCTGTTCGCCGAGCTTGTTGCCGCCGCCACGCTTGGACAGGAAACTGCGGCCCTCGTCGGCGGTACGCGCATCGAAGTAGCGCATCATGAACGAGATCAGCCCGGCCGCCGCGGCCGGCTCCAGGATCACGGTGTACTTGCCCGGCTCCAGCGCCTGGGCCTGCGCCGAATCGCTGGCCTTGCGCATCGCGACCCGCACATCGCGGCCGGCGTCGAATGCGCTGGCGTCCTTGAGGTTGCGCCCCACCCAGCCCGACCCGCGGCCGTCCTCGGTGCGCACGGTGCAGGTGTAGTTGAAGTTGGTCGCCTGCTGGTAGCCGAAGTTGCCATTGCTGTTGGCGAACGCGACGAAGCTGCGACCATCGTCGAGGAAGCCGGCGGCGATCAGCTGCTCGGCCCGGCACGGGGCGATCGAATCGGCTGCGACCTGCGCGCGGAACTCCGGGGTGATCGCCGCGGTGGATTCGCTGAATGTCGGACTGGCGCGGTAGTCCTGCTTATCGATCGCCGGCAGGAACTCGGGGTTCTCGGGCGCCAGGCGGGCGAGGTCTTCGGCGCGCTTGACCACATTGCGCAGCGAGGCCTCGTCGAAGGCGTTGATGCTGGCCGTACCCACGCGCTTGCCGAAGGCGACCTGCACGCTGAGTTCGGCATTGCTGACGATGCCGCTGGTGGACACGTTGTTGAGCGCGAAACGGATGTTGCCGTCGATCGAGCCCGACAGTGTGGCGGTGCACTCGTCGGCGGTCGACAATGCGACGGTCTTCTCGAGCAGTTCGCGGGCCTGGGCTTCGGTGAAGATGGTCATGGTCGGGACTCCTTAGCCGAGCGAACGCGCGGTGTTGATGACGTTGATGCCGTTGAAGCGTGCGGTCGCCGAGCCGTGCGAGACCGCCGAGACCTGGCTGGGCTGGCCCTTGCCGTCGAAGAACGAGCCGCCGAGGCGGTAATCGCGCTCGTCGCAGACCGCGACGCAGGCGTTCCAGAACTCCGGCGTGCGGATCTGGTAGGCGACGTCCTCGATCATGCCGGCAATCTTGCCGTTGCGGATCTCGTAGAACAGCTGGCCGCCGAACTGGGCGTTGTAGCGCTGCTGGTCGATCGAGAACGACCCATCGCCGACAATGTAGATGCCGTTCTCCACGTCGCCGATCATCTGCTCCACGCTCAGCGGCGTGCGGCCGGCGGCCAGCGAGACGTTGGGCATGCGCTGGAACTGCACGCTCGACCAGGCGTCGGCGTAGCTGCAGCCGTCGGACTCGGTCTTGCCCAGGATGTGCGCCTGGTCGCGCGTGGCCTGGTAATCGACCAACTTGCCGGCGTCGATCAGGTTCCAGCGCTTGGTCGCCACGCCTTCGTCGTCGTAGGCCACCGCGCCCAGGCTCCCGGGCTGGGTCTTGTCGGCGAACACGGTCACCTGGTCGCTGCCGTACTGGAAGCGCTGCTCGCGCTTGTCGAGCGTGGCGAAGCTGGTGCCGGCGTAGTTGGCCTCGTAGCCGAGCACGCGGTCGAGCTCGAGCGGGTGGCCGATCGACTCGTGGATGGTCAGCCAGGTGTGCGAGGGGTCGAGCACGAGGTCGTAGCGACCAGGCTTGACCGATGGCGCACGCAGCTTCTCCTGCGCCTGGCGCGCCGCGGCGATCGCATCCTCGCGCATGTCGTAGGAGGTGCTGTAATTGACCACGCCATTGGGCGAGACGATCTTGCCTGCGGCGGCCCCGTCGAGGTACTCGAAGCCCATGCCCATCGGCGCCGACAGGCCCTCGCGGGTGCGGAACTTGCCGCTGGCCTTGTCGATCGCGGTCACCGTCATCGGCGCCCAGATCCGGTGCACGTCCTGGTCGATGTACGAGCCATCGGTGCTGGCGAAGTACTTCTGCTCGTTGACCAGGAACAGCGTGGAATTCACGAAGCTCGCGCCGGCCGACAGCGCCGCGGCGTTGACGCCCAGCAGCAGGTCCACCTTGTCCTTGACCGGCACCTCCATGCCGTTGCGGGCGATCGGGGTGCGCCAGGCGACCTCGCCCACGCCCTTGACCGGCGCCAGCTGCACCGGCGCGGTCTGCACCTTGGCGTTGGCCAGCGCGATCGCGACGGCCTGGCGCGCGGCCTCGGCCACGCCCTGCTCGGTCAGCGTGTTGGTCGCGGCGAAGCCCCAGGCCCCGCCGGCGACGACGCGCACGCCCACGCCGGTCGACTCGGTGCTGACCACGTTCTGGACCTTGTCCTCGCGGGTCATCACGAACTGGCGCAGGTAACGGCCCACACGCACGTCGCAGTAGCTTGCGCCCGCGGCGGTCGCTGCATTCAGGCCGGCATCGGCCAACCGCTTCTTGACGCCCACATCGAGCGCGGACAGCAGTTGCTCGGCGGCAATCACCTTGCCGAAGACGGCGGGCAGCAACAAGCCGCCCGCGCCGACACCAGCGAGGGCGAGGAAATCGCGTCTATGCACAGCAGCTCTCCCGAAAAGCGAGGGTCCGCGGCGGGTGCGGACGTTGGCGATGAGATGGCGACGCGTCCCCTACGCGCCGTCCGGATTGATGACATGCCACGCCGGCCGCGTCCAGTGACGAATGGCACAGACCCGCCAGCGGATTCGGATCCGGCGCGCCGGCGACTCGGTGGTCACGCAGGCCGAACCCAGCACACGACCGATGCCCGCGGCGGGCAGCCACGGCGACCCTGCACGCCCGCATCCGCGACCGGGTGCATCGACATCAGGAGACACCGCAATGCCACTGACCCCGACCCAAGCGAGCGCGGCCGTCGCCGCCCTGCTCGACGCGAGCGCCGAGCTGTTCTACGGCGGCGACCGGCCGACCGTGTTCGGCGAGGCGATGGTGCCGATCGTGATCGAAGTGCCGGGCGCCCAGCCCAATGGCAACCTGGCGCCGGCGCCCGGCGGCTACGGCATCGAGGCCAGCCAGGGCCTGCTCGGCCTGGACGACGACGTCGCGATCAAGTTCGCACTCGCCCACGAAGCCGGACACGGCATGAGCGAACGCATCCTCGCCGACATCGGCCTGCACGGGATCAGCGGGCCGGCCACCGAGGTCATCGCCGATCTCGCTTCCGCCTACCTGCTGACGCGGATCGGACACGGCTGGCCCGAGGTCCTGACCAGCGCACGGGCCTGGCAACAGAACGGGATCTTCGACGAACACGCCAGCGGCGACCACCCCGCCGGTGCCGACCGCGTCCGTCATGTCGAGACGCTTGCGCACGCGATGGCCGGGCAGCCGCCGCCGTCGTTCGGCGCGGCCGCGCTCGCGATCTGCCAGTCGCTGTAGCGGCCCGGCGTCGGGCGATGCAGACCCCGCATCGCCCCGACGCCCCCGCTCGCCGCTACAGCGAGCGTGCGGTGTTGATCACGTTGATGCCGTCGAAGCGCGTCGTCGCCGCGCCGTGCGACACCGCCGAGACCTGGCCGGGCTGGCCCTTGCCGTCGAAGAACGACCCGCCCAGGCGATAGTCGCGTTCATCGCAGATCGCGCTGCAGGCGTTCCAGAACTCCGGCGTGCGGATCTGGTAGGCGGCGTCCTCGACCATGCCGGCGATCTCGCCATTGCGGATCTCGTAATACAGCTGGCCGCCGAACTGGGCGTTGTAGCGCTGCTGGTCGATCGAGTATGAGCCGCGCCCGTGGATGTAGAGGCCACGCTCGACGCCGGCGATCATCTCGCGCACTGTCAGCGGCGACCTGCCCGGCGACAGTGAGACGTTGGGCATGCGCTGGAACTGCACGCTCGACCAGGCATCGGCATAGCTGCAGCCATCGGATTCGGTCTTGCCCAACAGATGCGCCTGGTCGCGTGTGGCTTGGTAGTCGACCAGGATGCCGTCCTTGACCAGGTCCCATTGCTTGCAGCGCACGCCTTCGTCGTCGTAGCCGACCGCGCCCAGGCTCCCGGGCTGGGTCTTGTCGGCGACGAAGTTCACGATCTCGCTGCCCCAGCGGTAGCCCGCATCGCGCTTGTCGAGCGTGGCGAAGCTGGTGCCGGCGTAGTTGGCCTCGTAGCCGAGCACGCGGTCGAGCTCCAGCGGGTGGCCGACGTTCTCGTGGATGGTCAGAAACAGGTTCGACGGATCGAGCACGAGGTCGTAGCGGCCGGGCTGGACCGAGGGCGCACGCAGTTTCTCGCGGGCCTGCCGAGCGGCGGCGATCGCGTCTTCGCGCATGTCGTAGGCGCGGCCGTAGGCGACCACGCCGCCCGGCAGGTCGAAGCGCTGCGCCGGGTCCGGCGTGAGGTATTCGTAGCCCAGCCCCATCGGCGCCGACAGGCCGTCACGGGTGCGGAAC
Organism: Luteimonas sp. TWI382; assembly: GCF_039674545.1. Classification (NCBI taxonomy): domain Bacteria; kingdom Pseudomonadati; phylum Pseudomonadota; class Gammaproteobacteria; order Lysobacterales; family Lysobacteraceae; genus Luteimonas; species Luteimonas sp. TWI382. The sequence goes on from NZ_JBDJNS010000004.1 coordinate 133,176, forward strand.
TTGCCGCTGGCCTTGTCGATCGCGGTCACCGTGAACGGCGCCCAGATCCGGTGCACGTCCTGGTCGATGTAGGACCCATCGGTGCTGGCGAAGTACTTCTGCTCGTTGACCAGGAACAGCCGCGAGCCGACGAAGTCGGCACCGGCGGCGATCGCGGCGGCATTGACGTCGAGCAGCAGCGCGACCTTGTCCTCGACCGGCACGGCCATGCCGTTGCGCGCGATCGGCGTGCGCCAGGCGACCTCGCCTACGCCCGCAACCGGTGCCAGCTGCACCGGCGTCGTCTGGATGCGGGCATTGGCCTTGGCGATCGCCACCGCCTGGCGCGCGGCCGCGGAAATACTGTCGGGGTCAAGGGCATTGGTCGCCGCGAACCCCCAGGCGCCGTCGGCAAGCACGCGGATGCCCGCGCCGATCGACTCCTCGTTGACCACGTTTTCCACCCGCGCCTCGCGGGTCATCACGTACTGGCGCAGGTAGCGACCGATGCGCACGTCGCAGTAGCCGGCGCCGCCATCGCGCGCGGCCTGCAAGGCGACATCGGCAAGCCGCTTCTTGAAGGCCGGATCGAGCGCGTGCGTCAGTTCCTCGGCCGCGATCGCCCGGCCGATGCCGCCGGGCAACAGCAGGCCGCCCAGCCCGATCCCGCCCAGGGCCATGAAGTCACGACGCCGCATTGCACTCTCCCCCGCGGCGATGGCCGCACAGCGCCTGATTCTTCTGCGCGCAGCGCTGACGCGTCAAATCAACCCCAAAACCGGGGTCAGAGTGCATTTCTTGCCACGTGACTCACACAAGGCCGCGCGACTTGCGAAAAATGCACTCTGCCCCCGGTTTTGGGGCAGTGCGCCGAGCCGACACGATCGGCACATGCGGCGCGGTGGCGGCGCCTCTATGCTTGCGCGCTGTCTCCATGCCTGGAAGTTGCCGCATGCGTCGTTCCCTGCTCGCCGTTGCCGTGCTCACCGCCGCCCTTGCCGGCTGCAACCGGGAGGCGCCGAGTGCCCCCGCCAACGCGCAGGACGGCGCAGTTGCCACGGCGCCCTCGCCCGCCGACGCGGCGTTCGCCGAACTGTCGAAGCGCTACCTCGACGAGGTGATGGCGCTGTCGCCGGTGTCGGCCACGCAGATCGGCGACCACCGTTTCGATGCCGAGGTCGACGATCTGTCGGCGGCGGGTCGGCAAGCGGCCCTGGACTTCAATCGCCGCTACCTGGCCGAGCTCGGCGCGATCGACGTCGACAAGCTCTCGCGCGAGAACCACGTGGACGCGCTGATCCTGCGCAACCAGCTCGAATACGGCATCTGGGACACCGAGGTCATGCAGAGCTGGGCCTGGGATCCGCAGACCTACAGCGGACTGGCCGGTGGCGCGATCTACGGATTGATGGCACGCGAGTTCGCGCCGATGCCCGAGCGCCTGAAGTCGGCGACGCAGCGCATGGAGAAGATCCCGGCGATCCTCGCCCAGGCGCGCGAGAACCTGGATCCGGCGCGGGTGCCGCCGACCCACGCGCGCACGGTCGCGGCGCAGAACAAAGGCGTCCTGGCGCTGATCGAGACGTTCATTACGCCCAATGCCGACCAGTTGCAGGGACAGGATCGCGCGCGTCTGGATGCGGCGGTCGAGACGCTGCGCGCCGCGGTCGAGGAACACCAGACCTGGCTCGATGGCACGCTGGTGCCCAATGCCAAGGGCGAGTTCCGCATTGGCGCGGAGAAGTACGACCAGAAGCTCAAGTTCGCGCTCAACTCTTCGCTCTCGCGCCAGGACATCCGCCAGCGTGCCGAAGCCGAGCTGGCCCGCATCCGCGACGAGATGTATGCCGTCGCGCAGACGGTGCTCGAAGGCCGCGACGGCGCGCCCGAGACGCCCGCGCAGCCGACCGAAGACCAGCGCCAGGCGGCGATCGAGGCGGCGATGGAAGTCGCCTATGCCGATCGCCCCGGCCGCGACGAGGTGGTCGAGTACGCCCGCCACACGCTGGACGTGGCCACCGAGTTCGTCCGCAAGCACGACCTGGTGACGGTGCCCAACGACCCGGTCAAGATCATCCTGATGCCGGAGTTCCAGCGCGGCGTCGCGGCGGCGTATTGCGATTCGCCCGGTCCGCTCGACAAGGGCCTGGACACCTACTACGCGATCTCGCCGATTCCCGAAGACTGGAACGACGCCCAAGTCGATTCGTTCCTGCGCGAGTACAACAAGCACATGCTGCATGTGCTGACGATCCACGAAGCGATGCCCGGCCACTACCTGGAAGGCGCGCATTCGGTGAATCACCCCTCGACGCTGCGCGCTGTGTTCCGCTCCGGGCCGTTCGCCGAAGGCTGGGCGGTGTACACCGAGCGGATGATGGCCGACGCCGGCTACGCCGACAGCGACCCGCTGTTTCGACTGATGCAACTCAAGTTCTATGCGCGCGCGGTCGCCAACGCGATCCTCGACCAAGGCATCCACGTCGACAACTGGACCAAGGAGCAGGCGCTGGACCTGATGGTGCGCCAGACGTTCCAGCAGCAGAGCGAGGCCGAGGGCAAGTGGACGCGCGCGCAGCTGTCGTCGACCCAGTTGGCGACCTACTTCGTCGGCGCGCAGGAGCACTTCGACGCCCGCAAGGCGGCCGAGGCCGCACGCGGCGAGGCGTTCAACCTCAAGCAGTACCACGACGACATGCTCGCCCAGGGCGCACCGCCGGTCCGCTTCGCGCGCCAGCTGATGCTCAACGAAGACATCCAGTAACCCGCAAAACCGGGGTCAGAGTGCAATTTCGAATGCAGGATCGACATGCAGCGCGATCCCTCGAAATTGCACTCTGACCCCATTTTCTAGACCCCATTTCTATTGACCCCATTTTTTTATTGCACTCTGACCCCTGTTTTCAGACCCCGATGTTCAGGGGCGGGCGGCGGCGAAGGCCTCGGGCAGGGTCTGCACCTGGCCGCAGCGGCTCGGGTCGTAGCCGGGCAACAGGCCGAGTTCGCGGCCGAAGCCGTCGCTGCGCAGCAGGGCGAGCAGCCCGCGCAGGCGGCCGGACTCGAGTACGTCGTTGTGGCACAGGAAGAAGTAGTGCTCGGTGACCAACGGGTGGAAGTCCAGCCCGTAGCGCCGCGCCGGGGGCTCGAGCGCGAAGCCGACATCGGCCAGGCCGCTGGCGACGTACGCAGCGACCGCGGCATGGGTCAGTTCCTCGACGTCGCAGGCGCGGATGCGGTCGAAGGCGATGCCGTGATTGGCCAGCATCGTCTCGAACAGCAGCCGCGTACCCGAGCCGGGCTGGCGGTGGATCACACGGATGTCGGGACGCTCCAGGTCCTGCAGCGTGCCGATGCCCAGCGGGTTGCCGGCCGCCAGCACCAAGCCCTGGCGCCGCATCGCCAGGTGGATCACCCGATCGGCGTCGAGGTCGAGGCGCGGACGGTAGTGCGCGAACAACGGCGCCTCGAGCATGCCGATCGGCAGGTGCAGGCCGGCGATGTCGCAGGCGCCGGTCCGTAGCGCGGTCAGCGCGTCGTCCGGGCTGCGGTATTTGAGGTCCAGCGCCACGTCCGCTGCCGCCATTTCACGGCGCAGCGTCTCCACGCCGAAGCCGTGCGAGGCGTGCACGCGCAGCGGCCGCGCATGTGCGCCCACGGTGCGCTCCAGTTCGGCCTCCAGTTCGGTCGCCAGGCTGTCGAGCAGCGGCGACAGGCGCGCGGCGATGCGGCTGTCGGCCCAGACCAGGCGCTCGCCGATCGCCGTCAGCGACGCCCCTCGCCCCCGGCTCATCCGCAGCAGCGGTTGCCCGAATACCGCTTGGGCGTCCTGCAACCGTCCCCAGGCGTAGCGATAGGAGACGCCGGCCTGGCGGGCCGCCGCCGCGAGCGAGCCGGTCGCCCGGACGGCCAGCAGCAGCTCGACCAACTGCGACGATAGCGCGACACCGTCGGTGTTCTCGAGTGTCCACTGCGGTCGGATCCGGACCTTGTACATCGCGACTCCCGCCCGCGCAGGCGGGCCATATAGGCTCTTGGAAGCCGATTATTAGACCAATGGCGCTTCACTGACAGCCCCGATGCGGCTACCGTTGCGACACTTTGTCGCAGCCAATATGCATTTCACAGCATATTTGCCGGCGGCGCCGCATCCGGCTGACCGATTCGGGAGGATCCATGGCCAACAGCACCTCAGTTCCGCTTCCTGCCGCCGCGGCGCCATCGGGCGGCCTGCTGTCGAAGGAACGCATCATTGCCAGACCCGGCTTCAACCGCTGGCTGGTCCCGCCGGCCGCGCTGGCGATCCACCTGTGCATCGGCATGGCCTACGGCTTCAGCGTGTTCTGGCTGCCGCTGTCGATGGCCGTGGGCATCCATGCGCCGGTCGCCTGCGGGCCGGAGATGGGCTTCTTCGCACGCATCACCTCGGCCAGCTGCGACTGGCAGATCAGCGAACTGCAGTGGATGTACACGCTGTTCTTCGTGCTGCTGGGCTGCTCGGCCGCGATCTGGGGCGGCTGGCTCGAACGCGTCGGCCCGCGCAAGGCCGGTTTCGTGGCCGCGCTGTGCTGGTGCGGTGGCTTGCTGATCTCCGCGCTGGGCGTCCACCTGCATCAGATCTGGATGCTGTGGCTGGGCTCGGGCGTGATCGGCGGCGTCGGGCTGGGCCTGGGCTATATCTCCCCGGTGTCGACGCTGATCAAGTGGTTCCCCGACCGCCGCGGCATGGCGACCGGCATGGCGATCATGGGCTTCGGCGGCGGCGCGCTGATCGGCAGTCCGCTGGCCGACATGCTGATGCGCCACTTCGCGACCCCGACCTCGGTCGGCGTCAAGGAGACCTTCCTGGTGATGGCGGTGGTCTATTTCGTCTTCATGATGGCCGGCGCCTTCGGCTACCGCGTGCCGCCGACCGGCTGGAAACCCAAGGGCTGGACGCCACCGCCGGCGTCGAACAACGCGATGATCACCCAGGGCCACGTGCACGTGAAAAAGGTCTGGGGCATTCCGCAGTTCTGGCTGGTGTGGGCGGTGCTGTGCCTGAACGTCTCGGCGGGCATCGGCGTGCTGGGACTGGCCTCGCCGATGCTGCAGGAGATGTTCGGCGGCCGGCTGATCGGCGTCGACGCCGGCTTCGGCGACCTCACCGCCGAGCAACTGTCGGCGATCGCCGCGATCGCGGCCGGCTTCGTCGGCATGCTGAGCCTGGCCAATATCGTCGGCCGGTTCTTCTGGGCGTCGATGTCCGACAAGTTCGGCCGCAAGCTCACCTACTCGATCTTCTTCGTGCTCGGCATCGCGCTGTACGCCGCCGCACCCACCCTCGGCAACGCCGGCTCGATCGCACTGTTCGTCATCGCGTTCTGCGTGATCCTGTCGATGTACGGCGGCGGTTTCGCCACCGTGCCGGCGTACCTGGCCGATCTGTTCGGCACCCAGCACGTCGGCGCGATCCACGGCCGTCTGCTCACCGCATGGGCGGCGGCCGGCATCCTCGGCCCGCTGGTGATCGGCTACATGCGCGAGTACCAGCTCGGCCTGGGCATGCCGCCCTCGCAGGTCTACAACACCACGATGTACATCCTGGCCGGCATGCTGGCGCTGGGCCTGGTGTGCAACCTGCTGGTGCGCCCGGTGAACGCGAAGCACTTCATGACGCCCGAGGAACTGGCGCACGAGAAGCAGCTGGCGCACGAGAAGGTCGACGCCAGCGGCAAGTCGCTGATCTCCCAGGAGGACATGGACCGTATCGGTGCGGGCGGCAACCCGCTGCTGGTCGCGTTCTGCTGGGCCGCGGTCGGTATTCCGCTCGCCTTCGGCATCTGGAAGACGCTGGAGAAGGCACTGGTGCTGTTCTCCTGATCCCTCGCCGGCGGGCGCGCATGCGCCCGCCCTCACCTCGAGCGCCATGACCCAGCCCTCCGATCCCGATCTGCCTCAAGGCGCCGTGCTGCGTCCGGTCGAACGCTGGCGTGGCGGCGCGGGGCGCCAGCTCGACGACGCCATCGCCGAGGAAGTCCCGGTGGCGTTCGTCTACAACGATGCGCCGTTCGCGGTGATGATGGCCACGCCAGCCGATCTGGAGGATTTCGCGCGCGGCTTCGCCTTGAGCGAAGGCATCGTCGAACATCCCGACGATGTCGCGATCGAGCGTATCGAGCACCTGCTCGAGGGCATCGAGATCCGCCTGCGCATTCCAGACGCGCGCGCCGAGGCGCTGGCCGCGCGCCGGCGCAGCATGAGCGGCCGCAGTGGCTGCGGCGTCTGCGGCAGCGAACTGCTGGAAGCCGCGCTGCGCGTGCCGCCACCGGTCGCGGCCGATGTCCGCATCGAGGTCCATGCGCTGCAACGCGCACTGCAGCAGTTGCGCGACAGCCAGTCGATCAATGCACTGACCGGCGCCACCCATGCCGCCGGATGGGCCGCGACCGACGGCACCCTGCTGCTGGTGCGCGAGGACATCGGCCGGCACAACGCGCTCGACAAGTTGATCGGCGCACTGCATGGCGCCGGTCTTGCGCTGGACGCGGGCTTTCTGGTGGTCACCAGCCGCGCCAGTTACGAAATGGCGATGAAGGCCGCCAGCGCGGGCATCGCGCTGATGGCCGCGATTTCCGCTCCCACTGCGCTGGCGATCTCACTCGCCCAGCACGCCGACCTCACCCTGATCGGCTTCGCCCGCGACGACGGGCACGCCGTCTACACCCACGCGCAACGGCTGCTGCCCGAGTCGGCCCCGTCGCCGCCCGCAGCCCCGCGCCCCGGCAGGAGTTCCACGCCATGAGCAAGCATCCGATCCGCAAGTACGACGCCCCCGCCGGTGGCTGGGGCGCCCTGAAGAGCGTCGCCAAGGCGCTGATGGACCAGAACATCGCGGTCGACGGCGCCAAGACGCTGCTGCGCGCCAACCAGCCCGATGGCTTCGACTGTCCCGGCTGCGCCTGGCCCGATCGCGACCACACCTCGACGTTCGAGTTCTGCGAGAACGGCGCCAAGGCCGTCGCGGCCGAAGCCACCAAGTTCCGCGCCGGGCCCGACCTGTTCGCGCGTTACAGCGTCGCCGAACTGCGCAGCTACAGCGACCACTGGCTCGAGGGTCAGGGCCGGCTGACCACGCCGATGCGCTACGACGCGGCCACCGACCATTACGTGCCAGTGAGCTGGGACGAGGCCTTCGCGCTGATCGCCCGCCACCTCAATGCCCTGCCCTCACCCGACGAGGCGATCTTCTACACCTCCGGGCGCACCTCCAACGAGGCCGCGTTCCTCTACCAATTGTTCGTGCGCGAGTACGGCACCAACAACTTTCCCGACTGCTCGAACATGTGCCACGAGTCGTCGGGCACGGCGCTCAAGAAGCAGATCGGCGTGGGCAAGGGCACGGTGTCGCTGCACGACTTCGAGCTGGCCGATGCGATCTTCATCTTCGGCCAGAACCCGGGCACCAACCATCCGCGCATGCTCGGCGAACTGCGCGAGGCGGCGCGGCGCGGTTGCGCGATCGCCTCGTTCAACCCGCTGCGCGAGCGCGGCCTGGAACGCTTCGCCGATCCGCAGGACAAGGTCGCGATGCTGACCAACGGCTCGACGCAGATCTCGTCGGACTACTTCCAGCTCAAGATCGGCGGCGATCTGGCGGCGATCAAGGGCATGATCAAGCACGTGCTCGAGCGCGACGTCGAGGTCACCGGCCAGGGCGGCGACTCGCTGCTCGACCAGGCCTTCATCGCCGAACACACCTCCGGCTTCGACGCGTTCGCCGCCGACGTGATGGCCGAACCCTGGGAGATCATCATCGAGGAATCGGGCCTCGACGAAGCGCAGATCCGCCGCGCCGGCGAGCTGTACCTCAAGTCCGAGCGGGTCATCGCCTGCTGGGGCATGGGCATCACCCAGCACAAGCATTCGGTCGCGACGATCAACATGCTGACCAACCTGCTGCTGCTGCGCGGCAACCTCGGGCGCCCCGGTGCCGGCGCCTGCCCGGTGCGCGGCCACAGCAACGTGCAGGGCGACCGCACGATGATGATCTACGAAAAGCCGCCCGCCGCCTTCCTCGACCGGCTGCGCGACGTGTTCGGCTTCGAGCCGCCGCGCGAGGATGGATACGACACCGTGGGCGCGATCGAGGCGATGATCGACGGCCGCGCGAAGGTGTTCTTCGGCATGGGCGGCAACTTCGCGATCGCGACCCCCGACACCGAGGCCACTGCACGCGGACTGCGCAACTGCGCGCTGACCGTCAACGTCACCACCAAGCTCAACCGCACCCACCTCACCCACGGCCGCGAGGCGCTGATCCTGCCGTGCCTGGGCCGGACCGAGATCGACATCCAGGCCCGCGGCGCGCAAGGCGTGACCGTCGAGGACTCGATGAGCATGGTGCACCTGTCGTCGGGCATCAATCCGCCGGCCTCCGACACCCTGCTGTCGGAGCCGGCGATCGTCGCCCACCTGGCCCACGCCACGCTCGGCGAACGCAGCCGGGTGCCGTGGCTGGCGCTGATCGAGGACTACGACCGCATCCGCGACCTGATCGCCCGCACCTTCGACGATTTCCACGACTTCAACGCCCGGGTCCGCGTGCCCGGCGGCTTCCGGCTGTCGAACACCGCGCGCGACCGCCGCTGGCTCACCGAGACCGGGAAGGCCCACTTCGTGCCGGCCCGGGTGCCGACCGACAATCCGATCCACCGCGCGCGCCGCATGCATGGCGACCGGCCGGTGTTCACGCTGGCGACCACCCGCTCGCACGACCAGTACAACACCACCGTCTACGGGCTGGACGACCGCTACCGCGGCGTGTTCGGCGAGCGCCGCGTACTGTTCATCGCCGCCGAGGACATCGCCGCGCTCGGCATGCGCGCCGGCGACTGGGTGGACCTGGAAAGCCTCAGCGAGGACGGCGTGCGCCGGCAGGCCAAGCGCTTCCTGCTGGTCGAGTACGCGATTCCGCGTGGCTGCCTGGCCGCCTACTACCCCGAGACCAATCCGCTGGTGCCGCTGTCGAGCTACGCCGACGAATCGCGCACCCCGACATCGAAGTCGGTGCCGGTGATCGTCACCCCGCACGTGCCCGACACCGACGCCGCGGCCCCGCGCCAGCGCGACATCCCCGCTGCCGTTGTCCGCTGACACCGCCCTGCTCGAGGCGCTGCTGCACGCACTCGCCGACGCGCCCGACGGGGTCTCGCTGCCGCGGCTGTGCAAGCGCCTGGGGCTGCGCATGAGCGTGCTGCTGCGCATGCTGGCCTACCTGGGCGAGGACACGATCGGCGGCACCCAGGGCCTGGGCTGGGTCCGCACCGTCGATGACGGCGCGCGGACCCTGGCGATGCTGACCGACACGGGCCGCCAGGCGCTGGAACGCAGCGACGGCTGATCCACGCCGCGCCGCGGGCAGACGCCACCACGCGATGCACCACCTCCCCCGCACCGCGGACGATGCACCACCTCCCCCGCACCGCGGGGGAGGTCGGCCCGCGCCCGCGGGCCGGGTGGGGGCACGGGCCTGCCCAGAAGACCACCTCCCCGACAGACCCGCCGCCCCCCGCGAGCGGCCACTTGCCCTCGATCGGCTTGCCCCCGGCTCACCCCGTCGCGCGAACGTGCGCCTACTGACAGCCCGCGGGCGCCGCAGCGACGATCGCGGCGAACCCCGGTGTCGCCGGCGACACGTACGGCGTCAGCCCACCCTTGCCGGCGGTCGCGAACACGTAGCGCGCCAGGTCCATGTCGGCTGGCAACCAGTTGTCTTCCAACAGGGCCAGCGAGCGCGCATCGTAGAGCGCCAGCATGTCCGGGACCGCGCCGACCGAGCGGGTCAGGTCGCCCGGCACGCCGTGCGCCTGGCAGTGGGCGTCCGCGTACCGGACCACGCTGCCTTCCACCCGCAGCCCCGAGGTGTCGCGCACGTCGCGCAGCAGCGCGGCGATCCAGTCGTCGAGGTCGTCGCCCTTGCTGTTGACACTGTTGTTGAGCAGCAGGTTGTCCTCGAACGCCAGGCGCCCGCCCACGCGCACGCTCAGCACGTCCTTGCGATAGCCGTAGAACACGTTATTGAACAGGTGCGAGCGCCCGCGTCGCAGCAGCGGCACCCGGCGCAGTCCGTTGTAGGCGCTGGCCCCGAACACGTCGTCGGTGGTCACGTACAGGTTGTTGTGCACGGTGCTGGTGATCTGCGCGTCGATCGTATGGCTGTCGCTCGCACCGTGCAGCGCGGCCCGCTTGACGTTGTGCAGCCGGTTGAACGACACGGTGATGTCGTACGCACCGACCTTGACGTCGTAGGCCGAATCGCCGGTGTTCTCGAACGTGTTCTGGTGGATCCAGATGTCGTGCGAGGCGCCGGTCGAGCGCACCATGTCCGGGTCGAGGTTGTGGTCCTCGGTATGGCCGACACCGACGAAGCGGTTGTTGGTGACGATCACGTTGCGCGTGCTGTGCGTGGGACTGCCCCTGCTGTCGGCGCCGATCTTGAAGCCGCTGAAGATGAAGCGCGCGTTTGCGCCGCGGCCGTCGATCGTGGTGTTGGAGCGCACCATCGGCAGCTTGAGCGCATCGAGGCTCGAATCGTTGAGCCGCGCGCTGAAGAACGTGTCCTCGCACGCGGCGGCCTGCACGCCGCGGTTGCTGCACCACAGCCGGTGATCGCGGCACTCGGCGGCGCTGGCATTGCCCAGCGCCGTGCGCACCTTCGGGTCTTCGCAGCCGTTGCGGTACATGCCGATCTCCGTGGGCGCAGCGAAATCGACTTTGTCGAAGACGATCCAGGTCGGCGTGTCGGTCCCGATCGCCTCGAGGATCTGCTGTTCGGGCGATACCGCGCCGCTGTTGCTGATCACGACCAGGGTGCTGCCGCCGGTCGGCGCGTAGCCGCCGGTGGTGCGATACCCGAAGCCGACCGGGCTGCCCAGCGAATCGGCCAGGCACTGGACGATCGCCTGATCGCTGGTCAGCACCGGCGACTGCCGCCAGTTCATCGATGGGGTCTCCAGCAGTTGCCGGCAGGCCGCCGCAATCCCGCTTCCCGGTCCGCCACCGCCGCCGCTGCCCGGCGCGACCGTCACCGCGACCGGCGCTGACTCGTAAGCGGTGCCGCTGCCGTCGAGCACGCGGACCCAATAGTGATAAGTGCCCGGAGCCAGGCCCGCATCCGCATAGCTGCCGCCGACCACATGGTCGGCCACGAGCGTGCGTCCGGCTGGATTCGCGTCAGCGTCGCGGTACACCTGCTGCCGTGTCGGCGTGCCGCTGCCGACCGACCAGGCCAGCTGCGCGGTCGTGCCCGACGCGGTCGCCGACAGGCTCACCGTCCACGGTGTGCCCGGCGGGTTGGCGGGCCCGCCATTGGCATAGGTCTCGAACTCGGCCACCGTCGGTGTGCCGTTGGCGCTGAGGATTTCGAAGTTGAGCTTGCGCAGCGAAACCGGTGCGAATGCGATCGTGCCCGCCCCATTGCCGGTCGCCAGCACCTGCCCAGTGCCGTTGTCGACCAAGCGCCAGGCACTGATGCGTCCCTGCTGACCGACCGCCTCCCGGATCACCGCCGCGTCCACGGTTCGCGGCTCATTCCACTTGACCGAGATCCGGCCGGTGGCCCCGCTCGGCGACCACCACGTGCCAGGATCGCCATCGATGGCGTTGCCGTAGCTCGTTCCGCCGCCCTTGCGCGAGCCGTCGGCGCTCGCGCCCAGGCTCAGATTGGGTCCTACCTGGCCCTGGACGCCGCCCACGGCGCACATGCCCAGCGCCACCGCCAACAGCCACTGCCTTGTCGCGCGCATCTCCGTCACCTCCTGCGAAAGGGGGCAAGCCCCGGAATTCGATCCACGAAACCGGATGCCGACGGGGGGACCTGAAGTATGCACACCAGAGCGCGAAATGACCACCGGGAGACAATCAATCGAATCAATGTCTTGCGGACATCTCGCCGGGACCTGTGGCGCATGCCCCCAGGCCGTAGCGCAGCCATTGCGACGCGACAGCCGATCGCGCGCTTGCAGGTCACGGCCGGCTCACGGCACAGCCGCGACGCTTGCGCGGTCGTAATCAACCACGGAGATCGACGATGGGTATATTCAGATGGCTGGCGCTCGGCGCCGCAGGGGCGGTCGCCTACAACGCCTGGCAGAAACGCCAGGCCGCCGCCGGCACGTCGGCGTCGGGGGCGCTCGACGATGGCAGGATCACACCGCCGCATGGCGATGCGATCACGGTCGGCGGGCCCGATCGCGAAGTGCCGGATGCGCCGTCCACGCGCCCTGCGCATTCGAGCCGGAGCTTCGGCGAAGAAGATTGAGTCGGATCGGCCATCTCGTCGCATTGCCTCCACCGGCATTGCGATGCGACGGCCTGTCGTTACCGCGACCTCGCGTCTGCGCGGTCGCCACGTCCAGTCACGCGTGGCAGGACGTACCGACAGCCCTGCCACCGACGATCATTCCCATGCCAGCTCGAACCACCGCGTCAGCCGTTCGCCGGGCGCCAGTCGGCGCGGTGCGAGGTTGAAGGCATCGGGCGGACCGCTTTGCGGCTCGACGCAGGTGGCATGCGGGGCGGCGTCGTACACGACCCGGTGGTCGCAGTCCGAACGCAGCCGTAGCCGTTGATCGCCGCGATGCAACACGATGTCATCGCCTCCGGGAAAGCAATCATCCCAGGGGCTGGGCGCTACAGGCGCGAGCGGCAGCGTCGCGATGCCGTCGTCGTCGCGCGGATAGACCTGCGCCGGCGCGAAGGCCACGCGTTCGGGTTTGCGGAACCAGGGATGCCAGCCGATCTCGGCTGGCATCGCGTGCTCGCCAGCGGCGAGCGACAGTGTCAGCATGATCCGCCCCGGTGCGACCTCGATCCGCTGCGCCGCGGTACCGCCGAATGGCCAATCCGCGTCGAGCGGCAGCGCCAGCGACAGCGCGACCGCATCACACGTCTGTGCCTCGACCTGCCACGGCAGCGCGAAGCCAAAGCCGTGGATCGCATGCGCACCGAAGTTCGCCGGCAGCACGTACTGCCGGCCATCGAACCGGAACCTGCCGCGGCGAATCCGGCCGACCCACGGCAGCATCGGATAGCAGCCCCAGGCGATCGTCGCCGGCAAGACGTCTTCGGGGCCGACCAGTTGCGCGACGCCGTCGTGCACGATCTGCGCGATGCGCCCGCCCGCGTCCGGCGCGACGACGATCTGGGTCGCACCGCTGCCGATGCGCAGCACCGACCCCGGCGGCAGCGGCGCGGTCGCATCGTCCCGGGCGCGCGGACGCTCGCTCTCAGCCGCCATAGGGCGCGATCGTGCGGATGCGGCCCTGTGCGTCGTGTTGCAGTTCGGTGACCTTGACGTCGCGCAGGTGGGTCACGCCGCCCGAACGCAACGCATCGTGGTAGTACAGCCACCAGCGCCCCTCGAACTCGACGATCGAGTGCTGCGTCGTCCAGCCCACGACCGGCTCGAGCAGCACGCCCTGATGGACGAACGGCCCATAGGGGCTGTCGCCGACCGCGTAGCACAGCAGGTGCGTGTTGCCGGTCGAGTACGACAGGTAGTAGCGACCGCCGTGGCGATGCAGCCAGGGGCCTTCGAAGAAGCGACGCGCGTGGTCGTCGGCGCGCAGCGGCCGGCCGTCCGCGTCGAGGATCGCCACCTCGCGCGTGGGCTCGGCGAGCACGCGCATGTCGGCGCGCAGCCGCGCCACGCGCGGCCCCAAAGCAGGCGCCGCACCGGTCGGTTCCTCATGGGCCGCATCGAAGACGTCGTCGCGATACTTCTGCAACTGCCCACCCCAGATCCCGCCGAAGTACAGATACTGCTCGCCATCGTCGTCGGCGAACACCGCCGGATCGATCGAGTACGTGCCGGCGATCGGTTCGGGATCGGGCACGAACGGGCCTTCCGGCCGGTCGCCGACCGCCACGCCGATGCGGAACAGGCCGTCGGCGCGCTTGGCCGGGAAGTAGAAGTAGTAGCGGCCATCGCGACAAGCGGCATCGGGTGCCCACATCTGCCGCGCCGCCCACGGCACGTCGCGCACATGCAGTGCGCGACCGCAGTCCACGGCCTCGCCGCCGGGATGGTCCTGGCGCAGCACGTGGTAATCCTCCATGCCGAAATGCCCGCCCTCGTCGTCGAAGGGCGCGCCGGCATCGATGTCGTGCGAGGGATAGATGTAGAGCTTGCCCTCGAACACGTGCGCCGATGGATCGGCGGTATGGATATGGGTCACCAGCGGCGACGAAATCGCCCGGTCGGCCAGCGCCTGCAGGTCCGGCGCGGGCGCCGCATCGGCGTTCGGCGCGCCGGACTGGGATGCGCCCTGGGCGGGCGCGGTCATGCCGCCGCTCCGGCAGCGCGCGCACGACGCGCACCGAGCTCGTGTTCGATCCGGGTTTCCATCGGTTTGTCGATCTCGTAGAGGAACAGCAGGGCCACGCCTGCCAGGAACGGCAACGAGCAGTACACGCTCACCGCCAGCCGGATGCCGTCGATCGCGGCCATCGGTTGCGCACTTGCGCCGGCCTCGTAGCCATAGCGCGCCAGCACCGCGGCCACCAACGCGCCGCCGATACTCAGGCCGACCTTCAGGCCGCACAGCATCGCCGAGAAGATGATCGCGGTCGCGCGGCGATCGTTCTTCCATTCCGACCAGTCGGCGACGTCGGCGATCATCGCCCACAACAGCGGGATGGTGATGCCGTAGAAGAAGCCGTGCAGGATCTGCGAGCCGAACACCAGACCGATCGCATCGGGTGGGTAGAGATAGAACGCCAGCAGGAACACGGTGGAGACCGTCAGCGCGCCGCCGAACACATTGCGCTTGCCGAAGCGGTTGGCCAGCGGACGCGACAGCCCGATCCCGAGGATCATGCAGAGGATGCCGCCGGCATTGAACAGGCTGAAGGCCGAGGTCGGCGCGTCCTCCGGCCACAGGAAGCCGGCCATGCCCGCACCGGTCAGCAAGCCGTTGAGACCGCCGATCGCGCGTTCGAAGCCGGTGCGCTCCAGGAAGCCCGCCAACGCCGTGGGTTCGAGGTAATACTGGAAGTAGTAGATGGTCATGCCGCCCTTGAGGGCGAGCGCGACGAACACCAGGATCGTCAACAGCAGCATCACCTGCCACGGCCGGTTGCGGGCCAGGTCGACCAGGTCCTGGCGCACGCCCGACGACTGCGCGGGCGTCGGCACGATGCGCTCGCGGGTGGTCGCGAAGGTGATCAGAAAGAACACCGTGCCCACGACCGCAAACAGCGTCATCACGCTCTCGAAGCCGCGCACCCGGTCGCCATCGCCCAGGATCAGCACCAGCGGCAGCAACAGCACCTGGATCACGAACTGGGCGATCATCACCGCCACGAAGCGGTACGCCGACAGGCTGTTGCGCTGGGCCATGTTGCCGGTCAGCACGCCGCTGAGCGCGGCGTAAGGCAGATTGTTGGCACCGTAGACCAGCACCAGCAGCGTATAGGTCACCAGCGCATAGGCCACCTTGCCGCCCTCACCCAGGTCGGGCGTACTGAAGGCCAGCAGCGACAGCGCGCCGAATGGCACCGCCGTCCACAGGATCCACGGCCGGAACTTGCCCCAGCGCGTGCGTGTCCGGTCGGCCAGCAGGCCGATCATCGGCGTGAACACGAACGCGCCCAGCAACCCGACGACGAAGATGATCGTCGCCGCGGTCGCCGCCGGCAACGCATAGACATCGGTGTAGAAGAACGCCAGATAGGTGATCAGCGTCTGGAAGATCAGGTTCGCGGCGAGGTCGCCGAGGCTGTAGCCGATCTTCTCCCTGACCGAGAGGATCTGCGATGTGTCGCTCATTGGTTCGGTCTTCCCCACTGCCCCCCCCCGACGGCACCGGCGCGGTGCCCGCATCGCGACATCGGGTTGCCTGCGCACCGGCGTCGGGGAGGACGACGCCGGCGCGCAGGGCCCGCCCTGCGTCAGAACGTACCGCGGATACCGACGGTGAAGGTGGTGCCCGGATCGTAGAAATCGTTGACCGCATTCGGATAGGCGAAGTACGAACGCCGCTCCTCACCGGTGATATTGAGCACGTTGAAGGTCAACTGCGGCTCCGAGCGCACGCCCTTGAGCGTGTAGCTGGCCGACAGATCGAGCTGGCCGCGGTCCTCACCGTGGATCTGCGCGAACGGGATGCCCTGCTGGTTCGGCCCCGACCCCACCGCGGCTTCCGACCAGGTATACGACAGGCGCACCGAGGCGACCTCGTTCTCCCAGTAGGTGGTCGCATTCCACATCGACGGCGCCACGCCATAGACATTGCCCGACAGCGCGCGGGCATCATTGCCCAGCGCCTTGATGTCGAGCTTGGTGTAGTTGGCCATGAAGCCGAGCCCTTCGAGCACCACGCTCAGCGGCTGGACCCAGATCGCCTCCCAGCCGCGCACCTCGAGCTCGGCGTCGGCATTGACCTGCTGGTTGACGTTGACCGTGGCCACGTCGGGACCGCCGCGCGAGTTGATCGCCTGCTGCTGGGCATCGACCAACGTCTCGAACGGAATGCCGAGCTGGCGGAACGGCATCGTGGTCACGCCCTGGTAGGTGTAGCCCTCGATCCGCTTGTTGAACAGCGTCAGGCCCACAAAGCCCTCACCGCCTGTGTACCACTCGCCACCGATGTCGAAGTTGGTCGAGGTGTAGGGCGTGAGGTTGGGGTTGCCCTGGTTGGCGACCTGCGCCGAAATGTCGGTCAGCGTCGTGGCCGGCAGCATCGAGCTGGGGTTGGGCCGGGTCATGGTGCGCGATGCGGACGTGCGCAGCACCACGTTCGGCGCGACGTCCCAGGCCGCGCTCAACGACGGCAGCCACTCGGCGTAGTCGCCGGTCAGCGTCTGCCATTGCCGCACTTCGCCCAGCGTCACCGGCCCACTGATCTCCTGGTCGGTGGTCGCGTAGCGCACGCCCATGTTGAAGCGCAGGTTGCGGTTCCAGATCTCCGACTCGCCGTTGACCATCACGTAGGCGGCCTTCGTGGTCTCGTCGAAGCCGCCGGTGGCACCACCGGTATTGGGACCGGCGGTTTCGGGCGCGCGGTCGCGATACTGCGCGTAGTGGGTGTCGCGCATGAAGCGGTCGAAGTCCACCGTCACAAAGCCGCTCGGCCCGGGCAGGATGTAGTTCGCCAGTTGGGCGTCGCTGATCTGCGACAACGCATAGGGCTGCCAGTCGGCCCCCGTGTCGCCGAAGCCCTGGATGCGGCGCTGGTTGTTGTCCCAGGACAGCCCGACTGTCACATTGTTGCGGTCGTCGCCCAGTTGCAGGTCCGCACGCAGTCCGCGCGTCTCGGTCACGCGCTTCTCGTTCTGCGCCCACACGCGCCCGCCCTCCCACGTCCAGCCCAGGGCCGGATCGTTGAGATCGAGCGCGCTGTCCCAGGTCGGCAGGCCGCCGCCGTTGGCATACTGCAACGTCGTCAATGGCGAGTTGAAGCCGATCGTCGGCGAGTCGCGAAACATCCAACTGCGGCTCAGGTTGCCTTGCACGTCCAGCTTGACCGACTGGGTGTCGCCGAACCAGAAGGTCCCGCCCGGCGTCACGTGCCAGTACTGCACATCCTCGGTGTACGGGCGTGCTTCCATGAAGAACTGTGCATTGGCAAACGTGGCGCTGGTGACGACGTTGTTCGCGTCGAGCTGCATGTCCAGCGGGATGATGTTGCCGTTGCGACCGATCAGATTGATGTCGATGCGGTCGTTGGTGCGCTTGGCCTTGGTATAGAGCACATCGAGGTAGAGCTCGACATTGTCGCTGGGCCGCAACTGCACCGAGCCCAGGAATGCATCGCGGTCGCGATCGCCGCTCATGTGCACCGGTCGGCCCAGGCGCGGGATCAATGCCTCGCCGATCTGCTCGGGCGTCAGGCCGGGATTGTGCGCCCGCAGCCAGTCGGCATCGATGACCTGACCGGGCACCAGGCCGGCCGCAATGGTGGATGCGTTGCCGGGCACCACGTCGGGAATCCGCCAGCCGTTGCCGCCGGTCACGTTGCAGGGACTGCCCAGCGACGGGAAGCCGCCGGGGGCGCCGCCGTTGCCGCACTGCGCGTTGGTGAGGTTGGGATTGGTCCAGCCGATGGTCTCGTACCCTTCCACGCCCATTTTGCCGCGCTGCGAGGTCACGCCGGCGAGCACGCCGAACGTGCCGGCATCGTTGGTCCAGCTGCCGATCACCGTGCCGCGCGGACTGGTCTTCTCGCTGATGTCGTTGTAGTCGGCCTGCAGCGAGTACGTCAGCTGGCTGCCGTTGACGTCGAACGGCCGCATGTTGCGCATGTCGACCACGCCCGACGCGCCGCCTTCGGACAGGCGCGCGGTGGGCGACTTGTAGACCGTGAGCTGGTTGAAGAACTCGGTCGGGAAGATGTTCAGATCGACCTCGCGGTTCTGGTTGGTCGCATCCAGGCCGATCGACGCGGTCGCCACCGATGCGCCGTTGATCGTGGTCTTGGTGAAGCTGCTGGGCAGGCCGCGGATCGCGATGTTCAGCCCTTCGCCGTTGACGTCGCGATTGAGCTGGATGCCCGGAATGCGACTGAGCGATTCGGCGATGTTGGTATCGGGAAACTTGCCGATGTCCTCGGCGAAGATCGAATCGGTGAACCCGGTCGAATCGCGCTTGGCCTCGGTCGCGAACTGCAGACTCTGGCGATAGCCACGCACGACGACCGCATCGAGATCGGTGGCCGAAGGCGACGCCGGCGGCACGTCCTGCGCGAGCGCCTGGGCGCCCGCCGCCCCCAACAACGCCAGACCCAGCGCCCGCGACAACGCATTCTTCGAGACTTGCTTCTGCACCGTACTCCCCTCCCGTTTCTGGTGACCGGCACATGGCGCGCCCTGCGTCGCCCATGCCATGGCGTGATGTTCGTGCTGCCCCTGCCCGTCCGGACGACCATCCAGGACCGCGCTCGAAATGATGGTAGCGCTATCAAAATTGACACGCACGCTGCGCAGCAGCATGAACGCAGCACAGGTAGAAACCTCGGCATTTGACGGTCAATTCTTCGCTCTCGCCACTGTTGGATGCGAGTTGATGCAGTGCAGAACGCATTCGTCCACATGCTGTGATAATGATAGCGCTACCAATTCTTGACGACACGGACGACGCCTGGAGGGAGGCGATGGCACCGATTCGGGGAGCGCGGCCACATGCGGTCGCAAATGAGATTACCGGGGCACGTGGATGAGCGGCGCCGACCGGGCCGCATCCGCTACGCCGGCAGCGAAGATCGGCATGTACCGCTGGCGCGTCTGCGCAATGCTGCTGGCCGCCACGACCATCAACTACATCGACCGCCAGGTGCTCGGCGTACTCGCGCCATTCCTGCAAGAGGAGATCGGCTGGAGCGAGATGCAGTACGGTGCCATCGTCACCGCGTTCCAGGCGGCCTACGCGATCGGGCTGCTGTGCGCCGGCGCCATCATCGACCGGCTGGGCACCAAGGCCGGCTACGCGATCGCGATCTGCGTATGGAGCATCGCGGCGATGAGCCATTCGCTGGCCGCGAGTGTGGCCGGTTTCGTGGTCGCGCGCTTCCTGCTGGGCCTGGGCGAGGCCGGCAACTTCCCGGCCGCGATCAAGACGGTCGCCGAGTGGTTTCCGCGGCGCGAACGCGCGTTCGCGACCGGCATCTTCAACTCCGGCTCCAACATCGGCGCGATCGTGGCCCCGCTGTTGGTGCCGGTCGTGGCGGTGACCTGGGGCTGGCAGGCGGCGTTCCTGTTCACCGGCGCGCTCAGTGCCGCCTGGCTGGCCGTCTGGCTGCTGACCTATCGCACCCCCGAGCAACAACCTGCGCTGTCGCCGGCCGAACTGGCGCACATTCGCAGCGATCCGCCCGAGCCGGCAACGAAGGTGCCCTGGCGGCACATCCTGCGCCATCGCCAGGCCTGGGCCTTCGTCGCTGCCAAGTTCATCACCGATCCGATCTGGTGGTTCTTCCTGTTCTGGCTGCCGAAGTTCCTCAACGCCGAGTACGGTCTGACTCTGCTGGCGCTGGGATTGCCGCTGGTGGCGATCTTCCTGCTGGCCGACGTGGGCAGCATCCTCGGCGGTTGGTTGGCTGGACGCTTCCTGCGCCTGGGCTGGAGCGTCAATCGTGCGCGCAAGGGGGCCATGCTGGTCTGCGCGCTGTGCGTGGTGCCGATCATGTTCGCCGCCCAGGCCGACAACCTGTGGTTGGCGGTGGCGCTGATCGGCCTGGCCACCGCCGGCCACCAGGGCTGGTCCGCGAACGTGTTCACGCTGACCTCGGACATGTTTCCGCGCCATGCGGTGGCCTCGGTCGTGGGCATCGGCGGCTTTGCCGGTGCGATCGGCGGCATGATGATCGCCACGTTCACCGGCTGGCTGCTGCAGACCACCGGCAGCTACCTGCCGGTGTTCCTGATGGCCGGTTCGGCCTATCTATTGGCGCTGTTGGTCGTACACCTGCTCGCCCCGCGCCTGGAACCGGCGCAATTGGACGGCCGGCGTGCCTGATGCTGCACCGGTCCACGGCGCCGCGGCCCGCGAGCGCCCAACCAACGGTTGCGATGTTCTGTTCGAATTCGGGAGCCTGATGCAATGAAGACCGCTTGCCTGCCTTTGATCGGCGCGCTTGCCCTCGCCCTCGCCGCCTGTGGCGAGCGGCCGACAGCACCGCCGACCGATGCCGCCGCCCCTGCTCCTGCGTCCACGGCGCTGGCGCACGGTCACGACAAGTTCCTCGGCGGCGCCTACAGCCCGCCGCAGGCCAAGGGCTTCACCGACTACTGGAACAAAGTGACCCCGGAGAACGGCGGCAAGTGGGGCGAGGTCGAGGCCGAGCGCGACGTGATGGTCTGGGACGACCTCGACGCGGCCTGGCAGGTTGCCAAGGCCCATGGCTTGCCGTTCCAGATGCATGTGATGGTCTGGGGCAACCAGCAACCCGAATGGATCAAAACGCTGTCGCCCGACGAGCAGCGCGCCGAGATCGAGCAGTGGTTCGCGGCCGTGGCTGCGCGCTACCCGGGCATCGACTTCGTCGAGGTCGTGAACGAGCCGCTGCACGACCCGCCGTCCAAGGACGACGAAGGCGGCGGCCACTACATCGAGGCGCTGGGCGGCGACGGCGAGAGCGGCTGGGACTGGATCCTCGAGTCGTTCCGGCTCGCACGCCGGCACTTCCCCGATTCCAAGTTGATGATCAACGAGTACAGCGTGACCAACGATCCCCAGGCCACCGGACGCTATCTCGAGATCGTCCGCCTGCTGCAGGCCGAGCACCTGGTCGATGCGATCGGCGTGCAGGGCCATGCGTTCTCGACGACGACCGACACCGCGATGGACGTGCACCGCAGCAATCTCGATGCGCTCGGCGCGACCGGGCTGCCGGTCTATGTCACCGAACTCGACATCGACGGGCCCGACGACGCGACCCAGTTGCGCGACATGCAGCGCATCTTCCCGATGTTCTGGGAGCACCCTGCAATCAAGGGGGTGACCATGTGGGGGTTCCGACGCGGCCTGTGGCGCGACGAGCAAGGCGCCTACCTGATCCGCGAGGACGGCAGCGAGCGGCCGGCGCTGACGTGGCTGCGCCGCTACCTGCGGGGCGAGGCGCAGTGATGGCGTCATTGGCGTTCACCACGCACACCGCCGGCGCCCGGATCAAACGGCGATTGGCTGCAGCCGCGCTGCCGCTGATCGCCGCCGCATGCCCGGCCCTGGCTGTCGTCCCGACCGGAAACGCGTCCGACTGCGCGCGGCCCGCGGCAGTCTGCGAGACCGCCGTCCCTGGCGCCTTGCCGCTGATCGTCGATGGCCGGCCGGTGCCGGTGCTGATCGACACGGCCGACGATCCGGGCGTCCTGCGCGCGGCGGGCGATCTGCGCGACGACCTGGCCGCGGTCGCCGGCGCCGAGGCGCGCCAGGCTCCGACGCCACTGGCGATCATCGCCGGCACCCTCGGCCACAGCCCGCGCATCGACCGCATCGTGCGCGAGCGCGGCCTCGACGTCTCCGGCGTCGCCGGCAGCTGGGAAGGCCACCTGCTGCAGGTCGTCGACGCCCCGGAACCGGGTATCGACCGGGCGCTGGTGATCGCGGGCGCCGACAGGCGCGGCACGATCTTCGGCCTCTACGAACTCTCGCGCCGCATCGGCGTGTCGCCGTGGACCTGGTGGGCCGACGTGCCGGCCCCTCGCCACGCCGCGCTGCACGTCGCGCCCGGCCGCTTCGTCGATGCGCCCGTGGTGCGCTACCGCGGCATCTTCATCAACGACGAGGACCCCGCGCTCGGCGGCTGGATGCAGGCGACCTACGGCGGCCCGAACCATCGCTTCTACGAGCGGGTGTTCACGCTGATCCTGCGCCACAAGGGCAACTTCCTGTGGCCGGCGATGTGGGGCCGCGCGTTCTATGACGACGATCCGCGCAATGCCGCACTCGCCGACGAGATGGGCGTGGTCGTGGGCACCAGCCACCACGAGCCGATGATGCGCGCGCACGTCGAATGGTCGCGCCATGGCGCCGGGCCCTGGGACTACGCCAAGAACGCCGATCGGCTGCGCGATTTCTGGCGCACCGGCATCGCGCGCATGGGCGACCACGAGAGCGTCGTGACCCTGGGCATGCGCGGCGACGGCGACGAGCCGATGGCCGAGGGCACGGCGATCCCATTGCTGGAGGGCATCGTCGCCGACCAGCGGCGAATCCTCGCCGACGTCACCGGCCGGCCGCCGCAGGACACGCCACAGGTCTGGGCGCTGTACAAGGAGGTGCAGGACTACTTCGATGCCGGCATGCAGGTGCCCGACGATGTCACGCTGCTGTTCGCCGACGACAACTGGGGCAACCTGCGCCGGCTGCCAGCGCCCGGCGACCGCCGCGCCGGTGGTTACGGCGTCTACTACCACTTCGACTACGTCGGCGGTCCGCGCAACTACAAGTGGCTCAACACCACCCAGATCGAGCGCGTCTGGGAGCAGATGCGCCTGGCCTATGCGCATGGCGTCGATCGGCTGTGGGTGGTCAACGTCGGCGACATCAAGCCGATGGAGCTGCCGATCGGCTTCTTCCTCGACCAGGCCTGGAATCCCGACGCGATGACCCGCGACGCGTTGGCGGCCTACCCCGCCGCCTGGGCCGCGCAGCAGTTCGGTGCCGCCCATGCCGCGGAGATCGGCGAGATCCTGACCCGCTACACCCAGTACAACGCGCGCCGCAAGCCCGAGTTGGTGTCCGCCGACACCTGGAGCCTGTTGCATTTCGGCGAAGCCGACCGCGTGCTGGCCGAATGGGATGCCCTGGTCGAGAAGACCGAGCGCGTCGGCGCCGCGCTGCCCGCCGCGCAGCGCGACGCCTGGTACCAGTTGGTCGCCTACCCGGTGCTGGCGAGTGCCAACCTCAACCGGTTCCATATCGCAGTCGCGCGCAACCGGCTGTATGCCGACCAGGGCCGCGCGTCGACGAACGCCTGGGCGGACGAAGCCCAGCGCCTGTTCGCGCGCGATGCCGAACTGGCGCGCATCTACGAGCAGGACATCGCCGGCGGCAAATGGGTGCACATGATGTCGCAGCCGCGCATCGGCTACACCCATTGGCAGATGCCCGACCGCAACGTGCTGCCGGCGCTGGCGCGCATCGACGTGCGCGAGCGCGGCACGATGGGCGTCGCGGTCGAGGGCGATCCGCGCGGCTGGCCGGTGCCGGCCGAGATCGCACGGCTGCCGGTGCTCGACCCGCAGGCCGCGCGCGCCCCGGAGGTCGTCGTATTCAACCGCGGCGCGGCGCCGTTCCGCTACACCGCCACCTCATCGGCGGCCTGGCTGCAGGTGACGCCAGCCGCTGCCGAGGTCACCGACGCCCAGCCGCTGCGCATCGAGATCGACTGGCAGGCGGTGCCTGTGGGCACCGAGGTCGCCTACATCGACCTGTTGGGCAGCGACCGCACCGAAGTGCGCGTGGCGGTGCCGGTGACCCGGCCGGCCTCGACCGGGCCGATGACAGGCTTCGTCGAGAGTGGCGGGGTCATCGCGATCGAGGCTGGCGACTACGCGCGCGCCGTGGCGCCCGACGGCCTGGCCTGGGAGACCATTCCGCACCTGGGCCGCACCCGCGCGGGCGTGACCACGGTGCCGATCACCGCCGCATCCAGCGAGCCCGGACCCGATGGCGCCTGGCTGGAGTATCCGGTGCATCTGCAGACCGCCGGCGAGGTGGAGGTCCGCGTCGTGCTGTCGCCCACACTCGACTACGCGCATCGCGGCGGCCAGCGCCTCGCGGTGTCGTTCGACACCGCCGCGCCGCAGGTGCTGACCCTGCGCCTGGACCCGACGCCCGGCCATCCGGACTTCCCGGCCTGGCAACGCGCGGTCGCCGACAGCGTGCACGTTGCCACCTCGCGCCACCGCGTCGAGGCCGGTGCGCAGACGCTGCGTCTGTGGCGCATCGATCCGGCCGTGGTCGTGCAGCGCATCGAGATCGTCCGCGACGGCGGACCCGCGACCCTGCTCGGACCGCCGGCGAGTGTGCCGCGTTGAGCGCCTTCAAGAACGCACACGTGGACGACTGACGCAGTCCTCAAACCCCCGATCGCCCGCAGACGCGCGGTTGCACCGCCTCGAAGAAGACCCTCCATGACCGCCCACGCCCCACTCGCCCTTCATCCCGATCGCCTGTTCTCGCCCGAGCCGAGCCAGCGTGCGATCGCGCGTCGGTTGTACGCACAGATCGCCGGGCTGCCGATCGTCAGCCCGCACGGCCACACCGATCCGGCGTGGTTTGCGACCGATGCGCCGTTCGACAATGCGACCGAACTGCTGCTGGTGCCCGACCACTACGTGTTCCGGATGCTCCACAGCCAGGGCGTGGACCTGGACGCACTCGGCATTCCACGTGCCGATGGCTCGCGCGCAGCGGTCGAGCCGCGCGCGGCCTGGCGCCTGCTCGCCGAGCGCTTCCACCTGTTCCGCGGCACGCCGTCCTCGCTGTGGCTCGACCATGTCTTCTTCGAGGTCTTCGGCCTGCGCGTGCGGCTATCCGGGGCGACCGCCGATCTCTACTACGACACCATCACCGACGCGCTGGCGACGCCGGCGTTTCGGCCGCGCGCGCTGTTCGAGCGCTTCGGCATCGAGGTCATCGCGACCACCGAGTCGCCGCTCGACCCGCTCGACCATCACGCCACGATTCGCGCCAGTGGCTGGTCCGGCCGCGTGATCACCGCCTATCGCCCGGACGCGGTGATCGATCCGGAGCACGAACAGTTCCCCGAGGCGCTCGCGCGCTTCGGGGAACTGACCGGCGAGGACGTGCACGATTGGGCCGGTTACCTGCGCGCCCACCGCACGCGCCGGGCGTTCTTCGCCCAGATGGGGGCGACCTCGACCGACCACGGCCACCCGACCTGCGCGACCGCCGACC
The DNA here is from genome assembly GCF_039674545.1 of Luteimonas sp. TWI382. NCBI lineage: Bacteria > Pseudomonadati > Pseudomonadota > Gammaproteobacteria > Lysobacterales > Lysobacteraceae > Luteimonas > Luteimonas sp. TWI382. Next base: position 158,554 of record NZ_JBDJNS010000004.1, read on the forward strand.
TGCCGCTGGGCGAGGCGCGCCGACTGTTCGAGACCGTCGTACGCGGCGATGCCACGCCGGTACAGGCCGAACTGTTTCGCGCGCAGATGCTAACCGAGATGGCGCGCATGAGCCTGGACGACGGCCTGGTCATGCAGATCCATCCGGGGTGCTTCCGTAACCACAACCGCGCCTTGTTCGAGCACTACGGCCGCGACAAGGGCGCCGACATTCCCTTGCGCACCGAATACGTGCGCGCGCTCAAGCCGCTGCTCGACGTCGCCGGCAACGCGCCCGACTTCCGGCTGATCCTGTTCACGCTCGACGAGAGCACCTATGCACGCGAGCTCGCACCGCTGGCCGGACACTGGCCGTGCCTGTCGCTCGGGCCGGCATGGTGGTTCCACGATGCCCCGGAGGGGATGTGGCGCTTCCGCGAACAGACGCTCAGCAGCGCAGGCTTCTACAACACCGTCGGCTTCAACGACGACACCCGCGCATTTCTGTCGATCCCAGCACGCCACGATGTCGCCCGACGCGTGGACTGCGCGTTCCTGGCCAAACTGGTCGCCGAGCACCGCCTGGACGAAGACGCGGCGGCCGAGGTCGCCGTCGATCTCGCCTATCGCCTGCCCAAACAGGCGTATCGGCTGTGACGCGCCGCGCCACGTCCGCCCACCCTGCCGGAGATCGCATGCCCGCACCCACGCTCAGCCGCTTGCTCCTGACGACCGCGCTGCTCGCGTTGTCCGCTGCCGCCCATGCCGCGCCGCCATCCGCCGCCCTGGATGCGGCCGCCGCGCCGCGGCAGGCGCAGCCGCCGAGCACGCTCAAACGCGCCTACGCCAGTGCGTTCCGGATCGGCACCGCGGTCAACGATGACATCGTCGCCGGCCGCGACGCGCGCTCGCAGGCACTGGTCCCGCGGCACTTCGATGCGATCACCGCCGAGAACGTCATGAAGGCCGAGGTGCTGCATCCCGCGCCCGACACCTGGGAGTTCGACGCCGCCGACGCCTTCGTCGACTTCGGCCAGCGCCAGGGCCAGTTCATCGTCGGCCACACCCTGGTCTGGCACAACCAGACGCCCGACTGGTTCTTCCACGACGCCGCCGGCGCCCCGCTCGCGCCCGACGCGATGGCATCGCGCCTGCGCGACTACGTCGCCACCGTCGCCGGCCGCTATGTGGGGCGCGTGCACGCCTGGGATGTCGTCAACGAGATCGTCGGCGAGGACGGTGCGTATCGCGACACTGTCTGGACACGTGCGCTTGGCGACGGCGACACCGTCGTGCGCGACGCCTTCGCTGCCGCCGCGCGCGCAGCCCCCGACGCCGAGCTCTACTACAACGACTTCAACACCTGGCGCCCGGCCAAGCGCGCCGGCATCGTGCGCCTGGTGACGATGCTGCAAGACGCCGGCATCCGCATCGACGGCGTCGGCATGCAAGCGCACTGGGGCCTGCACTACCCGTCGCTGGATGACATCGAAGCCTCGATCGACGCCTACGCCGCGCTCGGGGTCAAGGTCATGATCACCGAGCTCGACATCGACGTGCTGCCGCTCACGCGCGAGGGCCAGGTGATCGGCACCGGGCTGGCGCACCCCCAGTTCCAGCTCGAGGAGTTCGAGCGCTACCTCGACCCCTACCCCGACGGCCTGCCTGCCGATGTCGAGCGTCAGCTCGCGCAACGCTACGCCGAACTGTTCGCGCTGTTCTATCGCAAGCGCGACGTCATCGACCGCGTCACCGTCTGGGGCGTGCACGACGGCATGTCGTGGAAGAACGATTACCCCGTCCCCAACCGCACCAACTATCCGCTGTTGTTCGACCGCGATCGCCAGCCGAAACCCGCACTGGACGCGGTGCTGGCGATGCCGGAGACGACGACGCGCTAGCATCGGGCGCCCAGCTCTTGCAACGTCGGCCATGGATCGCACGACCACCTTCACGCTCGACGAGCGCGACCACCGGCGCGGTGCGCGCGTCCAACTGCTGCGCGCGATGCGCGACCGGCGTACGCGCCGGCGCCTGACGCTGCTGTGGCTAGTCGGAACGCTCGTGGTGAGCGGGCTTGCGCTGATCCTCGGCGTCCCGTGGTCCGAGCTCGCCGGCAATCTGCCGTGGATCGCGCTCGTCGCAGCGGCAACGATCGTGGTGTTCGCGTTCGGCCTGCCGCTGCTGCTGACCCCACTGATCGTGCGCCAGCGCTTCGGGCGCGAGGCGCTGGTGCGCGAGCCGGTCGTCGCGCACTGGGACGAGGCCGCCTATCGGGCGCGCCAGGGCGGTGTCGAGAGCCGGGTGGCGTGGGGCACCTATGTGGCCTGGCAGGAAAGCCCGGACCTGTTCGTGCTGTTTCTCACCGACCACAATTTTCAGTTGATTCCCAAGCGGGCACTCGACGCGGCCCAGGTCGAAGACCTGCGCATGCGGCTGGCGGCGCGCTAGACGGCGCGTGTCGCCTTCGGACGTGCCTGCTGCGTCGGGCGCGGCCAAGGCCAGTCCGCGGCGCACCGCCCGCTACACTGCCCGGCCCCGATCCCGACACCCACCATGCCTGATCCCGTCCGTCTCGCTCATCGCGTCGCCGAGCTGTTCACGCTGTCCCGCAACGAGGCCGAGCAGGTCATCCGCAACGGCTGGGTGTCGGTGGACGGCGTCGTGGTCGAGGCGCCGCAACATCGCGTCACCGTCGAGCAGGTCGCGCTCGACCCGGCGGCCCGCGTGGAAGCGGTGGAGCCTGCCACACTGCTGCTGCACAAGCCGGCCAGCATCGATGCGATCGATGGACCACGACCGGCCGTCGCGCTGGCGACGCCGGACGCGCGCTGGGCCGACGACCCGAGCGGTGTACGCCTGCTGCAGCGCCATTTCCATCGTCTGACGCCCTTGGTGCCGCTCGACACCGAGGCCAGCGGGCTGATGGTGCTGACCCAGGATGGCCGCGTCTGGCGCCGGCTGACCGAGGATGCCGACCAGATCGAGCACGAGTACATCGTCGAGGTCGCCGGCACGCTGGGGCCTTACGGCCTGGGCCAGCTCGCGCACGGCATCCAGATCGACGGTCGCACACTGCCTGCGTGCAAGGTCAGCTGGCAGAACGAGACCCGGCTGCGCTTTGCGATCAAGGGCGCGCGCGACGGCCAGCTGCGCGCGATGTGCGCGCAGGTCGGCCTGGACGTGGTGTCGATTCGCCGCCTGCGCATCGGACGCATCGCGCTGGGCAAAGGCCCAGACGGCGCGATGCCGCCCGGCGCCTGGCGCTACCTGCCGGTCGGCGAGAAGTTCTGAGGCTGCAGCCTAATCCTCCGCGTCCGCCGCCTCACGGCCCTGCTGGCGGATCAGCGCCTCCTGCCGTGCGTCCTCGATCGCATCGCGCACGCCGTCGACATCCACCACACCGGCTTCGGGGGTGAAGCGGCCGGTCAGCACGGTATCGGGGGCCAACGCACCGGCCTCGAACAGTGCCCACATCTCCTCGCCGTACCAGGTGTCGAGCAACTCCGGCGCCGAGCGCCCCAGGTACGCGGTGAGGTTGTTGACGTCGCGCAGCAGCATCGTGCGCGCGGCGTTGTTGCCCGCCGCGCTGACCACCTGCGGGAAATCGATCACCACCGGACCGTGCGCGTCGACCAGCACGTTGTACGGCGACAGATCGCCATGGATCAGGCCACAGCACAGCATCCGCACCACCTCGCGCACCAGCGCGCGGTGATAGTCGCGGGCCTGGTCGGCGTCGAGCGCGACCTCACCCAGCCTGGGCGCCGAGAAGCCGTCGGCATCGGTCACCAGTTCCATCACCAGCACGCCGTGCACGTAACCGAACGGCTCGGGCACGCGCACGCCGGCGGCGCGCAGTTGGTACAGCGCGTCGACCTCGGTGTTCTTCCAGGCGGTTTCCTGCTGCTTGCGCCCGTACTTGCTGGCCTTGCCGATCGCGCGCGCCTCGCGGCTACCGCGCACCTTGCGGCCTTCCTGGTATTGCACGCGCTGCTGGAAACTGCGCTGCGCCATGTCCTTGTAGACCTTCGCGCAGCGCACTTCGTCGCCGCTGCGCACGACGTACACCGCCGCTTCCTTGCCGCTCTTGAGCGGACGCACGACGGCGTCGATCACGCCGTCGTCGATCAGTGCCTGCAGGCCTTGGGGGGTCTTCACACGGATCCTGTGGGGTGGTCGGCACGGCGGGGGCCGGCCACGAGCGGGGAAGCTTCGCATGTCCGTTCCAGGGCTGCCATCGCCTGCCGGCGCGCAGCAAGCTGCGGGCAGGCCTGGCTTCCTCCTGCATGCGAACGTCCATCTGCGCCGCGCGCGCATCGGCGATTCGCCACTGCGCGCCGGACGTTGCATCCTGTGCGGCCCCGAACCGGAAACCGCACGCCCATGCGATGGCCCGCGCTGCTGCTCGCCCTGCCCCTGCTCGCCGCCTGCGCGGCGCCGACGTCGTCCACCGATGCCGACGCCGATGCCGATGCCGCGTCGACACTCGGCCGCCTGACCCGCTGGCACGCCGGTTTCGACGCGGTCGTCGCGCCGGATGCGCGCATCGAACGCCTCGCCGACGGATTCACCTGGTCCGAGGGGCCGGCGTGGATCGCCGACGGCGGCTACTTGCTGTTCACCGATGTGCCCGAGAACCGCATGCACCGCTGGTCCGAGGCCGACGGGGTCTCGGTGTTCCTCGAGCCGTCCGGCTACGACGGCCCCGACACCGGCGAACTGCGCGAGGCCGGCGCCAACGGCTTGCTCGCCGAACCCGCCGGCAGCGTGCTGCTGGCCGATTCGGGCAATCGGCTGGTCGCGCGCCTCGATCTGGCGACCCGGCACAAGACCCCGCTTGCCGAGCGCTTCGACGGCAAGCGCCTGAACAGCCCGAACGACATCGCCCGGCGCGGCGACGGCAGCGTGTTCTTCACCGACCCGCCGTACGGTCTGGTGGGCATGAACGACTCGCCGGCCAAGGAACTCGATGTCAACGGCGTCTACCGCATCGCGCCCGACGGCGGCCTGCATCTGCTCGACGCCACCGTCCCCTTCCCCAACGGCATTGCGCTGTCGCCCGACGAACGCACGCTCTATGTCGCCAGCTCCGACCCCGAGGCGCCGCTCTGGTACGCCTACGCGCTGGCCGAGGACGGCACAGTGTCCGGGCGCCGTGTGTTCGCCGACGCCAGCGACCTGATGACCGACGACGCGCCCGGGTTGCCCGATGGCATGGCCGTCGCGAGCGATGGCACCGTCTTCGCGACCGGCCCCGGCGGCGTGCTGGTGTTCGCGCCCGACGGCACGCGACTGGGCCGCATCGAGACCGGCGGCGCGATCTCCAACTGCGCCTTCGGCGACGACGGCCGCACGCTGTACATGACGTCCGACGACATCCTCGCGCGCGTACGCGTGCAAACGACCGGGCTGGGGTTCACGCGCTAGGCATGCGGCGCTGCGGGCGTTTCCACACAGGCCCGCCCCCACCCAACCCTCCCCCGCACGCGGGGGAGGGCTTCTCCACGCGAGGGCGGGCTCTTCGCATCGTGCTCCCTCCCCCGGATGGGGGGAGGGCTGGGGTGGGAGCGGACGCGCGCCGGAGATCACACTGCAAGACACCGTGACTTGAACACGCAGGCGCAGCGAACGCTGATGCCAAGATCGAGGACGATACGCGCCTGTCCCAACAAGCGCCTCAGCCCAGCCGTTCCGAGCCCACGACGTGCAGACCTGGTGAGGCGTCGACCGCGGCGTTCAACAGCGCAGCGGCGATCCGCGGCGCCGGGTTGATGCGCCAGCGTGGCGGCAGCAGCGGACCGAGTGCGCCGAGCACGACGCCGGCAACCCGCTCGCCCAAACGTAACTCGTCGCGCGCCCCACCGATCAGCCCAGGCCGCACGAAGGTCAGCGAGTCGAAACCGACTGCGGCGAGGTCGCGTTCCAGTTCGCCCTTGACCCGGTTGTAGAACACCCGCGATGCCGCGTCCGCACCCAGCGCCGAATTCAGTGCGAATGCACGCGCACCGTGCGCCTGCACGCGGCGTGCGATGTCGAGCGGATAGTCATGATCCACGCGGCGGAACGCAGCCTGTGAACCGGCCGCACGGATCGTGGTGCCGAGCGTGCAGATCACCGCATCGACATGCCACCAGGGCGCATCGTCGGGCAGGCGATCGAAGTCCACCTGCGGCGACTGCAGTTTCCGGTGCCCGGGCACGTTACGCCGCGCCGGCGCGATTACCGCCGCCACGCGCGGATCAGCCAAGGCTTGCGTCAGCACGTGGCGACCCACCAGGCCCGTCGCACCGACCAGCAACAAACGCAGGCCCGCGCTCATGGCGCCTGCGCCCGCTGCCGCGCCGCGTCGGTCTCGCGCACCGGCGGTTGGCCGAACATCCGCGCGTACTCCCGCGTGAACTGCGGCACGCTCGCATAGCCCACGCCGTACGCGGCGATGCCTGCGGGAATGCCATCGACCAGCATCCGGCGTCGCGCTTCGATCAGCCGCAGCCGCTTCTGGAACTGCAACGGCGTGAGCGAGGTCGCCGCGCGAAAATGCGCATGAAACGCCGACACGCTCATATCGGACATCGCCGCCAGTTGCTCTACCGGCAACGGCCGGTCGTAGCCGGCGCGCAGGGCCGCGACCGCACGCGCCACCCGCTGTGCGCTGCCGCTGGGCCACGCCAGCCGCCGGATCGCCGGCCCATGCCGCCCGGCCAGCAACCAGTAATGCATCTCGCGCACATGCTGGGCCTGCAGCACCGGCAGTGCCGACGGCCGTGCGAGCAGCCGCATCAACTGCAGCGCCGCCTCGGCGAGCTCGGCGTCGGTCGGCTCCACGCCGATCGGCGCGGCAACCAGGTCCGGTGCGGCGTCCATGTCGGCGACCAGATCGGCCACGATCGCCGGATCGATCTCCATCACCAGCGAGCAGTACGGCGCCGCGGCGCTGGCCTGCACGATCCGGCTCTGGGTCGGCAGATCGGCCGCGATCACCAGCGTGTCGCCGGCGGCGAACGCGAACGTGCGCGCCCCCATCGTCACCTCCTTGGCGCCCTGCAGCACCAGGCAGGCCAGCGGACGCTGCATGTCGTGGGCCAGCCCGCTCGGCGCGAGCGCGTGCACCGCCGCCAAGCCGGGGATCGGGGTCGCGGCGATGCCGCCGCCCGGCGCATGGGTGTGCGCGTGGTGGCGAACCAGATCGAGCAACGCGGTCATGGCACAAGCCTACGCCTCCCGGGCCCGGGACGGACCGCCGACTGGAGGATCAGGCAAGCATCGCCGAGCTTCCGGCAACCTCTGTGATCGACGCGGCGCGATAGTGAGTTCCCCGCCACGCACCCCGGATCTCCCATGACCCGCATCACTCTGATCACCGGCGCCAGCCGCGGCCTCGGCCGCAACACCGCCCTCGCCGTCGCCCGTGCCGGTGGCGACGTCGTGCTGACCTACCGCAGCGGCGAGGCCGACGCCCAGTCCGTCGTCGCCGAGATCGAGGCACTCGGCCGCAAAGCCCGCGCGTTCCCGCTCGACGTCGGCGACGCCGCCAGCTTCCCGGCCTTCGCGGACGTCCTGCGCACCGCGCTGCGCGAGACCTGGCAGCGCGAGACCGTCGACCACCTGGTCAACAATGCCGGCCACGGCGACACCGCGCCGTTCGGCGAGACCACTCAGGCGCAGTTCGACCGCCTCGTCGACGTGCACTTCAAGGGCGCGTTCTTTCTGACCCAGACGCTGCTGCCGCTGATCGCCGACGGCGGCCGGATCGTCAATCTGTCCAGTGGCCTGACCCGCTTCGCCTTTCCCGGCTACGCCGCCTACGCGGCGGCCAAGGGCGCGGTCGAAGTGCTGAGCCGCTACCTGGCCAAGGAACTGGGCCCACGCGGTATCGCCGTCAACACCGTGGCGCCCGGCGCCATCGAGACCGATTTCGGCGGCGGCCTCGTGCGCGACAACCCGCAGGTCAACGAGCAGCTCGCCGGCATCACCGCGCTCGGCCGCGTCGGCGTGCCCGACGACATCGGCCCGATGATCGCCAGCCTGCTCGGCGACGCCAACCGCTGGGTCACCGGCCAGCGCATCGAGGTCTCGGGCGGTCAGGCGCTCTGACCTCGGCCGGGGGCACCGAGCGTGCTCCCCTGCTCGCGCTGGCGCTACTCCTGCCCCGTGCCGCATCGGCCGACAATGCCGACGCCCAGGCACTCCGCGCGCAACTGGACACCAACCGGCAGCGCTACGGCATCGCCGACCAGGCCGTGCTGGTGGCGCGCAACGGCCAGGTCGTGTTTCGCGGCGCAGATGGCGAGGCCGACATCACCCCCCACGCCCCGGTCACCGAGGCCACCGTACTTCCCGTCTACTCACTAGCCAAGCTGTTCGCCAGCACGCTGGCAATGCAGCGTATCGAACAGGGCGCACTGGACCTGGACGGCCCGATCGGCGCGACCCTGCCCGGCCTGCCGGCACACTGGCAGCGCATCCGCCTGCGCGACCTCCTGGACCACACCTCCGGCCTGCCCGAGTACTCCGAGGCACCGCAGGACGGCACCCCGGCTGCGCTTCCGGCGGATGCACGCGCCGTCTTCGCCGCCCTCGCGCAGACCCCGCTCCAGTTCGCGCCGGGCACCCGGACGCGCTACACGCAGACCAACTACCTCGTCCTGGCGGCGCTGCTCGCCGCAGACGGCGGCAAGCCCTACCCGCAACTCGTCGAAGACCGCATCCTGCGCCCACTGCGACTGCGCCACACCTGGCTCGGGCCGCCAGGTCGGCCACGATGGCGGCCCCCGGGTCCGGGTGCGCGTGCTGTTCGCGGGCAGCCTCGACGGCGACGTCGACACGGTCGTCTACCTGACCAACGGCAGCGCACGCAACGTCTGGTCGCGCACGCTGCTGGACAGCATCCTGGCCGCGATGACCCCCAAACGCTTCCCGGCCGAAGCCCTGGCCGAGACGTTACGCAGCCTCGCTCTCGACACGGGTCAAGACGACGACCTGCGCGCACGCGCGCGCGCGATCCGCGCAGCCAGCCTGCTCGACGACATCGCGTTCGAGCGCACCGTCAATGCCACCGGCTATCCCGTCCGCGAGAACTTCGGTGCCGACCCCGCACTGCGCGTGTTCGCACTGAGCGCCGACCTGTTCCCGATGTCGGCCAATGCCTGGGACAGCCTCGCCGAGGCGTACGCGGCCAAGGGCGACGACGCGCACGCCAACGCGCTGTATGAGAAGGCGCGTCGGCTGGCGCGCGAGGCGACACGGGGCGGGGCGAGCAGTGACGCCAGGTGGTAGGGCCTCGGAACATCCCGAAGAACACCCGGTATCTCGACCCTGCTACAACACCGCCCGCACCAGCGCCATTCCCGCGAACAATCCACCGATCGACAGCGTGACCGACGCCAGCACATAGGCGACCGCCAGACCCAACTGCCCGCGCTCATAAAGCAGCGCTGCCTCCAGCGAGAACGCCGAGAACGTCGTGAAACCGCCCAGCACGCCGGTCATCAGGAACAACCGCAGCGACGGCGACAGGCCACTGCGCGCAGCGAACCACCCCACGACCACCCCCATCAGCAGCGAGCCGACGACGTTGATGCACAGCGTGCCGTAGGGGAACGTCGTGCCGGCGCGCAGCGCCAGCAGGTTGACGCCGTGACGCAATGCCGCGCCGAGGCCGCCGCCAAGGAACACCAGCAGGAACGGGATCATTGCGCCTCTCCTGGCCCACCGACTGACGGCAACAGTCTGCTGTGAGCGGGTGCCTGCCGCGCCTCGATCAACGGCCATGCGAGAAAGACATCGCTGCCGCGCCCCGGTGCTGGGCGACATCCTGCGTGCCCGCCATGCGCGACCGCGATCGTTCGCACGACCGCCAGTCCGAGTCCCGACCCGCCGCCTGCGCGCGATCGCGATGGATCGCCACGCCGGAATGCGTCGAACACGTGCTGCCGCAGCGCCTTCGGCACCCCGGGGCCGGTATCCACGACGCCGACGCAGGTCTCGCCGCCAACGACGCGGGCATACAGCAGCAGCGGGCCGGGCGTCGCATGCTTGAGTGCGTTGTCCAGCAGCGCAGTGAGCGCCTGACGGATGCGTGCCGCATCGCAGGTCACCCGCGGCGGCACGCTGGTCTCGACGCGCAACTCGAAGCCGGCCGCGGCGAGGGGGTCGGAGAACGACTCGGCGACGCCCTGCAACTCCAAGGCGAGATCGACCGCCACCAGCTCGATCTCGAAGTGCCCACTGTCCTGCAAGCTCAGCACACGCAGATCCTCGACCAGCCGCGACAGACTCTCGGCCTGCTTGAGCAGGCCCGCGAATACGGCCGGCTCGGGCGCGAACACCCCATCGACCAGGCCTTGCAGGCGTCCGCGCAGGATCGTGACCGGCGTGCGCAGTTCGTGCGCGACCGCGGCATTCCAGAACGTCTGCTCCTGCACGGCGGCCTGTAACCGCTCGGCCAGCGCATTGACGTCCTGCGCCAGCTGCGCCGTCTCCCCGGTCGCGTGTGCACCGAGCGCGACCCGGGCGTGGAGGTTGCCCCGCGCAATATCGCGCAGGCCGTGGGCCGCTGCGTTCAAGGGGTTGAGAATGCGCCGCGAGAGCCGGATCGCGACCCAGACCGAAATGACCACGGCCGCGACCACGGTCATCACGATCCAGGCCAGCTCGGCACCGGACGGAACCCAGCTCTGCGAGAGCATCGTCGGCGCATAGGCCGACGCCCAAGCGTAGAAGGCATAGGACCCGGCAATGGACAGCACCATCAAGCCGAGCGACATCACCGCCAGCGATACCGCGATCTGGGACCGCAGCCCCGAAGCGCGTGTCATGCGGACCGGCCGGCGCGATAGCCGACGCCACGTACGCTCTCCGGCACGCCGCCCAGGCCCGCGTCCTCGAGCTTGCGCCGCAGCTTGCTGACATGACTGTCCACGGTCCGTTCCAGCGTATCGCCTTCCGGCAGGCACGCAGCCAGCAGTTCGGCGCGGCTGCAGACCCGTTCGGGCGTCCGCACCAGATGCGCGAGCAGCCTGAACTCGGTCAGGGTGAGATCGATGGCACGCGGGCCATCGTCGAGGTGCAACGTGACCGCATGGCGATCCGCATCGATCTCGATCGGACCCCACCGCAACGTCGGCGCGCCGTCCGCCATCGGCACCCGAGTCCGCCGCAGCACCGCCTCCACCCGCGCGACCACCTCGGCCGGATTGAACGGCTTGACCACGTAGTCGTCCGCACCGATCCGAAGCCCGGTAAGCTTGTCCACGTCCTGGTCCATCGCGGTGAGCATGATCACCGGCGTCGTGCCCCGGTGGCGGATCTCCCGGAGCACCTGCCAGCCATCGATCACCGGCATCTGCACATCGAGCAGCACGAGGTCGGGCCGGTGGGTCCGATGCTTGGCCAGCGCATCGGCGCCGTCGACGGCGCGCACGCTGCGCAGGCCGCTCCGCCGCAGATAGGCGGCCAGGATCTCGCCGATGTCCGGCTCGTCCTCGGCGATCAGCACGAGGGATTCGGCCAGGGTGCACGAATCGCGGGAGGGCATCGGGTTTCCAGGGACTGAACGGAGCGCGGCCTCCATCTTATCTCCACACAGTTCGCACTCAATCCCGACGCCCGCCGACTAGACTTCGCAATCTCGAGCGGCCGACCGTCCCGGCCCGACGCGCAGGAGTTCGCGGTCCATGTTCCCTTTCCGATGCCTTCGATGCGTCGTCCCGCTCGCCGTGTCGGTCGTGTTGCTCGCAGCCTGCGGCGGCCAGCCCGGCACGGACGGCGCTTCGGCGCCCCCCAGCGTCACCGTCGAGACTCTGGTCCCGGCCCCGGTGGTGGTCAGCGCCGATTTTCCCGGCCGGGTCGCCGCGCTGCGAACCGCCGAGATCCGACCGCAGGTCGGTGGCATCGTGCAGCGCCGCCTGTTCGAGCAGGGCGCGGAAGTCGAAGCCGGCACGCCCCTGTTCCAGATCGCCCCCGCATCGCTGCAAGCGGACGTCGAGACCGCGCGCGCCGCCCTGCGCCGCGCGGAGGCGGAGGCCCGTCGCACTCGGATCCACAGTGAACGCCTGGCGGTCCTGGCGCGCGACCAGGTGGTCAGCCGGCAGATGTACGACGATGTCGTCGCGCAGCGCGACCAGGCTCAGGCCGACGTCGCGCAGGCGCAAGCGAGTCTGGCGCGCCGGCTCGTGGATCTCGGCTTTTCCCGGGTCAGCGCCCCTATTTCGGGCCGTGTCGACCAGGCCCTGGTCTCCGAAGGCGCCTTGGTGACCGCAGGCGACAGTACGCCGATGGCCACGATCCAGCAGATCGACCGGGTCTACGTGGATGTCCGCCAGCCTGCAGGACGCGGCGCAGCGATTCGCCAGCGCATGGATGCACGCGACGCCGCCGACGTCGAGGTACTGCTGGATGGACAGCCGACCGGCCTGCGCGGCCGGATGCTGTTCTCGGGCACCCGTGTGGACGCCGGCACGGGCGATGTCCTGTTGCGTATCGAGGTCGAGAACCCCGCGCGCACGCTGCTGCCCGGCATGTATGTGCAGGCTCGGGTGATCGAGGCACGGTATCCCACCGCACTTAGCGTGCCCGAGGAGGCGGTCGTACGCGCCGGCCAAGAACCGCGGGTGTGGATTCTCGATGCCTCCGACCGCGCCCACCTTCAACCCGTGACGCTCGGTGAACGCATCGAGGGCCGTTACCGGATCGTCACCGGGCTGAAGGCGGGACAGCGGCTCGTCGTCAAAGGCATGGAGCGCCTGCAAGAGGGGGCCGCCGCCCAGCCCCGGATCGGCTCGAATGCAGCCGGCAACGAGGCCGGCCCCGCCGCCGGCCACGACTGAGGACGCCACATGTCCCAATTCTTCATCCGCCGCCCGGTCTTCGCCTGGGTCATCGCCCTGTTCATCGTGCTGGGGGGCCTGCTGGCGATTCCGAAGCTGCCGATCGCCCGCTACCCGTCCGTCGCCCCGCCGTCCGTCAGCATCTACGCAAGCTACCCGGGCGCGACCCCGCAGACGCTGGACGACTCGGTCGTCGGCCCGATCGAGCGCGAACTGTCGGGCGTCAAGCATCTGCTCTACTTCGAATCGTCGGTGGACACCAGCGGTACCGCACAGATCACCGCGACCTTCAAGCCGGGGACCGACGCAGAGATGGCGCAGGTCGATGTGCAGAACAGGCTCAAGTCCGTGGAGCCCAGGCTGCCGCAGGCCGTGCGCCAGTCAGGTGTACAGGTCGAATCGGCAGCTTCGGGTTTTCTGATGATGGTCGGCCTGACCTCGCCCGACGGCCGCTTCGACGAGATCGCCCTGAACGACTATCTGGCACGCAACATCGTGCAGGAGTTGCGCCGGATCGACGGCGTGGGCCGCGTCCAGTTGTTCGGTGCCGAGCAGGCCATGCGCGTCTGGGTGGACCCGGCAAAGCTCACCGCATTCGGCCTGACCATGGCCGACCTGGCACGCGCGATCGAACAGCAGAACGCGCAGATCGCGCCGGGCCGGATCGGCGACGAGCCCGCACCCGCGAGCCAGCGGCTCACGGTGCCGCTGACCGTGCAGGGCCAGCTGACCAGCGCCGATGCGTTCTCGGCCATCGTGCTGCGCGCCAGTGCCGACGGTGCCAAGGTCGTCCTGGGCGACGTCGCCCGCGTCGAACTGGGCGCGCAGTCCTACGCGTTCGCCAACCGCGAGAACGGCCTGACGGCCACGAGTGCGGCCGTCCAGCTTGCGCCGGGCGCGAATGCGGTCCGCACTGCTGCGGCCATCCACGCGCGCATGGCCGAACTCGCACCCGGCATGCCGGCCGGGATGGCGTACTCCATTCCATTCGACACAGCGCCCTTCGTCAGGATCTCCATCGAGAAGGTCATGTACACGTTGCTCGAGGCGATGGGGCTGGTGTTCGTGGTGATGTATCTGTTCCTGCAGAACGTCCGCTACACGCTGATCCCGGCGATCGTGGCCCCGATCGCGCTGCTGGGAACGTTCACCGTGATGCTGCTGGCGGGCTTTTCGATCAACACGCTCACCATGTTCGGCATGGTGCTGGCGATCGGCATCATCGTCGACGATGCCATCGTCGTGGTCGAGAACGTCGAGCGGCTGATGGCGAGCGAAGGCCTGTCACCGCGGGAAGCGACCTCGAAGGCCATGAAGGAGATCACCGGTGCCGTGGTGGGCATCACCCTGGTGCTGATCGCCGTCTTCATCCCGATGGCGTTCGGCGCCGGGTCGGTGGGCGTGATCTACCAGCAGTTCACGCTCTCGATGGCGGTCTCGATCGCATTCTCGGCGTTCCTGGCACTGACATTGACGCCGGCGCTGTGCGCAACGCTGCTGCGTCCGCTCCCGGCAGGCCACCATGCCCGTGGCGGCGTCTTCGGGGCCTTCAATCGCGGCTTCGAGCGCATGTCGGCCGGCTATGCCGGCAAGGTCGCCGGGCTGGTGAAGCGCAGCGGCCGCGTCATGCTCGTGTTCGCGGCCATCTGCGTCGTCCTGGTGCTGGGCTTGCGTCACGTGCCGTCCTCCTTCCTGCCCGAGGAGGACCAGGGCTACTTCATGACCTCGATCCAGTTACCCACCGGTGCGACGATGGCGCGGACGCTGGAGGTCGTAAAGGCCTTCGAAGCGCATGTCGCCACCCGCCCCGCGATCAAGAGCAATCTCGTCGTTCAGGGGTTCAGCTTCGCAGGCTCGGGACCCAATGCCGCCATGGCGTTCACCATGCTCAAGGACTGGTCCTCCCGCGGCAATGCGACCGCAGCCGACGAAGCAGCCAGGGCGCAGGAGGCCATGGCCGCGACCAGCGAGGGCACGGTCATGAGCCTGATGCCGCCGTCGATCGAGGAACTCGGCACCTCGTCAGGCTTCACGATGCTGCTGCAGGACCGCGGCGGGCGCGGCCAGGCCGCCCTGCTCGACGCGCAGGCCCAATTGCTCAAGCTCGCTGCCGACAGCCGCGTGGTCGCCGATGTCTACGCCGACGGCCTTCCGCCCGGCGACAGCATCGCGTTGACCATCGACCGGACGAAGGCCGAAGCGCTGGGCCTGTCGTTCGACAGTGTCAGCAACACCCTGTCTGCCGCCATGGGCTCGCTGTACGTCAACGACTTTCCCAATCGCGGCAGGATGCAGCAGGTGATCCTGCAGGCGGACGCCGCAGCGCGCCTGCACCTGGAAGACGTGCTGGGCCTGCGCGTGCGCAACGCCTCGGGCGGCATGGTGCCGCTACGCGAAGTGGTCGCGGCGCAATGGACGACCGCACCGCAGCAGATGATGCGGTTCCAGGGCTTCCCGGCCGTCCGCATCGCCGGCCGGCCTGCGACTGGCGCATCGAGCGGCACAGCCATGGCGGAAATGGAGCGCCTCGTCGGCCAACTGCCGCAGGGCTACGCCGCGGCCTGGAGCGGGCAATCGCTGCAGGAGCGTCAGGCCGCGGCGCAGGCACCGTTGCTGATGCTGCTGTCCGCGCTGGTGGTGTTCCTGGTGCTGGCCGCACTCTATGAAAGCTGGACGATTCCGCTCTCGGTGATGCTGGTCGTGCCGCTGGGATTGCTGGGTGCGGTCGCGGCGGTGATGCTGCGCGGGATGCCCAACGACGTGTTCTTCAAGGTCGGGATGATCACGATCATCGGACTGTCTGCCAAGAATGCGATCCTGATCGTCGAGTTCGCCCGCCAGTTGCATGCCCAAGGCCGGTCCCTCGTGGACGCGGCGGTCACGGCAGCGCGCCTGCGTTTCCGCCCCATCCTGATGACCTCGCTCGCGTTCGCACTCGGCGTCGTGCCGCTGATGCTGGCCTCCGGTGCCAGCGCCGAGACCCAGCGCGCCATCGGCACCGGTGTGTTCGGCGGCATGGTCAGCGGCACGGTCCTGGCGGTGTTCTTCGTGCCGGTCTTCTTCGTTGCCGTGCTCGGCGTGCGCGACCGGATCGCGGCCTGGCGTGCGCGCCGGGCCGCGTCTGCGGCGCCGCGGACCTAGCGATTGTCGAGGCGACTTCGCGCCCAGGCGCACCCGCCGGACGAGACGACACCCCACCTCCCCCAATGTCGACACCGCCCTCTCCAGCCCGATGGTGGATCCTCGCAGCGGTGATGCTGGCCTTCCTGCCGGTCGTCATCGACATGACGATCCTGCACATCGCGGTGCCATCGCTGACCCTGGCCCTGCAGGCGTCCGGCAACCAGGTGCTGTGGATCATCGACATCTACCCACTGGTCATGGCGGGTCTCCTGGTGCCCATGGGCACGCTCGCCGACCGCGTCGGTGACCGTCGCCTGCTCCTCGCCGGCCTGACCGTGTTCGGGTTCGCATCGCTGGCTGCGGCCTGCTCGACCCGTGCGTCGATGCTGATCGCTGCGCGCGTACTGCTCGCGATCGGCGGCGCGATGATCCTGCCCTGCGTCCTGGGCGTGATCCGGCGCACGTTCGAGGACGCGCGCGAACGTGCGATGGCCCTGGGCGCATGGGGCACGGCGGGCGCTGCCGGCGCCGCCCTCGGCCCGCTCGTCGGCGGTGCCCTGCTGGAGCACTTCTGGTGGGGCTCGGTGTTCCTGATCAACGTGCCGGTGATGCTCGTCGTGGTGCCTGTGGTCTGGCGGCTGCTGCCACCGATGCGACCCACGCGGGGCGCAGCGCCCTGGCCGATCGGACAGGCTCTCGTCCTGGTCGCGGGCGTGATCGCCGTCGTCTACGGCCTCAAGACCGGTGCGGCAGGCGGCCAGTCCTGGTGGATCGCCGCGGCGGCGATCGGCCTGGGCTGCGCGCTGCTGTGGCTGTTTGCACGCATCCAGATGCGGGCGTCCTCGCCCATGCTCGATCTGGCCCTGTTCGCCCATCCGACGATCCTCGCGGGCATTCTCATGGCCATGGTCGCGAGCGGCGCACTGGCCGGCGTGGAGCTCACGATCGCGCAGGAACTCCAATACGTCCTCGCGAAGCGTCCGCTGCAGGCGGGTCTGTTCATGGTTCCGATCATGGCCGCCGCTGCCGTCGGCGGGCCGGTCGCCGGCTGGCTGTCCAATGCACTCGGCCTGCGCCGCGTCGCCGCCTGTGCACTGGCCGTCTCCGCCCTCGCCCTGCTGGGCATTGCGAACGTCGACCTCGACCGCGCAGGTCTCCTGGTGCCGATGCTGCTGGCCGCGCTCGGCCTGTCGCTGAGCATCGGCCTGACCGCGTCTTCGATCGCGATCATGAACGCGGTGGAGGCGGAGCAAGGCGGGGCCGCGGGCGCGCTCGAAGCGACCGCGTACGAACTGGGCACGGGTCTGGGCATCACCGCATGCGGACTGCTCCTGTCTCACGTATTCGTCCGCCACTTCGAACTGCCCGTTGCACTCGCCGAGACCGCGGACCAGCACGCGGTGGGCTCGATCGGCGACGCTTTCGTACTCGCGCACTCGCTGGCGGCGTCCGCGGATGCCGTCGCCGTCGAGACTGCGGCCCGGAGCGCCTTCACCATCGCCCACGCCGCGCTCCTGACCACCGCCAGTGCCGTGATCGCGGCGCTGGCAGTGGCGGTCTACCTGCTGCTGGGGCGCAGGCGCGACGGGTGACGCCGGGAGCAGAGCCCTGCCGGCGCCGGCTCAGGCCTGGCCGCCGAGGATGTTCACCGTGACCGCGATCACGAACATGTTGAAGAAGAACGCGATCACGCTGTGCAGCAACGCGATGCGGCGCAGGTAGCGACTGGTGATCTGCACGTCGGAAACCTGGAAGGTCATGCCGAGCACCAGCGCGAAGTAGGCGAAGTCCCAGTAATCGGGCGCGGCCTTGCCGGGGAAATCGAGGCCCATGTGCTCCTCGCCGTAGTCGCCGTAGAAGCCGTGCGCGTAATGCAACGCAAACATGACATTCATGAACAGCCACGACAGCACGATGCTGCTGCCAGCGATGCCGATCGCGGCAAGGCCGCCGGAGCGACCGGCGGCGAGTTCGGTGCCCAGCGCCACCATCAGGATCGCGACCAACCCGATCGCGCTCCACAGGATGCCCCAGCGGCCCGCGTCCTGGCGCATGGCGACCTCGCGCATCCGGTCGGGCCCGGCGGTGTCGAACAGTCGCCACGCGGCGCCCAGGAACACCAGTGCGCCGACGTCGAAGCCGAGCAGCAACGCGACCGGCCACCGAGCGCCCGCCACCAGGCAGCCGGCGCACCCCGCCACGAACACGGCCGTCGCCAGGCTCAGCCTCGGCCGCGCGCTGAAAGTCCGGAACGGACGCCAGCCCTTGCGGGGATCGTGGCGCGGCGGCGGACGCGATTGTTTGCTCATGCCTGGCCTCTTGCCGATGGGTCGCGTGGTCGCCCGCACCGCCTCCCGCCGAACGAAGGCATGCGATCGATCGCCGCAGCGAGCATGCGCGCTCTCGACGAGAAGCGCACGGCCTCGCAGGGACACGCGTCGGCCGGGCAAACCCGGGGGCCAAGCACAACATGGCGGCGATCGCACTGGCAGGCAGAGCCGCCCCCCCCCCCCCGGCTGAGGCCAAGGCGTTCCACGCTCCGGTCGCCACCTGGCATCATCGGACCGAAGGCGCCCACTCGGGCCGCGCCTTCCTTCGCGAGGTGTCGATGGAAACGATGGAACTCCACCGCGGCCGATTGATCGATCATCTGCAACTGGTGGTGCGCGATCTGGCCGCCAGCCGCCGCTTTTACCAAGCGGTGTTCGACAGCATCGGCATTCCGATCGCCGGCGAAGGCCCCGACTACTTCTGGGCCGACGAACTGTTCGTGTCCACCGCAGACAGCGCGGCGGCCGCCGGACAACTGACCGGCCGCCACCATCTGGCGTTCCAGGCGCGCGATGCCGCGACCGTCGATGCCTTCCACGCCGCCGCCCTCGCGGCCGGCGGCAGCGACAACGGCCCGCCCGGCGAACGCCCCTACCACCCGGGCTATTACGGCGCTTTCGTGCTCGACCCCGATGGCAACAACATCGAAGTGGTCTATCACGGCCCGGCCACCTACAGCGCGGACTCGGTCAAGGTCACGTTCTGAGCCAACCTGCCGCTGGACTGTCGTTTCCTGCATCCACGAACGAACAGCCCGGCCGCCCTGCTACAACGTTCCGAAACCGGCCGGCGCCCGGAAGCCCCCGATCTCTCGTGCGATCAGTCGGGCGACTTCGATCGTGGTTCGATCGCCGTACTCAGGGCCGATGATCTGCAGACCGATCGGCAGCCCATCACGCGACAAGCCGCTCGGAAACGCAGTGCTCGGCAGGTAGGCGGCGGTCGCGAGGCCGACCCAGAAAAAATGCGCGTAGTGCGATGTCGTCACACCATCAACGTCCAAGGTCCGCTCGAGCTTGGGCCGGTGGTCGTGCGCGAAGGCCGTCGTTGCGGAGATCGGGCAGATCACCACATCCCAGTCGTCAAAGAAAGCACGCCACCGTAGGCGGTCTCGGTTCCGCGCTTCATCGTGATCGGACCAAGTGCGGTGATCCAGAACGCGAGCACGCCACAGGACCGCCAGTGGCGAGTCGTCGTTCGCGTCGAGCGCCGCTGCCGCCCGCTGGATCGCGACATAATGAGCATCGGGCAGATTGACGAGCCCCGTCGACCCCAACAGGCTGAGGTAAGTGTTGTACGCGTCCCTTGGCGAGATTGCGGGGGACGCGCCCGATCTGAGACCACCGCGCCCGCGCGGGCAAGCGCGGCGCCGACCTCCAGCACGCGATCGGAAATTTCGGAGGACGTGGGAACGGCATCTTCGTTCGCCCAGATCGCGACGCGTAAGCCGCGCAGGGTGCGCGTCTTCGGCGGCGGAAGGGCCAACCGCCAGCCCGGCGACCTGAGTCGATCGGGACCTGCCGCGACATCCAATGCGAGAGCCAGGTCGTCCGCGCTCCGCGCCATGGGTCCGACGACGTTCAGATCCGGTGCGGAGATCACCCCGGAATGACTGTGACCCTGCATCGGCACGATGCCATAGGTCGGCTTGTGCCCATACACACCGCAGAAGTGAGACGGACTCCGGATTGACCCGCCGATATCCGGGGCGAACTCCAGGCAAGTCAGGCCGGCCGCGAGCGCGGCGGCCGCGCCGCCAGAAGAGCCGCCCGGCGACCGCGCCGCATCCCAAGGATTGCAGGTCGTACCGTAGATGTCGTTGTAGCTCTGCCAATCCCCAAGCCGCAGCGGGACGTTCGTCTTTCCCATGACATGAGCACCGGCTGCCCTCAGGCGCTCGACGACCATTGCGTCGCTCTGTGCGAGGTGGTCCCGTTGCTCCGGCACACCCCACGTCGTCGGCAACCCAGACACGTCGAAGGTTTCCTTGACCGTCATCGGAAGGCCGTGCAGCGGTCCCAGCCGGTGTCCGCGTGCGAGCGATGCATCGGCCAGCTTCGCTGCCTCCAGCGCGCGCTCGAAGTCCCGCACCACGACAGCATTCAAAGTGCTGTCGAATCGTTCGATGCGCTCGATGTAATGCGCAGTGAGCTCGAACGAGGTGATTCGCTTTTGTCCAATCAGCTGCGCCAGCGCAGTCGCGGACAGAAATGCCAACGCATCAGATGAGGCGTTCGATGATGGACTCACGTCCGGGCCTGAGTTGCGCTGACTGACTGCATGTCTCGCCTTTCGTCGATCTGCCGCGGAAGTCTGGACGCTTCCGGCAGAAAACGCCACTTCGAGCCAGCGGATGAGGTTGCGCTTTCCGGCGTCGTGCACCACCAGCCAGTCAGCGCAAAAATGACCACCCTGCGATTTCCGTCTCTGGCCCCTCACAGATCGCCACATAGCCCCGTTCGATCGCATCGACGATGGCCGGGTCCTCCGCCACATCTGCGAACACCTCGCGCAACGCGAGGAAACGCGCGACGTCTCCAACCTGCCCGGTCGCCGCGCACCCGATCTGTGCCAGGGTGTCGGCCATCGGGTCGACCAGCGCGACGCCGGCTCGGGCCTGCCGGCACACGAAGTGCATCCAGGCGGCGATCGGCAGGCACAGGCGATCGATGGGTCGGCCGGCGGCCAGCGCATCGCGGATCGTGCCGAGCAGGCGCACAGGCAGTTTCTGGCTGCCGTCCCAGGCGATCTGCGCCAGACGATGGGCGATGGCCGGATTGCCGAAGCGCTCGAGTATGGCGTCGATGTAGGCGTCCAGATCCATTGCGGCCGGGACGGTCAGCGTGGGCGCGATGTCCTCGCGCATCAGTCTTGCGACGAAAGCGGCCAAGCCCGGATGGCGCATCGCGTCGGCGACGGTCTCGACGTCCAGCAGCAGGCCGAGGTAGGCGAGCGCGCTGTGCGGGCCGTTGAGCAAGCGCAGCTTGGCGCGGTCGAAGCCTGCGATGTCGTCGCTGAGGGTCACGCCGACGCGCTCCAGCGGCGGGCGGCCGTTGCAGAAGCGATCCTCCACGACCCATTGCGCGTACGGCTCGCGCTGCACGGGCCAGGCATCGTCCAGGCCCAAGGTGTCGGCGACGCGGACGCGCAGCGTGTCATCGGTGGCGGGGGTGATGCTGTCGACCATCGAGCGCGGGAACGCGGCCTCGGCGTCGATCCATCTTGCGAGCGCCGGGTCGATGCGTTCGGCGAACGCGAGCACAGCGCGGCGCAGGCGCACGCCGTTGTCGGCAAGGTTGTCGCAACTGAGCACGGTGTAGGGCGCCAGGCCGGCGGCACGACGACGCGCCAGGCCGGCGACGAGATAGCCAATCGCACTGACCGGCGCATCGGGCGCGGCAAGATCGTGGACGATATCGGGATGGGCGATGTCGAGGCCGTCGCCGGCCAGGCAGTAGCCCTTCTCGGTAACGGTCAGCGTGACCAGGCGGACGGCCGGATCGGCGAGCCGGGCGAGTACGGCCGCGGCTTCGTCGCGAGCGCACAGCACTTCGCGCAATGCGCCGATGACGCGCAGCTGCGGCGTCTGACCGAGAATCGCGAGCGTGTACAGCCCGTCCTGCGGGCGCAGCGCGTCGCGCACGTCCGGATTGCGCAATGACACCGCGCACACCGCCCAGTCGGGATCGAGCGCCAGCGCATCGTCGAAGTACACCGCTTGGTGCGCACGATGGAAGGCGCCCGCCCCCAAATGCACGACGCCGATCCGGGTCGTGGCGCGATCGAAGGCCGGACGCGCGACCGCGGGCGGCAGCGTTGCGAGCAGGGTCTCGGACAGACGAAGGGCGTGCGTCATCGTTCGTCGCGCGCGTACGGGCCCAGGGTGACGCCGACGAAACCGCCGGCATGGTCGGTGCTCAGCAAGGTGGCGTCGGCATCGCGCAGCAGCCATTGCCAGTCGCCGTCGTCGGCGGCCCACGCGAACCCGATGCGTCCCGCGTCGCCGGCCACCTTCAGCCGCAGATCCGCGGCACGCGCGATGGTGTGCTGCGCGATAATCTGCGCCGGCTGATCGACACCGGTCGCCCGTTCGACGAACACCACGGCGCCATCGTCGGCATCGCGCCGCACACCGAGCAGGTACCAGTGATTGCCGCTCTGGAATGCGGCGAGCCCGCCCACGACGCCCGCGGCCGGCATCGCCAGTGCGGTGCTGGCCTCGAAGCCGAGATGCTGCTGGCGGCGTGCGAGGAACGAAGGATTGTGCAACGTGTCCAGGCCCTCGCGTCCGGGGTGGATCGCAAGCTTCCCGGGGCGGGAGGCGAGGTCGGCCCAGTCGCGCTTGGGCACGCGTACGAACATCCATGCCGGGTCGAGCGCGGGCCCGTCGAATTCGTCGCGCCAGGTGAAGTTGCCGCTCATCGGCGCCTGATCGGCATCGCGTGACATCCACGATGGCGCGGGCAGTCCATAGGGAATCGGCGTGTCCGCCGGCAGGATCGTCGGCCAGCCGTCGGTCCAGGTCACCGGCAGCAGGAACGTCTCACGCCCCGTGTTGTAGTGGCGCACGTCGTAGTTGCGACTGGCCAGGAACACCGCCCACCAACTGCCGTCCGGTCCCTGGACCAGATCGGCGTGGCCGGCGTTGGTCACCGGCAACGCTCGCTCAGGCGGCAGGTCGCGCTGGGTCAGGATCGGGTTGTCTTCGTACGGCGTGTAGGGTCCCCAGACGTCGCGGCTGCGCAGGATGACCTGCGAATGCTGTGGGCCGGTGCCGCCTTCGGCGTTGTTGAGGTAGTACCAGCCATCGACCTTGTACAGGTGCGGGCCTTCGATCCAGATCGGGTTGTCTTCGGGTCTCACACCACCGTCGATCAGCACCTTGCGCGGGCCGAACGGCGTCAGCGTCGCGATGTCGATCGCCTGCAGCCAGATCGCGCGGTGGCCGTCGTAGCGCACCGGCCCGTCCGGCGCGTCGTTGTTGAGGAGGTAGGCGCGGCCGTCGTCGTCGAAGAACAACGACGGATCGATGCCGCCGATGCCGGGCAGCCAGACCGGGTCCGACCAGGGCCCGGCCGGATCGGTGGCGGTGACGATGAAGTTGCCGCCGGCATCGACCGCGGTATTGACCACATAGAACGTGCCGTCGTGATACTCGATCGTCGGCGCGAACACGCCGCGCGACAGGCCCAGGCCGTCGAAGTCGAGCTGGTCGGGGCGATGGATCGCATTGCCGATCTGGGTCCAGTGCACCAGGTCCTCGCTCTCGAAGATCGGGATGCCCGGGAAGTAGGTGAAGGTCGAGGCGACCAGGTAGAACTTCCCGTTGGCCGCGACGATGCTCGGGTCGGAATGGAAGCCGGCGAGGATCGGGTTGCGGAAGTGACCCGCCGGCAGCGGCGCGTCGAACGCACGGTCGCTTCCGCTGTACTCGAACCAGTCGAACAGCACGGGCTCGGGATCGGGCCGGTCCTCGGCGACAACCGGCGCTGCAACGATCGCGACCAGCAGGCCGGCCGCAAGTGCGCGCAGCCAGCTGTGCGGGGAGACGCGTGGGGACGGCCCCGTTGTCGGCGCGCCCATCACCAGTCCCACATCCCGCCGTCTTCCAGGCGCGCGACCGGCAGTTGCTTGGGCGTGTATGGGTACTTCGCGGCCAGCGCCTCGTCGATGTCGACGCCGTGCCCGGGCGTGTCGCCCACGTGCAGCCGGCCGGCGCGGAATGCGTAATCGTGTGGGAACACTGCCAGGATCTCCTCGCCATGGAACATGTATTCCTGAATGCCGAAGTTCGGCACCCAGGTATCGAAATGCAGCGCTGCGCCCATCGTGACCGGCGACAGGTCGGTCGCGCCGTGGAAGCCGGTGCGCACCTGGTGCAGGCCGGCGAAATCGGCGAGCCGGCGGATGTGGGTGATGCCGCCGCCGTGGACGATCGTGGTGCGGATGTAGTCGATCAGCTGCCGCTCGATCAGGTGCTTGCAGTCCCAGATCGAATTGAACACCTCGCCCACCGCGAGCGGGGTGACCGAATGCTGGCGGATCAGTTCGAACGCGGCCTGGTGCTCGGCCGGGGTCGCGTCCTCGAGCCAGAACAGCCGATAGGGCTCGACATCGCGGGCCAGGCGCGCCGCTTCGATGGGCGAGAGCCGGTGATGCACGTCGTGCAGCAGCTCGACCGTATTGCCGTGGTCGGCGCGCAGTTGTTCGAACAGCCTCGGTGCCGTTTCCAGGTAGCGCGGTGTGTTCCAGACGGTCTCGGCCGGCAGCTCGCTTTCGGCCGGCTCGTAGGGTTTGCCGGCCGTGGAGATGCCGTACGCCTTCTTGACGCCCGGCACGCCGCACTGGGCGCGCACGGCCAGGAACCCGCGCTCGAGATACATGCCGACCTCGTCGCTGGCCTCGGCGATGTCGCGGCCGTTGGCGTGCGCGTAGACCAGCGCGCCTTCGCGCGAGCGGCCGCCAAGCAACTGGTACAGCGGCATGCCGGCCATCTTGCCCAGGATGTCCCACAGCGCGACGTCGACCGCGGCGATCGCGGTCATCGTTACCGGCCCGCGCCGCCAATACGCACCGCGGTACAGGAACTGCCACAGGTCCTCGATGCGGCCCGCGTCGCGGCCGATCAGGTTCGGCACGACGTGGTCCTGCAGGTAGGCGGCGACCGCAAGCTCGCGGCCGTTGAGCGTGGCATCGCCCAGGCCGTAGATGCCTGAGCGGGTGACGATCTTGAGCGTGACGAAGTTGCGGCCGGGACAGGTGACGATGACGCGCGCCTCGACGATCTCGCGATCGTGGCGGCTGCTGTGGTGGCTGGGTTCGGTGTGGACGGACATGTGGACGACTCTGGATGCGATGGTGGTGGCGGATGAGGGCATCTCCCGCGCCTGGGTGGCCCCCATCCGCCTTCGGCACCTTCCCCCGCACGCGGGGGAAGGCTCTGGATGTCAACGGATCTCGATCTCGAACGGCCCCGGCGGCTGGCCAGCGCGGTCGAACAGATTGACCAGCGGGTTGTCGGCCCAGGCATAGCGCACGCGGACCGGCGCAGGAACGCCCGGCGCCTGCAGGTGCACGCGGTCGCCATCGAGCGTGGCCTGCGCCCAGCGGCAGTTGCCGGCGCCCGCACCGCACAGTTCGAAGCCGACCGGCCCCGGCGCGCCGTAGGCGACCAGGCCACCATCGACCGCGTCGAACGTCACCACGACCGTGCCGGCCTCGCGCCGGGCGCTGCGCGGCACCGGGCCGCTCGGCGCCAGCGTCTCGCCGTAGACCGTGTGGCGTGCAGCGCGCGCGAGCCGGCGGCCGATCGCCTGCTTGTTGGCCGGGTGGATGTCGTCGGCCTCGCCCAGGTCGATGGTCACCGCGAGCGCCGCATGCGGCTCGGCGGCGACCCGGCGTTGCGCTTCGCGCAGCGTCGCCCAACCGCTCTCGCCTGGCGCCTGGGTCGGCGCGCCGTAGTTGGGCAACTGCACCACCAGGAACGGCAAGATTGGATCGCCGAAGCGCATGCGCCAGTCGTCGCGCAGATTGCGCAGTAGGCCGGCGTAGGCGCCGGCCTCGCCTGTGTTCGCTTCGCCCTGGTACCAGACCACGCCCCGCAGCGCGGCGCCGGCCAACGGCGCGATCATCCCGTTGTACAGCGTCGACAGGCCCGCCGCGGACTGCCAGGGCGCACGCGGCGGCGCGCCGGTCTCCGGCGGCACGATGCGGTAGCGCCAGCCGGGGTCGAGCGGCACGACCGCGCCGTCGGCCAGCCGCAGCCGGTGCGCGGACGCCGGCCCGGCCAGTCCGCCCTCGCGGTAGGTGTCGAGCACGTTGACGACGATCGTGTTCTCGCCCGCGCGCAGCAGGCCATGCGGCAGCGGGTACTCGCGCGGGGTACCGGCGCCGTAGCTGCTGCCCACCGCGGTGCCGTTGACCCAGGTCAGGTCCATCTCGTCGGCGGGGCCGAGCAGCAGCGTGGCGTCCTGCGCCGCCTGCGCGGCGGTCAGACGCACCGACGTCCGGTACCAGACCATGCCGTCGAACGTCGCCAGTTCGGGCACGCCCCATCGCTCCCACGCGCCGAGCGCGTGCGGGGCTTCGCGCCAATCACCGGACACGGTCTCGGTCCAGGGCCGGTCGTCGGCGGACACGCCCGGCGCCTGCAACCACCACGCGGCCCAGCGCTCGCCCCAGCGCGCGGCAGCCTGCATCGGGTCGTCGTGGTAGAGCGCGAGCACGTCGAGGTCTTCGTCCGGATGGCCGCCCGCGCGCAAGGCCTCGCCGCTGGTCCAGGCCTGGACGCGCGAACCGCCCCATGCGGCTTCGATCAGCCCCATCGGCACGTCCACGGTCTTGCGCAGTTCGCGGGCGAAGTAGTAACAGGCGGCCGAAAAGTCGCGCACGCCCTCCGGCGTGACCGGTTGCCAGGCGGTGGGCTCGGGGAAGCGCGCCAACGGCACCGGGCTGCTCACCTGCGGTACGGTCAACAGGCGGATTTCGGGCACGTCGGCACTGGCGATCTCGGCGCGGGCATCGAGCGAGCGCCAGACCTGCAGTTCCATGTTCGACTGGCCCGAACACAGCCACACATCGCCGACCAGCAGGTCGCGGACGGTCCGGGTGGTCTCGCCGGCGCGCACGGTCAGGGTGTGCGGGCCGCCGGGCGGCAGGGCTGGCAGTTCGGCCTGCCAACGACCGCTCGCGTCGGCGCGTGCCTGCGCGCGGCGGTCGGCAAGCGCCAGGTGGACCACGGTGCCGGCCGGCGCCTCGCCTTGCAGACGCAAGGGGCGATCGCGCTGGAGAACCGCGTGGTCCTGGATCAGCGGATGCAGCAATGCAGCCTCGCCCGTGTCGGCGTGGGCGAGCGGTGCGAGCGCGAGCAGCAGCGCAAGCAGGACATGGGGGCGGGCAAGGCCTCTGCCCCCACCCGGCGCCGGTGGCGCCGACCTCCCCCGCACACGGGGGAGGTGCGCGAAGGCTGGCGTCGACGCGCCTGGATGCAGCTCCAGTGCACGCCCGCGATCCTGTGCGGACTGCGCGAGCGCACGCACGCCGTTCTGTGCGGAAGGCGCGACGGCCCTCCCGTGATGCTGCGCGACATGCTCGACTGCCCTCTCCCGGTGCTGCGCGGCATGCTCGACTGCCTTCTCCCGGTGCTGCGCGACATGCTCGACGGCCTTCTCCCGGTGCTGCGCGACATGCTCGACTGCCTTCTCCCGGTGCTGCGCGACATGCTCGACTGCCCTCCCCCGCATGCGGGGGAGGGTTGGGTGGGGGCGGCCGTTCATCGTGTGTCTCCCGGTGCGTGCGGAAATTCGAGCGACTGGTAGTCCGCCAGCGGGTGCGCCGGCGGGGCGATGCCGTCGGGAAGCGGACGGCCGGAGATCGACTGGAAGTACGCGATGCTGGCATCGCGCCACCATTGCGCTTCCTGCGCCTGGATCGCGAGGAACGCGGCGACCTGCGCATGCCGCTCGGCATCGATGCGCCCGTCCAGGCCTGCCCAGGTCTCACGCATGCTGCGTACCGTCGCGACGCCACGGTCGTAGTGGTGCACCAGTTCGTCCCACAACGGACGCCCCGATGCCATCGGGCGGTCCCAGGGGACATGGTGGAACCACAGCAACAGCGACTCGGGCACGCGGTCGGGATCGTCGAACACGTCCGCGACCGGCGGGGCGTACTGCGAGACTGCATCGCTGCCGCGGCGGCTGCGGTCGAAGCCGATGCCCGAGCGGGTGGCGCGGTGGTAGTAGACCGAGGTCCAGTCCGCGCGCGGGCCGCCCTCGACCCACGGGCCGGGGCCGTAATGGTGGCCGCGGCCCATCAGGTGGTGCAGGCCGAGCGCACCGGTGTAGTCGACCACGGCCTCGCGCGAGCCCATCATCATGCCGACGATCGGCGCGACCACCGCCGGGTCGTTGCCGAACGTCATGCGGGTCCATTCCTCGGCGATGTCGCGCGACGAATGCTCCGGGTTCCAGGCCAGCCGCCCGTAGGCGTACCAGTTGGCCTGGTCGAAGTGCGAGCCGCTCCAGTTACGGTCGGTGCCGATGTTGGCCACACCGGCGATGCCGGTCAGCGCGCTTCTGCCAGGCACATCACGGTCCAGCGAGCCGTCGATCACCCGCGCGACGGTCGCGCCCTCCCCCCGCACCTGCGTATCGGCGCGCAGCACCTCCTCGTACAGCGGCCCGAGGTAGGCCAGGTGCGTCGAGAAGCCGAGGTACTCCTTGGTGATCTGGAACTCCATCATCAGCGGGGTCTTCGGCATCGCGCCGAACAGCGGATGGAACGGTTCGCGCGGCTGGAAATCGATCGCGCCGTTCTTGACCTGCACGATCACGTTGTCGCGGAACGCGCCGTCATGCGGCACGAACTCGGTGTAGGCCTGTTTGTGGCGGTCGTCGGGTTCGTCGTGGGAGTAAACGAACGCCCGCCACATCACGATGCCGCCGTACGGCGCCAGCGCATCGGCCAGCAGGTTGGCGCCGTCGGCATGCGAGCGGCCGTAGTCCTGCGGGCCGGGCTGGCCCTCGGAGTTGGCCTTGACCAGAAAGCCGCCGAAGTCCGGGATCGCCGCATAGATCTCCTCGGCCTTGGCCTGCCACCAGCGCTGGACCGCGGGGTCCAGCGGATCGGCGGTCTGCAGCCCCCCGATCTCGATCGGCGCGCTGAAGCGCGCGGACAGGTACACGCGAATGCCCCAGGGCCGGAAGATGTCCGCCAGCGCGGCGACCTTCTCCAGGTACATCGGCGTCAGCACGTCGGCGTTGGCGTTGACGTTGTTGAGCACGGTGCCATTGATGCCGATCGAGGCGTTGGCGCGGGCGTAGTCGGTGTAGCGCGGGTCGCGCCAACCGGGCAGCCGGTGCCAGTCCCAGATCGACTGGCCGGCGTAGCCGCGCTCGACGTGGCGGTCGAGCTCGTCCCAGTGGTTGAGCACCCGGCGCTCGATCCGCGGCGCCTCGCGCAGGTCGAGGTTGGCGATCGGCTGGCCGGTCTGCAGCAGCCGCAGGAACGCGAATGCGCCATAGAGCGCGCCGACGTCGGTGTTGGCGGCGACGACGGTCGCCGGATGCCCGTCCACGCGCGTCGAACGGATCAGGTAGCCCGCCTGGCCGAGGTCGCCCAGGTCCAGCGCCAGCCGGGCGATCGCCGGCAGCGACTGCGGCGTTCCCACCAGCAACGCGCCGGTGCGGTCGATGCGGCCGGCCAGGGTAGGCGCCCGCCCCTGCAGCCCCCGTAGGCCGCGCAGCAGTTCATCACGGGTCGCGCGCTGGGTCGGCGTCGCATCGGGGGTCGTCAGCTGCGAGACCCGCGGCGCCTCGGGTCCGCGCCCGGCCCCTGCCTCGGCGTAGCGCAGCCACAGCGCATACCCGTCCTCGGCCTGCGCCGGCACTGGGCCGACCAGCGCGACCAGCGCCAGCACCGCCGCCGGCCACGCCGGCCGGATCCAGTCGCGGAACCAGATAGTTAGCGGTAACATCCCCAACATCCCATCACCTCCCCTTGGACGGCTTCACTCCAGTTCCCTTAGCCTTGCGGACGGGGCCTGCACACCGCCGTCCGGACGAAGGAACGCTTTTGGACAAGCCGAAGAAATCGGTCCGCCGCAAGACCCGCGGCGTCACCATCGATGAGGTCGCCGCACTGGCCGGTGTGTCGCCGATGACGATCTCGCGGGTCATCAACGGCCAGGGCAAGGTGCGCGACACCACCCGAGAGCGGGTGATGCGCGCGGTGCGCGAGCTCAACTACACCCCCAATCTGGCGGCCAGCTCGCTTGCCGCCGCGCAGCACACCCGCATCGCGCTGATCTACACCAACCCCAGCGGCGCGTACCTGCGCGAACTGCTGGTCGGCTTGCTGCGCGTCGCCTCGCGCACCCCGATCCAACTGGTGGTCGATTACTGGGACGACCTCGATGCCGAGGCCGAGCGCAAGGCCGCGCGCGCCCTGGGCAAGCGCGTCGATGCCGTGATCCTGCCGCCGCCGCTGTGCGAATCGCGCGCGGCGGTGACCGAGTTCGTACGCGCGGGCATTCCGGTCGTCGCGATCGCCTCCGGGCGCTTCAGCGACGATATTTCCTGCGTGCGCATCGACGACTTCCGTGCGGGCAAGGAACTGGCCGAGCACATGATCGAACGCGGCCACACCCGGATCGGCTTCATCAAGGGCCGCGCCGATCTGAGCGCGAGCACCCGGCGCTTCCAGGGCTTCCAGGCCGCGCTCGAGGATGCCGGCATCGCGTTCGACCCGACGCTGGTGCAGCAGGGCGACTACACCTACCGCTCGGGGCTGAAGGCGGCCGAGAAGCTGCTGGCCCATCGCAAGCCGCCGAGTGCGATCTTCGCCAGCAACGACGACATGGCCGCCGCGGCGATCTCGGTCGCCCATCGCCGCGGGCTCGACGTACCGCGCGATCTGTCGGTCGTCGGCTTCGACGACACCTCGGCCGCGACCACCGTGTGGCCCGAGCTCACGACCATCCACCAGCCCATTGCCTCGATGGCCGACGCGGCGATCGACATGTTGCTGCGCGGAATCCGTCGCAACGATGCCAGCACCCGCGTGCTCACCGATCGCGTGGTGCCGCACCGGCTGGTCGCACGCGATTCGGTCGCCGCCCCGCCGAAGAAGAAGTAGCGCACCCTGCCCGCTTGCGGCGCGCCCGAGGGGCGCGCCGGTGACAACGCTCGCGATGGCGGGCAGACGGTGCATCGGGCTCAGCGCAGCAGGTACTGGTTGAGCAGGTTCTCGTACGCCTCCTGGCGACCACTGCGCTGCTTCGGCTCACCCGCCTTGGCGGCGATCGCATGCAGGTCGCTCAGCGACAGCCGGCCCTGCTCGAACGCCTGGCCATCGCCGCCATCGAAGCTGCCATAGCGGTCGCGGCGCCATTGCTCCCACGGCGACTCGTGCAGCAGCGCATGCGCCACTTCAAGGCCGCGCGCAAACGCATCCATGCCGCCGATGTGCGCGATGAACAGGTCTTCCATGTCGGTCGATTCGCGGCGCGGCTTGGCATCGAAGTTCAGGCCGCCTTCCAGGCCGCCCTGGCGCAGCACCACCAGCATCGCGCCGACCGTGTCGTACAGGTCGGTCGGGAACTGGTCGGTATCCCAACCGTTCTGCGCATTGCCGCGATTCGCGTCGATGCTGCCAAGCAGCCCGTGGTCGGAGGCGACCTGCAAGTCGTGCTCGAAGGTGTGCCCGGACAGCGTTGCGTGGTTGGCCTCGATGTTGAGCTTGAAATCCTTGTCCAGTCCGTGCGCCTTCAAAAAGCCCGCGCAGGTCGCGCTGTCGAAGTCGTACTGGTGCTTCATCGGCTCCATCGGCTTGGGCTCGATCAGGAAGTTGCCCTTGAGCCCGATGCTGCGTCCGTAGTCGCGCGCCATCGTCAGGAACCGCGCGAAGTGCGCCAGCTCGCGCTGCATATCGGTGTTGTGCAGGCTGGCGTAGCCTTCGCGGCCGCCCCAGAACACGTAGTGCTCGCCGCCCAGTTCCACGGTCGCCTCCAGCGCCGCCTTGACCTGCACCGCCGCCCGCGCGACCACCGCGAAGTCCGGGTTGGTCGAAGCGCCGTTCATGTAGCGCGGATGCGAGAACAGATTCGCCGTGCCCCACAGCAACTTCATGCCGGTCGCGGCCTGGCGTTCCTTGGCCAGCGCGACCATGTGCTTGAGATTCTTCTCGTACGCGCCGATGTCGTCGGCGTCGGGCGCCAGGTCGACGTCGTGGAAGCACCAGTACGGCACGCCGAGCTTGGTGAAGAACTCGAACGCGGCATCGAGCTTGGCCTCGGCCGCCGCCAGGGGCGCACCGCCGTCCCACGGGAAGCGCCGCGTGCCCGGACCGAAGGGATCGGCGCCGGCATTGCAGAACGTGTGCCAGTAGCACACCGCAAAGCGCAGGTGCTCGGCCATCGTCTTGCCGCCGATTGTCTTGCCGGCGTCGTAGACCTTGAAGGCCAGCGGATTGTCGGAGGCCTTGCCCTCGAAGGGGATCTGGCCGATGCCGGGGAAGTATTCCCGGCTGCCGATGAAGGGGGTCGTGGTCATATGCGGTCCCGTGTTGGCGTGGAGTGGACGGATCGGCAGGCGCTGCGCGCCTACGCGGCCGGCGGCGCGGCGTACAGCGGCCGCACCGCGTCGAGGTGGTCGGTGAAGCGCCGGTAGGCGGCGCGGTAGGCCGGCGCGCGGCTCGGCTCGGGCGTGCATGCGCGCGCGGGATCGGTCGCGACATGCGCGGCCGCCAGCGCTTCCATCGATGTGGCATCGCCCTGCGCGCGGCCAAGCGCCCACAGCGCCTGCAGCGCCGCACCGAACGCCGCGCCCTCGCCCTGCACCGGCACATCCACCGGCAGCGCGAACACATCGGCGACCAGTTGCCGCCAGGCCGCGCTGTTGGCGCCGCCGCCGGTCAGCACGATGCGATCGAACGCCATGCCGGCCGACACGAACGCGTCGAAGCCGTACTTCAGGCTGTAGGTCGCGCCTTCCATCGCCGCGCGGTACAGATGCGCGGCGTCCATGTTGTGCGCGGACAGGCCGGTCAGCACGCCGCGCCCCAGCGGCAGGTCGGGCGTGCGCTCGCCGTTGAGGAACGGCAGCAAGGTCAGCCCGCCGGCGCCCGGTGCGGTCGCGTCGATATGCGCATCGCCCTCGCGGGTCGAAAAGCCGAACATGCGTGCGACCTGCTCGGTCGCCACCGTGCAGTTCATCGTGCAGATCAGCGGCAGCCAGCCGCCGGTCGAGTCGCAGAATGCGGCCCAGGCGCCCGAGTCCGATACCACCGGCGTATCGCTGTAGGCGAACAACGTCCCCGAGGTGCCCAGGCTCATGGCCAGCCGGCCCGGTACCACGCAGCCGGTGCCGATCGCCGCCATCATGTTGTCGCCGCCACCGGCCGACACCCGCAGTTGCGGCGACAGCCCGAGTTCGGCGGCGATCTCGGACCGGACCGGGAACAGCGCATCGGCCTCGACCAGCGGCGGCAGGCAGGCCGACAGGTCGCGCTCGGGGTCGGTGGCGGCCAACAGCGCCGGCGACCAGTCCCGCGTGCGGACATCCAGCCAGCCGGTGCCCGACGCATCGCCGTGCTCCATCCAGCGCGCGCCGGTGAGCCAGACGTTGACGTAGTCGTGCGGCAGCGCGATCGCCGCCAGCTTCGCGTAGGCCTCCGGTCGATGGGCTTTCGTCCACGGCAGCTTGGAGGCGGTATAGCCGGCCAGGATCGGGTTGCCGGCCTGCGCGATGCAGGCCGCCACGCCGCCGACCGCGTCCATGATCGGTGCGCATTGTGCGCTGGTGCTGGTATCGCACCACAGCTTGGCCGGTGCCAGCACCTGCCCTTCGGCATCGAGCGGCACGAAGCCGTGCTGCTGGCCCGAAACGCCGAGCGCGGCGATACGCGCACGCAGCGTCGGGTCGACTGCGGCAAAGCAGACACGGATCGCATCGAGCCAGTCCGATGGATGCTGCTCCCGGCTGCCGTCATCGCCCGCGATCAGTTCCAGCGCCCGGCCCTGCAGCGCCAGCACCTGCCGCGATGCCGGGTCGTAGACCACGAGCTTGACACTCTGCGTGCCCAGATCGAGACCGGCGACGAGGCTCATGCGCGCGCCCTCGACAAGAAAAAGTTAGCGCTACCATTATTTGGGCTAAAAAAAACGGCACGGCTTGGAGCAGGCAGCGGCATGGGCGCGCTCGGCGTCAATCGGCGGTGCAGGCACTGTAGCCATTTGTCGCCGAACATGCTTGCTGCGGTGCGCCATCGACGTGCGTTGCGTGGCGTCCGCTCAGCGCGCCCGCAACCACGCCTGGCCGTCGCCGGCACATTCCGGTGTAAAGCCGCGGACCTCGACGCCCGGCAACAGCAGCCCTTCCAGTTCCGACAGGCGGCGGATCCACAGCGATTCGGCGATCACCGCGATGCGGTCGAAACGCCGCACCGCGCGCAGCAACGCCGGCAACCGCGAAAACTCGACTGCGACCGCACCGAAAGACGGCAGGTCGACGTTGCGCACGCGATAGAGCAGCGCGCCGCCCTCGATGCCGTCCGCGCCCTCGACGAACGCATCGATCAGTCCCGCCATCGTCTCCCGATCGAACCGGCCGTCGATCTCGACGTCGATCCGATCCGGCGCCACACGGATCACAGTGAACATGCCGGCCTCGCCTCTATCGGTCGAATGCGAAGCTAGACCGCCGCGCGTCAATAGCGAGCGAATGACGCATGCGTCGACTCGGCGACGCACGCACGACCTGCCGCGCGACCGACCGTCGCGACGGCAGCGCCGCGACATCGCCCATCAAGCCCTCGATGGCAGCGTCCCGCCGCCCTGCCCGCTGCTGCGCGCCAGAAGGCGCAGCAGCAGCGCCGCGACACACGCCGCCGCGACGTTGCAGGCCATGCCGGCGACGAAGGCATTGGCGTAATGCGCACGCAGGTCGTCGCCGACGGCGCCCGACAGCGCCGCGCCGAACACCATGCCGACGATCGCCACGCCGAACGCCGCGCCGACCTGCTGCAACGTCGAGACCACGCCCGAGGCCATGCCCGCGCGCGCCGCATCGACGGTGCCGAGTACGAGATTGAGCAGCGGCGTCATGATCAGCCCCTGCGCAGCGCCGACGACGACCAGCGTCGGCACTAGGTGCGCAGGCGACAGCGCCCCGCCGGCGCTGTACACCTGGCCGACGAGCCAGGCGAGCGAGACGGCATAGACCACCGCCGCGACCGCGAGCGCCCCCGGGCCGAAGCGGGCCACCAGCCGCGGCGCCGACAGCGACGCCAACACGAAGCCGACGCTGCACGGCGCGAACAACAGCCCGGCCGCCAACGGGTCGAGTCCGAAGCCCGACTGCACGAGCAACGCAAAGCACAGGAAGAACGAACTCGAGGTCGAGTAGACCAGCAGCACCAGGACACCGCCGATGGCGAACTGCCGATCGCACAGCAAACGCATGTCCACCAACGGGTCCTGACCGCGCAGACGGCGCCGGACCTGCTGTCGCGCGAACACGGCCAGCAGGACAGCACCGGCCACCAGCGCGATCCGCATCCAGGCCGGCCAACCGTGCGCGGGCCCTTCGAGCAACGGCACCAGCAACAACCCCAGCCCGGCACCGACCAGGGCCACGCCGCCCCAATCGAGGGTCGGGCGCTCGGGCGCGCGCGATTCGGGCACCAGGCGCGCCATCGCGATCGCCAGCACGCCGATCGGGACATTGATCAGGAAGATCGTGCGCCAGCCCAGCCCGGCGATGTCGGCATGCACCAGCCAGCCGCCCAACACCTGGCCGGCGATCGCGGCCAGACCCAGGGTCATACCGAGCAGACCGAACGCACGGCGGGCGGCGGCCCCCTGGAAATGCACGCGGATCGAGGCGTAGACCTGCGGGAACAGCAACGCCGCCGCCAGCCCCTGCAGCACCCGCGCGGCAATCAGGACGCCGGCATCGGGCGCAAGTCCGCACAACGCCGAGGCCAGCGCGAATCCCGCCATGCCGACCACGAACAGTCGGCGACGGCCATGGCGGTCGCCGAGCCGGCCGCCTGCGATCAGCAACACGCCAAACGCGAGCTCGTACCCGGCGACCACCAATCCCACCTGCGCCAGGCTCGCGTCCAGCGTGGCCTGCATCGACGGGATCGCGACATTGACCACGAACAGATCGAAGATCGTCACAAAGCCTGCGAGCAGCAGCACGGCCAAGCCCAGCCAGGGCGGGCGGGCCGTGACGGCCACATCGGCGGCATTGGGAACGGGCGGTGACGCAGCGGCGCGGCAATCGGGCATGACGAAGGTCCGAACAAGGGAACCGGAGTCTGGCGCCGCCCGAATCCGGTTACAATTTGTCGGTTTATGGTGTTACTTGAAGCAACCGATGCCCGATCGATGAGTCGCCTGCAACGCGCCCGCCCCGAACTGTCGAGCTTCCTGCGGACCTGCCGCGCGCGCCTGTCGCCGACCGATGTCGGCCTGCAGAACGGCGGCCGTCGGCGCACACCGGGCCTACGCCGCGAAGAGGTTGCCGCGCTCGCGGGTGTGGGCCTGAGCTGGTACACGTGGCTCGAACAAGGACGCGACATCGGTGTTTCGTCGACGTTCCTCGACAACCTGGCACGGGTGCTGCGGCTCGATGCCGCCGAGCGTCGCCACCTCTACCTGCTCGCGCACGCGCGGCCGCCGGCCGAACCCGGGCGCACGTTCTGCCAGGTTCCGCCGCTGGTCCGGCGCTTGATGGACGATCTCGCCCCGCACGCGGCGCATGTGCTCAACCTGCGCTGGGACGTGCTGGCGTTCAATGCGCCGGCCGATGCGCTGTTCGGCTTCGGTACGCATCCGCCCGAACGCCGCAACCTGCTCTGGTTGCTGTTCACCGATGAGCGCATGCGCACGCGCATCGTCGACTGGGACATCCAGGCGCGCGCCATGCTCTCGAGCTTTCGCCGCGACCATGCCCGCGGCGCGCAGGATGCCGACGCCCAGGCCCTGGTCGAGTCCCTGCGCCGGGCATCGCCGGCGTTCGCGGCCTGGTGGGCGCACCACGATGCCGGCGCACCCTGCAACGGGGAGCGCCGGCTGTGCGTGGACGGCGCGCCGGCCGTCTTCGAGCACACGATGCTGACGATCGACGAGGAACGTCACCTGCGCCTGGTGATCCATGCGCGACGCGACCCAGCGGCCGGCTGATCACGGCCGCCATCCGTCGTCGTCAAGGCCGCGCGGCCCCGCGGCCGTGCTCGTCAGGCCAGCGTCGCGACCGCGATGAAGCGCCAGATGCCGAGCCCGGCCATCGTCAGCAGCAGCGCGAAGGTCAGCATCGCGCCACCGAAGCGGCCAATCGAATAGCCGGCCGAGCCGCCGAGCCCGACGGCGTGCAGCACGCGCGCCAGCAACAGCGCCAAGCCCAGGGTCCACAGCAGCCGGGTGTCGAACGCGGCGAGTTCGAGCAGCGCCAGCATCAACAGCGCCAGCGGCACGTACTCGCCGAAGTTGGCCTGCACGCGGATCTTGCGCGCCAGGACCGGGTCGCCGCCGGTGCCGATGCCGACCTTGGCACTGCCGCGGTGCAGCGCCACCCGCACCGACAGCACGACGTACAGCACGACATGCAGCGATGCGATCAATAGCGAGATGCGCGGGGTCATCGTGCGTGCTCCATCGTGTTCGCTTCCTTGGCTCGTGTGAGGTCCGTACGCGCCCTGCCGCCGTTCGCCGCCGGCTCGACCTTCGCCGCGCCCACCGGATTGCGCGGGTCGCTGCCGCCGGTCAGCGTGCCGTTGACGCGGTTCCACAGCACGGTCTGCAGGTTACCCCAGACGTGGCTCGAACCCCGTCCTCCGGCGGCGCGATCGCCTGGCAGGTCGACGGTGTGGCCCATCGCGCGCAGCCGCGCCGCGGTGTCGGCGGAGAATGTATCGGACTCGGCCGAGATTGTGTCGGGCATCCACTGGTGGTGATAGCGCGGCAGCGCCGCGACGGCCTGGGCGTCGAGTCCGGCGTCGTAGCCGAGTACGCCCAGCAGCACCATCGTGATGATCCGGCTGCCGCCGGGCGTGCCCAGCACCGCGACGCGGTCGGGCGATTCGAGGAAGGTCGGCGTCATCGAGCTCAGCGGACGCTTGCCCGGCCGCGGCGCATTGGCATCGAAGCCCATGACCCCGAACGCGTTGGGCACGCCGGGCTGCAGCGCGAAGTCATCCATCTCGTTGTTGAGCAGCACCCCGGTGCCGGGCGCGACCAGGCCGCTGCCGAACAGCAGATTCACTGTCTGGGTGACCGCGGCGCGGTTGCCGGCGGCATCGACGATCGAGAAGTGCGTGGTCTCCTCGTCCTCCAGCGGCGTGGGATCGCCCGAGAGCAGGTCGCTGGGCGTGGCCTTGACCGGGTTGATCGTCGCACGCAGCCCGGCGGCGTAGTCGCGGCTGAGCAGCGTGCGCTCGGGAATCTTCACGAAGTCCGGATCGCCCAGGTAGAACGTGCGGTCGCGGAACGCGCGGCGCATCGACTCGACGACCAGATGCGTACGCGCGGCATCGTCGAGCGCCGGCAGGTCGTAGGGCTCGAGGATCTGCAGCATCTGCGCCATCGCGATGCCGCCCGACGATGGCGGCGGTGCAGTCGTGACCGTCCAGTCGTGGTAGCGGAAACGGATCGGCGCCCGCTCGACGACGCGGTAGCCGGCGAGGTCCTCGGCAGTCCACTGCCCGCCCTCAGCGTTCACGCCGGCGACCAGCTTCTCGCCGGTCGGCCCGCGATAGAAGCCGTCGAACCCGCGCTCGGCGAGCAGCCGCAGCGTCTGCGCCAGCTCCGGCTGGCGGAACAGATCGCCCTCCTGCGGCGCTCGGCCGCCGGCCAGGAATACCGCGCGCGTGCCCGGGTACCGCTCCATGACCTGGCGCCGCGACTGGTAGCCGCGCGCGAACCGGGCATAGACCGGGAAGCCGTCCTCGGCGATCCGGATCGCCGGGGCCAGCGACTGCGCCAACGGCAGCCGGCCGTAGCGCTCGGCGATGTGCACGAACGCGGCCGGCAGGCCGGGAATGCCGGCCGACCAGGGGCCGTTCTCGGCACGATCGCGGTCGAACTGGCCATCCGCGGTCCGATAGCGATCGGGGTGGGCGCTGGCCGGCGCGGTCTCGCGCGCGTCGATGAACACGTCGCGCCCGGAGGCGGCATCGTGCAGCAGGAAGAAACCACCGCCGCCCAGGCCCGAGGAGATCGGCTCGACGACCGACAGCACGGCCGAGGTCGCGATCGCGGCGTCGAACGCGTTACCGCCTTCGCGCATCACCTGCAGGCCGGCCTCGGTGGCCAGCGCATGCGCCGAAGCGACCGCGTTGCCCGGCGGGGTCGCCTGCGACTGCGCCGCGACCGGTGCGGACTGCGGGCGGACGTCGCGCGCGCACGACGGCGCGACGGCCAACAGCAGCAGCGAGAGCAGCAGCACCGGCAGGCCGGCAGCGGGGACACGGAAACGGCTCATGACGACTCCTGCTGCAGGCGCGCGAGCTTGGCCAGCAACTCGGCCTGGGTTTCGGGAAGGTCGGGGTCGGGATCGATGCACTCCACCGGGCACACGACCACGCACTGCGGCTCGTCGAAATGTCCGACGCACTCGGTGCAGCGCGCCGGATCGATCACGTAGATCTCTTCGCCCTGCGAAATCGCCTGGTTCGGACACGCCGGCTCGCAGACGTCGCAGTTGACGCAGAGCGCATTGATCTTCAGGGACATCCGCACATTGTAGTGAGTGCGGCGGCGCGCAGCGTTCCATCGCTGGAACCGGGTCGCCCAACGGGCGTGGCGTATTCGCCAGGCCCGGAAGCAGCGACGCCGCCGTGCCGGGAAGACAACGACGGCGTCGTGTGGCGCGGGAACGCCGGCCGGGCCCGCGCCCCGAGGCTTACTTGGCGGTGTCGACGAACACGTACTCAACGCCAGCCGGCTCGACGGCGGCCTTGACGCGGGCGTTGTCGGCTTCCTCGCCGATGAACAGCACGCGCACACCCTTCATCGTGCCCGGCTCGACTTCCTCGAACGAGGCGACGGTCAGGTCGGCGGTGCGCGCCGAGTTCAGCCCGGCGTAGATCAGCAGGTTGCCGCGCACGATGCCGCGGGCCACGTCCAGCTTGGCCTTGTCGAGCAGACGCTCGTAGTTGCCGTCGACCGGGGTGGACAGGTCCGAGGCCTCGCCGTCGGCCGGGGCCTGGGCGTCGGCGGGCGGCGCCTCGGTCATGTTGGCCGGCGGCGGCGGCACCAGGTAGACGTAGGGCGAGTTGTTGATGCCTTCCATGTGGCGGCTGGCGACCTCGTTGAGGTAGGCATTCCACGCCGCCTTGTCCTCGGTGGTCGGGGCCGCGACCGGCGCGGCCTGCGCCTGCTGGGGTTCTTCCTTCTTGCCACAGGCCATGACTGGCAGGACCAGGCAGGCGATCAGCAGCGCGCGGGTGATGGACTTCATGGCATTCCCTCTTGTTTCTCTTGCGTTTGGATGGGCAACGTCAGCGTTGCGAGTGGTTGCGCAGTGCGCGATCGACCGCGGCGGGCACGAACCCCGACACGTCGCCGCCGAGGCGCGAGATCTCGCGCACCAGCGTGGAGGAGATGAAGCCGTACTGCTCGGCCGGCGTAAGGAACAGCGTCTCGACCTCGGGGATCAGGTGCCGGTTCATGCTCGCCAGCTGGAACTCGTACTCGAAGTCCGACACCGCGCGCAGGCCGCGCAGCAGCACGCCAGCCTCGACCTGCGCGACGAAATGCGCAAGCAGCGAGTCGAAGCCGAGCACTTCGATATTGTCGTGGTGGGCCAGCGCCTCGCGCGCCAGCGACACGCGCTCGTCGAGCGACATCGCCGGGCGCTTGGCCGGGCTTTCGGCCACGCCCACGATCAGGCGTTCGAACAACGGCGCCGCCCGGTCGACCAGGTCGACATGGCCGTTGGTGATCGGGTCGAAGGTGCCCGGATAC
Organism: Luteimonas sp. TWI382; assembly: GCF_039674545.1. NCBI lineage: Bacteria > Pseudomonadati > Pseudomonadota > Gammaproteobacteria > Lysobacterales > Lysobacteraceae > Luteimonas > Luteimonas sp. TWI382. The sequence continues at coordinate 199,287 of NZ_JBDJNS010000004.1, forward strand.
ACCGCGATGCGTTTGCGACTCGCACTCATGGCTGACGTTCGCTGTCGGGAGGCAGGGGTGCGGCGTGGCGCGGGCGCAAAGTGTAGCAGCGCCGAGCGCGGTTCAGCCGTCGCGGCGCCAGAGCGCGCAATGCGCCTCGCGGGTCGCCAGTTCCCGATGCAGGCGCCAGCCGGCGGGCGGCTGCGCCGGCCGTGCCACCGGCGACTCGACATACAGCCAGGCCTGAGGCGCGAGCGCGGCATCGAGCGCAGCCAGCGCCGGCGCCCACAGGTCGGCGGCGAACGGCGGATCGACGAAGGCGATATCGAATCCGGCCACCGGCAGCGCCGCAAGCAGCGGCAACGCGTCGCCCCGACGGACCTCGACCGCGTCGCCGCCGGGCAACCGGGCGGCGATCGCCGACAACGCGGTGGCCAAGGCCGGGTCGCGCTCGATCAACAGCGCCGAGCGCGCCCCGCGCGAGACCGCCTCCAGCCCGAGCGCACCGGTGCCGGCGAACGCATCGACCACGCGCGCGCCCGGCAATGCCGGCTGCAGCCAGTTGAACAGGGTCTCGCGCACGCGGTCGCCGGTCGGACGCAGACCGGGCGCGTCGGGCACGTCCAGCCGCGTGCCGCGCCAGCGACCGCCGACGATGCGGACCCTGCCGGAGGACGGTTTCATCGGCGCCCCGCTGCACGGGGCGTGGAAAATGCGGGTGATACCATGCGCGCCATTCTCCCCCATCCAGGCTCCGACGGCCGCATGGTCAGCTGGTTCAAGCGCGACAAACCCCAATCCGAGGGCGGCCGGCGCCGCCTCACCGACGAGGAGATCGCCGCTGCGTTCGGCGCGCCGACGGCCACGCCACCGGTTGAAGCCCCGACGCCCTCCACGGATGTCGCGCCCGCGCCGGCGGCAGCGCCCGTGGCAGTGCCTGCGGCTCCGTCGGCGCCCATCCCGGCCACGCCTGCCGCACCGACGCCTGCACCTGACACCTCGATTGCCGCGACCTCGACGCCGGCCGCGACGCCGATCGCGCCGACCGCCTCGCCCGCTGCCGCCGATGCGCTCGCGCCGACTTCCGAGCCGGTGACGCCGCCACCGCCGCCGCCGCGCCCTGCGATCTACGACCCGGCCGCGGCGATGGCCGAGGTCGTGTTCGCGACCAAGCCCGCCGCCGCGGCCGGCAAGTCGGGCTGGCGCGAGCGGCTGAGCGGCAGCACCTTCGCCCGCAGTTTCGGCGGCCTGTTCTCGCGCAACCCCAAGCTCGACGACGACCTGCTCGACGAGATCGAGACCGCGCTGCTGACCGCCGATGTCGGCGTGGCGGCGAGCACCGAGCTGGTCGAATCCCTGCGCAAGCGCATGAAGGCGCGCGCGTTCGCCGACGCCAATGCGCTGCTGCAGGCGCTGCGCGCCGATCTGGTCGCAATGCTGACCCCGGTCGCCACGCCGCTGACGATCGACCGGGCCGCCAAGCCGTTCGTGATCCTTACCGTCGGCGTCAACGGCGTGGGCAAGACCACGACCATCGGCAAGCTCGCCAAGCGTTTCAAGGACGAGGGCCACGGCCTGATGCTGGCCGCTGGCGACACCTTCCGCGCCGCCGCGGTCGCCCAGCTCAAGGCCTGGGGCGAGCGCAACAACGTCGCCGTGGTCGCCCAGGGCCAGGACGCCGACCCGGCCGCGGTCGCGTTCGATGCGCTGCAGGCCGCCAAGTCGCGCGGCATCGATGTCCTCATCGCCGACACCGCCGGCCGCCTGCACACCCAACAAGGCCTGATGGGCGAGCTGGGCAAGATCCGCCGCGTGCTCGGCAAGATCGATGCCGCCGCGCCGCATGAGGTGCTGATGGTCATCGACGGCACCACCGGCCAGAACGCGCTGTCGCAGTTGCGGCAGTTCAATGCCGCGGTCCAGGTCACCGGCCTAGTCGTGACCAAGCTCGACGGTACCGCCAAGGGCGGCGTGCTGTTCGCGCTGGCACGCGAGTTCGGCATCCCGATCCGCTTCGCCGGCATCGGCGAACGCCCCGAGGACCTGCGCGTGTTCGATGCCCAGGCCTTCGTCGACGCGATGCTGCCGGAGACGCTCGGGACGTGAGCGCCTCGGGGCAGGCGCCGGCCGCGCCGGTGCCGCCGCGCCGCCGTCGGCGCGGGCTGAAATGGCTGATGGGCATCGCGGTTCTGCTCGCGGCGGGCATTGCCGCGATCTGGCTGCTGCTGCCGCCCGAGCGCGCATTGCGTCTGGCGCTCGCACGGCTGGAGCCCGCGCTGGGCCTGTCGATCCGTTTCGACGGCGCCGTCGATTACCGCCTGCGCGGCACCCCGCAACTGGTGGTCCACGACGTGACCGTGCGCGTCCCCGGCACCCAGGCGCCGATGCTGCAGGCCCGACGCGTGCTGCTGGCGCTGCCGTGGAAGACCATCCGCAGCCGCGGCGCCGATCTGGAGATCGCACGCGTCGAACTCGACGGGCCACAGCTGCAACTGCCGATGCTGCTGCACTGGCTCGACACGCGGCCGCCGGGCGACGGTGCCCTGCCCCCGTTCACCGACGGCCTGCACGTGCGCGACGGCAGGCTCGACGCCGAGGGCTGGCGTATCGAGGGGCTGGCCCTCGATGTCCCGTCGCTGCACGCCGAGCGCGCATTGGCCGGTCAGGTTGCGGGCACCGCGATCGTCGATGCGTTGCGTATCCCGTTCCGCCTGTGGCTGCGCACCGACCGTCCGCTCGACTTCTCCCGCATCGAGGCGCGCGGCACGCTGTCGGTCGACGGCGGCGACGGGCGGCTCGACACCCGGCTCGCGCTCGACGCAAAACGCGTCGAGCCCGATGCGCCCGGCCTGACGCTGGCGCCGCTGCGCGTGGCGATGGACGCGCGCTGGCGTGCCGAAGGCACCGACCTGCCGTTCGCGTTCGGCCTGCAAGGTCGGATGGCGTTGGCGGACGGACGCCTGATCCTGGCGCCGATCGGGCTGGCGACCCGCGCCGACGGCGTCGTTCCGACTTTCTCCGCCGGTGGCCGCATCGCACACGACGACGTGCTGGAGATCGCACTCGACGGCCGCATCGCGCATTGGCCGGCGGGCTGGCCCGCGTTGCCGGCCCCGTTGTCGCAGGCCGACGGCCCGCTGCCGTTCTCGATCCGCTATACCGGACCTGCGACGCTGGGCGCGCCGCTGTCGCTGCGCGTGGCCCATGCCGGCGCGCGTTTCGACGGCAGCGCAAGGGTGCCCGAGGTGCTGCGCTGGCTCGATGCGCTCGACAGCGGCACGCCGCTGCCGCCGCTGCGCGGGCAACTGCGGATCGATCGCCTCGAGGTGCCCGGTGCGACGCTCGAGGGCGTCGAAATCGACGTCGATGACGGCGACGCGCGATGACGACGTCCTACGCTGCCCGCCTGCTGGCCTGGTTCGACGTCCACGGCCGCCACGACCTGCCCTGGCAGCATCCGCGCACGCCGTACCGGGTGTGGCTGTCGGAGATCATGCTGCAGCAGACCCAGGTGCGGGTGGTGATTCCGTACTTCGAACGGTTCGTCGCCGCACTGCCCGACGTGCGCGCGCTGGCCGCCGCCCCGCGCGACGATGTCCTCGCGCTGTGGTCGGGGCTGGGCTACTACGCCCGCGCGCGCAACCTGCAGGCCGCCGCCCAGACCTGCGTCGAACGGCACGACGGCGAGCTGCCGCGCGACTTCGACGCGCTGCTCGCACTGCCCGGCATCGGCCGCAGCACTGCGGCGGCAATCCTGTCGCAGGCCTGGGGCGACCGCTTCGCGATTCTCGACGGCAACGTCAAGCGCGTGCTCGCGCGTCACCATGGCGTTTCCGGCTGGCCCGGCCTGCCCAAGGTCGAGAAGACGCTGTGGGCGATCGCCGACACACTGCTGCCGCAGGCGCGAATGGCCGATTACACCCAGGCGCAGATGGATTTCGGCGCCACCCTGTGCACGCGCCATTCGCCGGCCTGTCTGCTGTGCCCGGTCAACGACGACTGCGTGGCGTTCGCCCAGGGCCGGGTCGAGGAACTGCCCACACCCAAGCCGACCAAGACACTGCCTGAGCGCGAAGCGACCGTGCTGCTGCTCGAGGACCGCGATGGCCGCGTGCTGCTGCACCGCCGGCCGCCGACCGGGGTGTGGGCCGCGCTGTGGTCGTTGCCGCAGGGCGAGGATGCCGACGCCGCGCTGGCCTGGCTGGATGCGCATGCGCCGGACGTGATCGACGCCGGCGACCGCGACGCGCCGCGCAGGCTGCAGACCGTGCAGCACGGCTTCACCCATTACCGGTTGCAACTGCATCCGCTGCACTGGGCCGGCCTCGCCCCGCGCCGCGCCGTGCGCGACAATGACGACCTGCGCTGGGTGGCCCGCGACGAACTCGCGACGCTCGGCATTCCCGCACCGATCCGCACGCTGCTGCTGTCGCCGCGCGTTGCGCTGGAGGACTGACATGAGCCGACGCGTCCACTGCGTCCACGACCAGACCGAGACCGAGGGCCTGGATTTCATCCCCTGGCCTGGCGAACTGGGCAAGCAGGTCTTCGCCAGCATCGGCAAGCCGGCCTGGGCGCGCTGGCTGGCGCACCAGACCATGCTGATCAACGAGAACCGGCTCTCGCCGCTCGACCCCAAGCACCGCGCCTTCCTCGAAGGCGAGATGCGCAAGTATCTGTTCGAGCGGCAGACCGACCGCCCGATGGGCTACGTGCCCGAATCGGAAGGCTGAGCGGCCGGCGTCGACGTATCGGACGGCCGGTCGAGCGAGGGCCCGCCCTCGCGGTTGTGCTTTTCGGCCGCACGCACCGCCTTGACGTCGAGCGGCCGGATCTGCCGAATGTGACAGGGCATGCTGATCGCACTGCGGCTGTACACCAGCACCTTGTCGAACCGCGCATCGACCCGGCTCATGGTGCTGGTCAACCCGATCGCCGGCGTGTAGTCCAGATCCTGGCACGGCCCCGACAGGTCGAGCAGAAAGGCCTCGCCCGGACGCGTCCAGACCGCGAGCGCGCTGTCGCCCAGCGGCGTCCAACCGTTGATCTGGCCCAGGTAGCGGAAATGGTCGACCGGCGCGCCGGCATGCGCGTCGTAGAGCGCGTACTTCTCGGTGTCGCGGAGCCCTGGGCTGGCGCAGGCACCGAGCGTCAGCGCGGCGACCAGCGCGGCAGCGAATGGGGCGGAATGGCGGCGCATACGTAACCTCCTTCGATCTCGCGCGGTATCGGTCACCGATCATGCGCCCACCTGCGCGGCAATCCAGACCCCGGCGGGGCGGCGTTCAGCGGCCGGCGGGCTGCCGGCCTGAGGTCCTCGGCACCTACCTGCCCATCTCCAGCGCGCGCAGGCGCGGCGTGGCCATCGGGATCGTGAGCATCGTGCTCATCACCGCCATCAGCAGCAGCGCGGTGAACGTCGCACTCGAGATGATGGCCTTGTCGAGCAGGATGTTGGCGAAGATGATCATGATCAGCGCCTTGGTCTGCAGCAGCCAGCCGATCAACGAGGCTTCGCCGGGCGCCCACTTGAGCAAGCGGCCGGCCAGATGCACGCCAGCGAGCTTGCCCGCCACCGAGGCCACCAGCAGGACCAACGCGGCGACGAAGACCGTGGCGCCGCCGACGCTCCATTCGGTGCGCAGGCCGGTGCTGAGAAAGAACACGGGCATCATCACCAGCAGCACGTTGTGCCGCAGCCGATCCATGTCCTGCTGATCGAACCAGTCCGCATCGATCACCACGCCCGCCAGGAACGCGCCGACCATGTAGTGCAGGCCCGACCAGTCGGCGCCGAACGCGCACACGGCCAGCCAGATCAGCATCACGTACCAGCGGTCGCGTTCGGGAATCGCCCGCATCAGGCGCCGGAACACCACGCAGGCGACCGCGAACGCCAGCAGGAAGCCGACCTGGCGCCCGATGCGCTCCCAGTCGAGCAGCACCAGGGCCAGCACGCCCCAGATGGCGATGTCGTCGAGGCTGGCGTAGCGCAGGATGCGTTGCCCGACCGGCTGGCGCAGGATGGCGAGCTTCTCCATCAGCAGGATCAGGATCGGCAACGCCGTCACCGCGCAGGCCATGCCCACGCCGACGACGAACTGCCAGTCCGCGCCCTCAGCGCCAATCCAGCCCGGAAAACGCAGCAGCCCGAAGGCCGCCAGCGCGCCGAACACCAGCGGCACGCCCAGCGCCAGGCCCGCGGTGATGCCGCTCTCGCGGCGGTTGAGCCACGCCTTGCTCAGATCGAGCTCGATCCCCGCGATCAGCACGAACAGCATGACCGCCCAGGCGCCCAGCCCGTTGAGGATCTGCACCACCTCCGGCCGGAACACGAAGGTGTAGTAGCCGGGGAATACTGCCCCGAGGATGCCGGGCCCGAGCACGATGCCGGTGAGGATCTGCACCACGACCAGCGGCGCGAAGTAGTCCGTGCGCCCCAGGCGCCAGATCAGGAACGGCGCACAGAAGATGATCGCCATCGCGATCAGGAACACTTCCATGGTGGTCACTGCGTGCATGCGCATTGTCCTTCAGCCGCCTGTCGGCAGCGAAGCGCGGATTATCGGGTGACGCTCAGGCCGTGTCATTGGGTCGCAGGGCTGCTATGACACTGCCGCCGTTAGCCGTCGAGCGACCACATCCCCTCATAGTCCTGACCGCCGTAGAACACGCCGAGGATCGAGACCACTTCCCGTTCGGCATCTACAAGGAACGCAATCACAGCTGCGCCACGGTAACTCGTGATCCGAAGGCCCGGAAACAGGTCGTCTCGCTTTGTTCCCCGCTCCGGAAACGTCTCCAAGCTCTCGCAGTAGGCGACGATGGCGTCGACGTAGCGGACGGCCGAAGCAGGTGCCCCGGCATTGATGATGTACTCCTCGATCGCAGCGAGTTGGGCCACCGCCTCCGGGGCGAACTCGACCCGGTAGCTCATGCGCGGCGCCGGCGCTTCTCTGTTAGGTGCTCACGGGCCTGGCCAACTGACAACGCGCGTCCCGGGGCGTCCTTCAAGGCTTGGGCCACCGGCACCACCTGCTCGCGCAACCACGCCTCCATTGCCCGATCGCGGGCCAACAGCGTGCGCAAGCCATCCCGGATCACCTCGCTCTCCGTCGCGTACTCGCCGGCAGCGACCTTGGCCTTGACCAAGTCGGCCATCTCATTGGGGAGCGTGATGCTGAACTGCTGGGTCGAACGCATGGCGACCACCTGAACTATCGAATAGGATTCAATCCTACTCTCGGCGCAGGGCCATTGCCACGCCCGGCTTCAGGAAGCAAACCCTGCGAGGTCGCGCGGCCAGGCACCCGCTTAGGAAAACTTCGAATCCTGCCTGACAGTCCTTCGCCGCATCCTTGGGTTGTGGCGCCGCTCGATGTATTCGAACACATCGGCCCTTGCTGCATCGAGTGTCGGGTACGTTGTGCGGTAGATCCGTTCGCGCTTGAGCACGCCG
>NZ_JBDJNS010000005.1:0-192782 GCF_039674545.1 Luteimonas sp. TWI382
CGTGCGGCCTCGCGGGCGGCCGCGCGTTGTGCGAGCCGGGCGTCGCGGCGGCGGTACCGTGCGCGCGCGTCCCAGGCTGCCTGCAGCCGGGCGCGCGCGTCGAGCAGCCGCGTGCGCGCGTCGTCGTCGAGCGAGGCGGTCGCCGCGTCCGGCCAGGCGGCCATCAGGCCGGCCTCGATCGCACCGTCGAGATCGTCGCGGCGCAGCAGAGCGACCAGGTGGTGCATCGAAGCTGGGCTGGCGATGGGCTGGCCGGGCATCAACGGTTTCCGAACGTGGGCTTGCGTCGCTCGAGGAATGCGCGCGTCCCCTCGCGCATGTCCTGCGTCGAGAACGCCAGGCCAAACTGCGCGGCCTCGTAGGCCAGGCCCTCATCGAGCGCGGTCTCGCCGCCGATGTGGACGCAGTCGAGGATGCCGCGCAGCGCCAGCGGCGCGGCCTGCGCCAGTTGCGTGGCCAGCGCCATCGTCTCGGCCTCCAGCGCATCGGCCGGCACCACGCGGTTGACGATGCCCAGCGCCTGCGCGCGCGTCGCGTCGATCGGTGTGCCGGTCAGGCACAGTTCGAGGGTCGCCGCGCGGCCGGCCAGGCGCAGCAGGCGCTGGCTGCCGCCGAAGCCCGGAATCAGGCCGAGATTGATTTCCGGCTGGCCGAGTTTGGCGGTATCGGCAGCGATACGCAGGTGGCAGGCCATCGCCAGTTCCAGCCCACCGCCGAGCGCGAAGCCGTTGACCATCGCGATCACCGGCTTGGGCATGGTCTCGATGCGGCGCATCGTGCGCTGGCCGCGCAACGCGAAATCGCGCCCCTCGACCGGGCGCAGGTCGGCCATCTCGGCGATGTCCGCGCCCGCGACGAAGGCTTTGGGGCCGGCGCCGGTCAGCACGACCACACGCACGTCGGGCGCCTGGGCCGCAGCCTCGAAGGCCTCGAACAGCGCATCGAGCGTCGCCGAGTTCAGCGCATTCAGTTTTTCCGGGCGGTGGACGGCGACCACGCGGATGCCGTCGCGATCGTCTATCAGCAGCGGGAAGTCGGCCATACGGGCTCCTGGCGCGGGACGCGGCGCCTGGAACTCGCCGGACCGCGCGCGGTCGGATAGGGAGGTCGTCAGTGGCGGTTAAGCCCTGCGACCGCTATCCTAACGCGTCAAGAGGGGCGGTTCGACCGCCCTTTCTCGTACAGGCGATATCGAAATCTGACCTAGCGGAGAACCAGGGAATGAAGTTGCGTTTTATTGCGGCCGCCGTGGCGGCCATCACGTTCAGCGGTTCCGCGTTCGCACAGCAGCAGGCCGCAGCTCCCGCGGCATCGGCGACCGACAGGACCACGCTGAGCTATGCGCTGGGGTTCGATCTGGGCAATCGCCTGGCCGAGACCGGTGAGTCGGTCGACGTCAACACGATCATCAAGGGCCTGCAGGACGGTCACGGCAAGCGCGAGCCGACCTACACCCCCGAGCAGATGGGCGCGGCCTACAACGGCTTCCAGCAGCGCATGCAGCAGAAGATCGTCGCCGAGCGTCGCGCGGCGCTGACCGAGAACGAGGGCAAGGCCTCGGCGTTCCTGGCCGAGTACAAGGCGCGCGAAGGCGTCGTGTCGCTGCCCAGCGGCGTGATGTACCGCGTCGTCGAAGCCGGTTCGGGTGCCAAGCCCACCGCGTCGAGCCAGGTCGAGATCGCCTATCAGGCGCTGATCGTGCCGGTCGGTATCGGCGTCAGCGCCGAGGACAAGACCGCGCCCTTCCGCGTGTCGGAGGCCCAGATCACCGGTCTGCGCGAAGTGCTGCCGCTGATGCCGCTCAACGCGGTCTACGAGATCGTGCTGCCGCCGGGCAAGTTCGTCACCGGGCAGAACGCGCAGGAGATCGCCAAGCAGCCGGTCGGCGTGATGGTGAAGCTGCTCAGCGTTCGCTGATCACGGTTTTGCAAGTGTGTCCGACGACGCCGACGTGCCCCGTACGTCGGCGTCGTCGTGTCCGGGCCACGCGCTACCTGGCGCACGCCGCACGTGCGCCGCGCCGCTAGAATGGCGGGATGGATGCTTCCTTCCGCGCCGTGCCCACGCCGTGCACCGGCGTGTGCACGCTCGACGACCAGGGCCGCTGCGACGGCTGCCTGCGCAGCACCGAGGAGATCGGGCGCTGGCTGCAGATGAGCGATGCCCAGCGCCGGCATCTGATGGAGGTGGTCTTGCGCGCCCGCCAGGCCGCACGCGCATGACCCCGCCCGTCCTCGCGGCACGCCTGCGCCGGGTATTGCACCCGCTCGACGGGGCGCCGACCGCACGCGGCTGGAATGTCGACGAACTCGACGGCCTGCTCGCGCCGGACGCGACCTTGCGCGAGGCCGCGGTGCTGGTCGGTCTGGTGGAGCGCGAGCGCGGCCTGCAGGCCCTGCTGACGCGGCGGACCGACACGCTGCGCCATCACGCCGGCCAGGTCAGCTTTCCCGGTGGCCGGCTCGAGCCCGAGGATCACGGCCCGCTGCAAGCTGCACTGCGCGAGGCGAACGAGGAAATCGGACTGGTGCCCGCTCAGGCCGCACCGCTGGGCTTTCTCGATCCGCTGGCGACCGTGACCGGCTACCGTGTGGTGCCGGTGGTGGCGATGCTCGATCCCGGTTTTGCGCCCGTGCCCGATCCGGGCGAGGTCGCCGAGGTGTTCGAGGTGCCGCTGGATTTCCTGATGTCGCCGGCGACGCTGCGCCAGGTCGACATCGCGTTCGCCGGACGCACGCGCCACGTGCTCGAGTACGAAACCGTGCCCGACGCGCCGACCCACCGCATCTGGGGCGTGACCGCGTCGATCCTGCTGAATTTGCGGCGTCATCTGGAGCGCGCATGAGCACGGACTGGCGCACGCTGGTCTCCGCCGAGGCGCTGGCCGCCGCGCTCGGTCGCGACCGTCTGTGCGTGGTCGACTGTCGGTTCTCGCTCGCGGCCTCGGCCGGCGCCCTGGATGCCGGGGAACGCGCCTGGCGCGCGGCGCATGTGCCCGGTGCGGTGTACGCGCATCTCGATCGCGACCTGTCGGGGCCGCACGGTCCCGGCCGAGGCCGACATCCCTGGCCGACGGCGGCTGCGTTCGCGCAGACCCTGGGGCGCTGGGGCATTGATGCGGCCACCCAGGTGGTGGCCTATGACGACGGCGACGGCGCATTCGCCGCGCGGTTGTGGTGGCTGCTGCGCAGCTTCGGCCATTCCCGGGTCGCGGTGCTGGACGGCGGTTGGGCGCGTTGGACCGCGCTGGGGTTGCCCGTCGAGGCACAGGCGCCGGTGCGCGTGTCGCGCGAGGTTGCCGGCACCTTCGATGCCGGCGCGCTGCTGCACGCAGCCGACGACGTCCAGCGCCATGTCGCCGCGGGCGGCTTGCTCGTCGACGCCCGTGCCGCGCCCCGGTTCCGTGGTGAGGTCGAACCGATCGATCCGCGTGCCGGTCACGTGCCCGGCGCGATCAATCGGCCGTATGCCGACAATCTGGCCGACGGCCGGTTCAAGCCCGCCGATGCGCTGGCGCGCGAGTTCGGCGCGCTGCTCGACGGCCATCCGCCCTCGGCACTGGTCGCGATGTGCGGCTCGGGCGTGACCGCTTGCCATCACCTGTTGGCAATGGCGCATGCCGGGCTCGATGGCCCGCGGCTGTACAGCGGTTCGTGGAGCGGCTGGATCGACGATCCCGCGCGTGCGGTGGCGACCGGGCCGTAAATCGTGCAGTGTGTTGGGCGACGCGTCAGCGCCCCAGCCGCGCCACCAGGGCGCGCAGGCCGGCCTGGGTGTCGGGCGCCTGCCAGGCCGCGAGTTGGTGGTCGAGATCGAGCCGGTCGGGCTGCAACGCCTCGACGAGATCGGCGCGTGCGATCCGGCGCGTCTCGCGCATCGGTGCCTGCGGCAATGCCAGCAGCGACCGCAGCCAGCCACAGGCGGCCGCTACCGTCTCTTCGGGCTCGGCCAGGGCGTCGACCAGCCCGAGCCGCAGTGCTTCCTCCGGATCGACTTGCAGGCCGCCCACCAGCAGGCGCTCGGCCTGGCGCTGGCCCACGGTGCGCCGCATCAGCTGCTGGATCCCGATCGGCGCGACCAGCCCGACCTGGGTCTCGTTGAGGCCGATCCCGAACGCGCCGCGCGTCATCACCCGGTAGTCGCAGGCCAGCGCCAGCACGCAGCCGCCGGCCGGTGCGTGGCCGGTGATCGCGGCCGCGACCGGTACGGGCGAGACCGCGACCGCGCGCACGGCATCGAAGAAGCCGTCCCAGGCCGCGCGCAGCGCGGACGCATCGAGCGTCAGCAGATACGGCACGTCGAGCCCGGCGGAGAAGAACCGCGGCTGACCCGACAGCACCAAGCCGGCGACGCTGTCGTCGTCGGCTGCTGCCTCCACGGCCTCGCGCAGCGCCCGGCACAACGTGGGGTCGAGCGCATTGACCGGCGCGCGTGCGAGCCGCAGTTCGCGGATCGGGCCATGGGTGAGGATCTCGATCGGGTACGGCATCGCGGACCTTCCGGCAGAACAGGAGCGGCGATGGTAGACGATGCCGTCGGCGCGGCCGATCGCTCGAGCAAGCGCATGCGGCACGTTACGCCGCTTGTGTCTCCGGCGTCGGGCACAGCACTGCGGCGGCCCCGATCCGGGGCCGCATCAGTGGTGTCAGGCCAGCGCCTTGGCCCGCACCGACTCGGGCAGCGCCGTCGGCCGCCCGGTCGCGCGGTCGATCCAGACCACGACGACGTGGCCGTCGGCATGCAGGGTGGCGCCGTCCTCGGACACGATGCGGTGGCCGACGGTGACGCTGGTCGTGCCCACGCGCTGCGCCGACAACTCGACGACGATGCGCGAAGGGTAGGGGATCGGCAGCCGGTAGTTCATCTGCACCGCCGCCAGCAGCGGCGCAGTGGCGTCGGTGACCCATGCTTCGCCGATCGAGTCGAACCAGCGGATGCGCGCTTCCTCCAGATAGGTCATGAAGGTTGCGTTGTTGACGTGGTCGAACGCGTCGAGGTCGCGCCAGCGCAACTCGATCGGCACACGGATCAGCACCTTCGCATCGTTCATGCCTTGGCTCCCTTCGCCTTGCTCGTCTTGCCGGCCCGCTTGGCCGCGGGCTTCGACTTGGGCTTGGTGTCGGTCTTGCGCAGTTCCGCGCGAGCGGCGGCCTCGGCCTCGGCGGCCTTGGTCGAGGCGCCCTTGCGCGGCAGCGGCTTGGGCAGGTGCGCGGTCGACTTGCGGGCCAGCTTGCGCGCCGCCCGCGGCTCGGCAGCCTCGGCCGGCACGGTCTGCAGCAGGCGCGCGAGGAACTGGCCGGTGTGCGACTGGGGCATCGCGGCGACCTGCTCGGGCGTGCCTTCGGCGATGATCTGCCCGCCGCGGTGGCCGCCCTCCGGGCCCAGGTCGATGACCCAGTCGGCGGTCTTGATGACGTCGAGGTTGTGCTCGATCACCACGACCGTGTTGCCGTCGTCGCGCAGTTTGTGCAGCACGCTGAGCAGGTGCTCGATGTCGTGGAAGTGCAGGCCGGTCGTGGGCTCGTCGAGGATGTAGAGCGTGCGCCCGGTGTCGCGGCGCGAGAGCTCCTTCGACAGCTTGACGCGCTGCGCCTCGCCGCCCGACAGCGTGGTCGCGCTCTGCCCGAGCTTGACGTAGCTCAGGCCGACATCGACCAGCGTTTCGAGCTTGCGCGCGATCGGCGGCAGGTGCTCGAACAGCGTCAGCGCGTCCTCGACCGTCATCTCCAGCACCTCGTGGATGCTGTGGCCCTTGTAGAGGATCTCCAGCGTCTCGCGGTTATAGCGCTTGCCCTGGCACACGTCGCAAGGCACGTAGACGTCGGGCAGGAAGTGCATCTCGACCTTCAGCAGGCCGTCGCCCTGGCAGGCCTCGCAGCGACCGCCGCGCACGTTGAAGCTGAAGCGGCCTGGCGAATAACCGCGCGCGCGCGCCTCGGGCACCTGCGCAAACAACTCGCGCAGCGGCGTGAACAGGCCGGTGTAGGTGGCCGGGTTGGACCGCGGCGTGCGTCCGATCGGCGACTGGTCGATGTCGACGACCTTGTCGAACAGATCCAGGCCCTCGATCTCGCGGTAGGGCGCGGCCTTGTGCGAGGCGCCGTTGATCTCGTTGGCGGCCAGCGAGTGCAGGGTGTCGTTGATCAGCGTCGACTTGCCCGAGCCCGAGACGCCGGTGATCGCGGTGAACAGCCCCGAGTGGATCGTCAGGTCGACGTTCTTGAGGTTGTTGCCCGACGCGCCCAGCAGCCGCAGCCGCATCTTTGGATTGGGCATGTGGCGCTTGGCCGGGATCTCGATCCGCCGCTTGCCCGACAGGTACTGGCCGGTCAGCGAGCGCGGGGCCTTGAGCACGTCGTCGTAGCTGCCCTGGGCGACAACCTCGCCGCCGTGCACGCCGGCGCCCGGGCCGATGTCGACGATGTGGTCGGCCAGGCGGATCGCGTCCTCGTCGTGCTCGACGACGATCACCGTGTTGCCCAGGTCGCGCAGGCGGGTCAGCGTGCCGAGCAGGCGCTCGTTGTCGCGCTGGTGCAGGCCGATCGACGGCTCGTCGAGCACGTACATCACGCCGACCAGGCCGGCGCCGATCTGCGAGGCCAGCCGGATGCGCTGCGCCTCGCCGCCCGACAGCGTGTCGGCCTTGCGCTCGAGGGTCAGATAGTCCAGGCCGACGTCGACCAGGAAGCTCAGCCGCTCGCCGATCTCCTTGACGATCTTGGCGGCGATCTCGCCGCGCCAGCCCGGCAGCTCCAGGCCTTCGAAGAACGCCAGTGCCTCGTCGATCGGCAGCACGACCAGCGACTGCAGCGGCCGGTCGGCGACGAACACGTTGCGCGCCGAGCGGTTGAGCCGCGCGCCGCCGCAGTCCGGGCACGGGCGTTCGCTGATGAACTTGGCGAGCTCCTCGCGCACCGCGGCCGACTCGGTCTCGCGATAGCGCCGCTCCAGGTTCGGCACGATCCCTTCGAACCGGTGCTTGCGCTGGGTGCGCGCGCCCGAGTCGGTGATGTAGGTGAAGGTGATCGTCTCCTCGCCGCTGCCCAGCAGCACCGCATCGCGCGAGGCCTGCGGCAGGTCCTGCCACGGCGCGTCGACGTCGAACTTGTAGTGCCGGGCCAGCGACTGGATCAACTGGAAGTAGTAGGCGTTGCGGCGGTCCCAACCGCGCACCGCACCGGCCGCCAGCGACAGCTCGGGATGCACGACGACGCGGTCGGGATCGAAGAATTCGCTCATGCCCAGGCCGTCGCAGGTCTGGCAGGCGCCCATCGGCGCGTTGAACGAGAACAGCCGCGGCTCGAGCTCGGGCAGCGCGTAGTCGCAGACCGGGCAGCTGTACTTGGACGAGAACAGCTGCGGCGGAATCGACGCATCGTCGATCGCCTGCACCGAAGCCATGCCCTCGCCGAGCTTGAGCGCGGTCTCGAAGGACTCGGCCAGCCGCTGCTTCATGTCCTCGCGCACCTTGAAGCGGTCGATGACCGCTTCGATGGTGTGCTTCTGGCGCAGCGCCAGCGTCGGCAGCGCGTCGATCTCGTACAGTTCGCCGTCCACGCGCACGCGCACATAGCCCTGGGCGCGCAGTTGCTCGAAGACCTGCGCATGCTCGCCCTTGCGGTCGCGCACGACCGGCGCCAGCAGCATCCAGCGCTGTTCGGGATCGAGTGCGAGCACCTGGTCGACCATCTGGCTGACGGTCTGCGCCTCGAGCGGGTAGCCGTGGTCGGGGCAGCGCGGGCTGCCGACGCGTGCATAGAGCAGGCGCAGGTAGTCGTAGATCTCGGTGATCGTGCCGACGGTCGAGCGCGGGTTGTGCGAGGTCGACTTCTGCTCGATCGAGATCGCCGGGCTCAGGCCCTCGATGTGGTCGAGATCGGGCTTCTCCATCACGCTGAGGAACTGCCGCGCGTAGGACGACAGCGACTCGACGTAGCGGCGCTGGCCTTCGGCGTAGATCGTGTCGAAGGCCAGCGACGACTTGCCCGAGCCCGACAGGCCGGTGATGACGATCAGCTGGTCGCGCGGCAGGTCGAGATCGATGTTCTTGAGATTGTGGGTACGGGCACCGCGAATGCGGATGGTGTCCATCGCCATCGACGTCAGGTCCGGTTGGAGGGCGGGGGAGGCACGCGCGCGCCCTTGAGAGGCGCGGGAACGGGCAATCGGTCAGACTACCGAGCCGGTCATTTGGGGGCAAATCGGCCGAACGCCAGTGTGACGGGGGCCGGTCGCAGGCCGTGAGACGAGGCGGTTCAGGTGCCCGGGCTGGCGCCCTCCCCGCAGAGCGGCGCACACGTCCGTCCGATCTGGGGCGGTTTGACCGCAAGCCGCTGATCGCATTACAATTCCGCTCCTGTCCGCCCTCGATGGCGGCAGCGACCACAATAACTACAGAGGAAGTCTGGTCATGAGTTATGCAGTCCTGGTGACGGGCGGCAAGCAGTACCGCGTGATGGCGGGCGAGACGCTGCGCGTCGAGAAGCTCGACGGCGACGTCGGCAGCGAGATCAAGTTCGACAACGTCCTGCTGCTCGGCGACGCCGACGGCGTGAAGCTCGGCGATGCGCTCGCCGGCGCCAGCGTCAGCGCGACGATCAAGTCGCACGGCCGCGCCGAGAAGATCCGCATCATCAAGTTCCGCCGCCGCAAGCACCACATGAAGCGGCAGGGGCACCGTCAGCACTACACCGAAATCGAGATCACCGGCATCGCCGGTGGCAGCAAGTAAGGAGCAGCAGGCATGGCACACAAGAAGGGCGTAGGTTCCTCGCGCAACGGCCGCGACTCCAACCCGAAGTACCTCGGCGTCAAGATCTACGGTGGTCAGGCCATCGAGGCCGGCAACATCATCGTGCGTCAGCGCGGCACCCAGTTCCATCCGGGTAGCGGCGTCGGCCTGGGTCGCGACCACACGCTGTACGCGCTGGTCGACGGCAAGGTCGAGTTCACGACCAAGGGTCCGAAGAACCGCCGCACCGTCAACGTCGTCGCCGCGCAGTAATCCCCGCGCGACGTCGTCCGGCACGAAGCCCCGCTCCGGCGGGGTTTCGTCTTTCTGGCGGCGCAGCCCACCAGGAAAGACGGGATTCGGGAATGGGAATTCGGGCGCCGCACGCGCGCACCGCATGTCCAGAGCCGGTCCACCAGAGCGAGGCAGGTAGACTGCTGTCGCCCCGCTTGTCCCAATCCCCCATTTTTTTCGAATCTCCAATCCCATGAAGTTAGTCGACGAAGTCGAAATCACCGTCACTGCCGGCAACGGCGGCAATGGCTGCGTCGGGTTCCGGCGTGAGAAGTTCATTCCGCTCGGTGGGCCGGACGGCGGCGACGGCGGCGACGGCGGCAGTGTCTGGTTGATCGCCGACGAGAACCTCAACACGCTGGTCGATTTCCGTCACCAGACGATGTACCGCGCGCAGCGCGGCGAGAACGGCATGGGCCGGCAGATGTACGGCAAGGGCGGCGACGATCTGGTGATCGTGGTGCCGGTTGGCACCGTCGTGCACAACGTCACCACCGACGAGGTCATTGGCGATCTGACCGCGCACGGTCAGCGGCTGCTGGTGGCGCGCGGCGGCAAGGGCGGCCTGGGCAACATGCACTTCAAGAGCTCGACCAATCGCTCGCCGCGCCAGTCGACGCCGGGCGAGGGCGGCGAGGAGCGCACGCTGCGGCTCGAGCTCAAGCTGCTGGCCGACGTCGGCCTGTTGGGGTTCCCGAACGCCGGCAAGAGCACGCTGATCCGGGCGGTCTCGGCGGCGACGCCGAAGGTCGCCGACTATCCGTTCACCACGCTGTATCCGAACCTGGGTGTGGTCAGCGTCGAGCCGGCGCGCAGCTTCGTGATCGCCGATATCCCCGGTCTGATCGAGGGGGCGGCCGATGGCGCGGGGCTGGGGGCGCTGTTCCTGCGCCACATCCAGCGCACCCGGTTGTTGCTGCATCTGGTGGAGATCGCGCCGCTCGACGGCAGCGATGCGGTCGACCAGGTGCGCGCGATCGAGCGCGAGCTCGGCAAGTTCGATGCGGCGCTGCTCGACAAGCCGCGCTGGCTGCTGATCAACAAGGCCGACACGCTGCTGCCCGAAGAGGCGCAGGCCGAGGCAGCGCGGATCGTCGAGGCGTTGGCGTGGACGGGTCCCTGGTTCCTGATCTCGGGGCTGGCCCACGAGGGCACGCGCGAAGTGATGCTCAAGGTCCAGGCCGCGCTCGACGAGCTCGATCGGCAGGCCCGCGAGGCGGCCGACGCAGTCTAGGCCGCTGCCCGCAGTTGCCCCTTTGAAGCCCGGCCTCTGGCCGGGCTTTTCTTCGTGCGCGCTTGTGCGCGCAATCGTTCGATCACGGTGAGGCGGGCTTCGGTGGCAGCGTTGCGCCTGCCGGGGTTGCTCCTCGGCTCGGTCACGCATCAATCGGCAAAACCGGGGTCAGAGTGCAATTTCGCAAGGCGAAATTGCACTCTGACACCGGGTTTGGTTTTGCGAGCAAACAAGCAGGGCGGGTTCGCCCATGGCGTGCTGCACGCGGCCGGTGCTCTGCCGCAGACGTTGGCTGCGCTCGGCTTTGGGGGCGAAGCGGAGTTGCCCGCAGGGAGGCGTCGCGCGCTGTCGTTGCGCGCTTCGGGGAAGAGCGCTGCAATCGAGCCAACGGGAGCCGGGAGTCCCTGGTCTCAGCGAAGATCAACAAAAAAACCCGGCCAGAGCCGGGTTCTTTTTGCATCGGCCGCGCAGGCGGCCGGGCAGGGCTCAGGCAGCGGCCTTGAGCGCCTTGATGCGGGCCGACAGGCGGCTCTTGTGGCGGGCTGCCTTGTTCTTGTGGATCAGGCCGCGCGAGCTGAAACGGTCGAGGATCGGCTGGGCGACATTGAATGCCTCCTGCGCGCCGGCGGCGTCGTTGGCGTCGAGCGCCTTGAGCACCTTCTTGACGGCGGTGCGGAGCTGCGAGCGCTGGGCGGAGTTGCGCGCGTTGCGCACGACGGTCTGCTTGGCGCGCTTCTTGGCGGACTTGATGTTTGCCACGATGGATTCCTGGAAGCTGGACGTGTGAAAATCCGGCTTGGCCGGACCAATGGAAATTTGAGCAGGAAATTATGGTGCTTTCATATACTTGCGTCAACAGGCCCGGCCTGAACGGGCTGCGACGGTGACCGCGCCCGATCCGGCGGCCGCCGCGCCCAAGGCCCGAGGCGGCCTACTGCGCTCGAGCGCGGTGTTCAGTGCGATGACCCTGCTGTCGCGCATCGCCGGCTTCGCCCGCGACATGCTGCAGGCGACCCTGTTCGGCACCGGCGGGGCGATGAGTGCCTTCATTGTCGCCTATCGCATCCCCAATTTCCTGCGTCGGGTGTTCGCCGAGGGTTCGATGGCGATGGCCTTCGTGCCGGTGCTCAACGAGATCAAGGAGCGCGGCGACCGGGCGGCGCTCAAGTCCTTCGTCGACCATATGGCCGGTGCGCTGTGCGCGGTGGTGCTGGTGGTCTGCGCGGTGGGCATGCTGCTGGCGCCGCTGGTCGCGCGGCTGTTCGCGCCGGGCTGGGCGGATCAGCCGGAATTGCTGGCGCAGACCGCACAGATGCTGCGGATCACGTTCCCGTACCTGTTGTTCATCTCGCTGATGTCGCTGGCCGCGTCGATCCTCAACAGCCACGGCCGCTTCGGGCTGCCGGCGTTCACGCCGGTGCTGCACAACCTGACGATGATCGCCGCGATGCTGTGGCTGGCGCCGCGCTTTGCGCTGCCGCCGCAGGGCCTGGCCTGGGGCGTGCTGATCGCAGGTTTCCTGCAATTGGCGCTGCTGTGGCCGGCGCTGGGGCGGCTGGGCCTGCGGCCGCGGCTGCGGCCGGGCTTCGGCCATGCCGAGGTACGCAAGGTCGGCCGGCTGATGTTGCCGACGCTGTTCTCCTCGTCGGTCGCCCAGGTCAACCTGATCGTGGGCACCGCGTTCGCCTCGCTGCTGGCCAGCGGCAGCGTGGACTGGCTGTACTACTCCGACCGGCTGATCGAGTTCCCGCTCGGCCTGTTCGGCGTCGCGCTGGGCACGGTGATCCTGCCGCATCTCTCGCGCCGGCACGCGGCCCAGGACGCGCAGGGCTACAGCCAGTCGCTGGATTGGGGCCTGCGCATGGCGCTGCTGGCGGGCGTGCCCGCTGGCCTTGGCCTGTTGCTGCTGGCCGAGCCGATCACCGCGACCGTCTACAACTACGGCGCGTTCGGCGCCCATGACACGCGGATGGCCGCGGTGAGCCTGACCGCGATGAGCCTGGGCGTGCCGGCCTTCATGCTCAGCAAGGTGCTGGCCCCTGCGTTCTACGCCCGCCAGGACACCAAGACACCGATGCGCGCGGCGATCTGGACGGTGGCCGCCAATGTCGCATTGACCATCGCGCTGACCACGCCGTTGTGGTTCTACGCGGTGCCCGGCGCGCACGGTGGCATCGCGCTGGCGACGGCGCTGGCGGGTGTGGTGAATGCGGCGCTGCTGTGGCGGTACCTGCGCCAGCGCGCGATCTTCGTGCCCGAACCGGGTTGGGGGCGTTACCTGCTGCGGCTGGCTGGCGCCTGCGTGGCGATGGCCGCGGTGGTGCTCGCGCTGCGCGGCTGGATCGGCGAGTGGACCGCGATCAGCGGCTGGCAGCACCGGATCGCCTGGCTGGCGTTGGTGATCGGGGCCGGCGCGGCCGCCTACGGCTTCGCGATGGTGGCGTTGGGCTTGCGGCCGCGCCACTTGCAGCACTGACTGTCGCCGTGGGCGGGACCCTGCGGCCGGCGGCGCGGCGGCCGCGCCCGCTATAATCTCCGGTCACCTTCCGGAAGGCGGCGCCCGACGCCGCTTCCGCCCCGACGAGACGCCATGAGCAGGCTGTTCCGCGACATCGCCGGCGGGTCCGAGTGTGCCGACGGCAGCGTGGTCTGCATCGGGGCGTTCGACGGCCTGCACCTCGGCCACCAGGCGCTGGTGCGCCATGCGGTCGCGCGCGCGCAGGCCCTGGGCGTGGCGGCCGCGGCACTGAGCTTCGAACCATTGCCGCGCGAGTTTTTCGCCGCCGCCGCGCCGCCGCCGCGGCTGGGGCCGGTACGGGCCAAGATCGAAGGCCTGCGCGCGCTCGGCGCCGACGTCATCGGGCTGTTGCGCTTCGATGCGCGGATGGCGGCGATGTCGCCCGAGGCCTTCGTCGAGCAGGTGCTGCTGGCGCGGCTGGGCGCACGCGAGGTCTGGGTCGGGCCGGGCTTCCGGTTCGGACACCGACGTGCCGGCGACCTGGCGACGCTGCAGGCGCTGGGACGCGAGGCCGGCTTCGTCGCCGGCGAGATCGAGCCGCTGGCGATCGACGGCGAGCGGGTGTCGAGCACGCATATCCGCGCCGCGCTCGTGGCCGGCGACTTCGTCCACGCCGCCCGCTTGCTGGGACGCCCCTACGCGGTTTCCGGCCGTGTGGTGCGCGGCCAGCAACTCGGCCGCACCCTCGGCTACCCGACCGCGAACCTGCGCTTCGGCGGCAAGGTGCCTGCGCTGCGCGGCATCTACGCCACGCGCGTGCATGGCGTCGGCGACGACCCGTGGCCATCGGTGTCCAGCTTCGGCACCCGGCCTACGGTCGGCGGCGTCGAACCGCTGCTCGAGGCCCACCTGTTCGATTTCGACGGCGACCTGTACGGTCGCAGGATCGAGGTCGAGTTCGTCGCGCGACTGCGCGATGAGGAAAAGTTCGACGACCTGCCCGCCCTGGTCGCGCAGATGGACCTGGACGCCGTGCGCGCCCGGGCCCTGCTCGCCGAGGCGGCCGCCGGCGCCCCACCACGATCAAGAACCGCAACGACAGGATGACGCGTGAGCGCCCAGGCCGACACTTCCCCCAATCCCTACAAGTCGACGATCCACCTGCCGGCGACTGACTTTCCGATGCGCGGCGACCTGCCCAAGCGCGAGCCGGCGATGCTGGCGCGCTGGGAGGAGACCGGCCTGTACGCGCAGCTGCGCGAGCATGCGCGCGGCCGTCCGCTGTTCGTGCTGCACGACGGCCCGCCGTATGCGAACGGCGCGATCCACCTCGGCCATGCGGTCAACAAGATCCTCAAGGACATCATCGTCAAGTCCAAGGGCATGGCCGGCTTCGATGCGCCCTACATCCCGGGCTGGGACTGCCACGGCCTGCCGATCGAGATCGCGATCGAGAAGAAGTGGGGCAAGGTCGGGGTCAAGCTCGATGCGGTCGAGTTCCGGCGCAAGTGCCGCGAGTACGCCAACGAGCAGATCGACATCCAGCGCCGCGATTTCAAGCGTCTGGGCGTGATCGGCGACTGGGACAATCCCTATCGCACGCTGGACTTCCGCTTCGAGGCCGACGAAATCCGCGCGCTGGCGAAGATCGTCGACAACGGCCACCTGACCCGCGGGGTCAAGCCGGTGCACTGGTGTTTCGACTGCGGCTCGGCGCTCGCCGAGGCCGAGATCGAGTACGCCGACAAGGTCTCGCCGGCAATTGACGTCGCCTACGTTGCACGCGATGCGGCGGCCTTCGCACGCGCCTTCGGCGCGACGGTGCCGGCCGGTGTCGAGATCGCGCTGCCGATCTGGACCACGACGCCGTGGACCCTGCCGGCGTCGCTGGCGGTCTCGCTGGGCGCCGATCTCGAGTACGCGCTGGTCGAAGGCCCGCCGGCGCAGGACGGACGTCGCCGCTGGCTGGTGCTGGCCGATGCGCTGGCCGAGCACGCGCTGCGCCGCTACGGCGTCGAGGGCGACATCGTCGTGCACGGCCGCGTGGCCGGCAGCGCGCTCGAGCACCTATTGCTCGGCCATCCCTTCTACGCCGAGCGCGACATCCCGGTGATCCTCGGCGAGCACGTGTCGGCCGAGGACGGCACCGGCGCGGTGCATACCGCGCCCGGCCACGGCCAGGAGGACTACGTCGTCGGCAAGGCCTACGGCCTGCTCGAGCGCTACAGCGCCGCGCAGCTCAACCCGGTCGACGGCCGCGGCGTCTACCTGCCATCGACGCCGCCGATCGGCGACACCGCCCTGGCCGGCCTGCACATCTGGAAGGCCAACGACGTCATCGTCGACGCCCTGCGCGCGCAGGGCAGCCTGCTGGCGTTCTCCAAGCTCACCCACAGCTACCCGCACTGCTGGCGCCACAAGACGCCGATCGCGTTCCGCGCCACGCCGCAGTGGTTCATCTCGATGGAGCAGGGCGGGCTGCGCGCCGATGCGCTCAAAGCGATCGAAGGCGTGACCTGGTACCCGGCCTGGGGCCAGGCGCGCATCGCCGGCATGGTCGAGGGTCGCCCGGACTGGACGATCTCGCGCCAGCGGACCTGGGGCGTGCCGATCGCGCTGTTCGTGCATCGCGAAACCGGCGAGCCGCATCCGCGCACCGTCGAGCTGATGCGCGCGGTCGCCGAGCGCGTCGAGCAGCACGGCGTCGACATCTGGTACACGCTCGATGCGACCGAACTGCTCGGCAGTGATGCGGCCGATTACGACAGGATTACCGACATCCTCGATGTCTGGTTCGACTCGGGCGTCACCCACGAAGCGGTGCTGCGCGCGCGCGGGTACCCGAAGCCGGCCGATCTCTACCTCGAGGGCTCCGACCAGCACCGCGGCTGGTTCCAGTCCTCGCTGCTGACCGGCGTGGCGATCGACAAGGCGGCGCCGTATCGGCAGTGCCTCACGCACGGCTTCACCGTCGACGAGCACGGCCGCAAGATGTCCAAGTCGCTGGGCAACGGCATCGAGCCCCAGGACATCATGAAGACGCTGGGTGCGGACATCCTGCGCCTGTGGATCGCCTCGGCGGACTACAGCAACGAGATGTCGCTGTCGCAGGAGATCCTCAAGCGCACCGCCGACGCCTACCGCCGTATCCGCAACACCGCGCGTTTCCTGCTCGGCAATCTCGCTGGGCTCACGCCGACGAGCGACCTCGTCGCGCCGCAGGACATGGTCGCGCTCGACCGCTGGATCGTGCATCGCGCCGCCCAGTTGCAGGCGCGCATCGAGGACGCCTACGCGCGCTACGACTTCGCCGAGATCGTCCAGGCGCTGTCGAACTTCTGCAGTGTCGACCTCGGCTCGCTGTATCTCGACGTGACCAAGGATCGCCTGTACACGATGCCCGAGCACGCGGTCGGGCGTCGCAGCGCGCAGACCGCGATGTACCACATCGCCGAGGCCTTCGTGCGCTGGATCGCGCCGGTGCTCAGCTTCACCGCCGACGAGATGTGGGGCTACCTGCCCGCGCCGGCGCAGGGCACGCGCGAAGCCAATGTGCAGTTCGCGACCTGGTACACGGGTCTGACCCTACTCGACGGCGACGCCGACTGGGGACCGCAGGACTTCGAGCGCGTGCTCGAACTGCGCGAACGCGTGGCCAAGGTGCTCGAGCCGATGCGCGCCAGCGGCGAGATCGGTGCCGCGCTCGATGCCGAGATCGAACTGCGCTGCGGTGTCGCCGACGCCAACTGGCTCTCGCCGGTGGTCGACGAACTGCGCTTCCTGCTGATCAGCGGCGACGTGACGCTGGTCGACGACCCCAGCGCGACGGCGATCGGCGTGTCGGCACGCGTGACCGACAAGCCCAAGTGCGTGCGCTGCTGGCAGCGTCGCGCCGACGTCGGCGCGCATGCCGACCATGCGGGGCTGTGCGGCCGCTGTGTGGAGAACATTGCGACCGATGGCCGCGATGGCGGCGGCGAGATCCGGAGGTGGTTCTGATGGCCCGTCCCGTCCCCAACGCCCTGCCGTGGCTGACGCTCTCGGTGGTGGTGATCGCGCTCGACCAGCTGACGAAATGGTGGGTGTTGACCTCGCTGCCCGAGTACACCTCGATCCCGGTGATCGAGGGCGTCTGGAACTGGTACCGCACCTACAACACCGGCGCGGCGTTCAGCTTCCTGGCCGACGCCGGCGGCTGGCAGAAGTGGTTCTTCACGATCCTGGCGATCGTCATCAGCGGCGTACTGGCCGTCTGGCTGGCCAAGACCCCGCGCCGCGACTGGCGCACCGCGCTGCCGTTTGCGCTGGTGATCGGCGGCGCACTGGGCAATGTCATCGACCGCCAGATCCACGGCCACGTCGTCGATTTCATTCAGTGGCACTGGCGCGACCACTACTGGCCGGCGTTCAACCTCGCTGACGCGGCGATCGTCGGCGGCGCGATCGGCATTGCCCTGTTCGGCTTCTTCCCGGCGAAAAAGAAGTAGGACCGCCTGCGCTCCGCCCCTTCCCCCGCTTGCGGGGGAAGGCTGGGATGGGGGCAACGATCCGTTCGCGTGCAATCTGAGCAGCTCAAAGCTGGGAGATCGCGCGCATGGCCCTCCCATCCCTTCTTCGCAGGGCGGGGGAGGGCTTCGGTGCCATGTATCCCGGACACGCCGTCCTGCCGCCGTTCCGCTTCCGAACCGCCGCCTCCGGTAGACTGCGCATCTCATGGATATCGTCCTCGCCAACCCCCGCGGCTTCTGCGCCGGCGTCGACCGCGCGATCGAGATCGTCAAGCGCGCGATCGAGACGCTCGGCGCGCCGATCTACGTGCGCCACGAAGTCGTCCACAACCGATTCGTGGTCGAGGACCTCAAGCGCCGCGGCGCGATCTTCGTCGAGGAACTCGACGAAGTGCCCGACGGCGTGACTGTGATCTTCAGCGCCCACGGCGTCTCGCAGGCCGTGCGCGAGGAAGCCGCCCGACGCCAGCTCAAGGTCTTCGACGCGACTTGCCCGCTGGTGACCAAGGTGCACTTCGAGGTCGCGCGCCACTGCCGCGCTGGACGCGACGTAGTGCTGATCGGCCATCAGGGCCATCCCGAAGTCGAAGGCACGATGGGCCAATGGCGCGCCGAGGCCGGCGCCGGCAGCATCTACCTCGTCGAGGACGAGGGCGACGTGGCCGCGCTGGACGTCGGTCAGCCCGAGAACCTGGCCTACACGACCCAGACCACGCTGTCGGTCGACGACACCCGCGGCGTCATCGCCGCGCTGCGTGAGAAGTTCCCGGCGATCCAGGGCCCGAAGAACGACGATATCTGCTACGCCACGCAGAACCGCCAGGACGCCGTGCGCGATCTGGCGAAGGAATGCGACCTGGTGCTGGTGGTCGGCTCGCCCAACAGCTCCAACTCCAACCGCCTGCGCGAACTCGCCGAGCGCGACGGGGTGGAGGCCTACCTGATCGACGGCGCCGACGAGATCGACCCGCGCTGGGTCGAAGGCCGCCACCACATCGGTGTCACCGCCGGCGCCTCGGCCCCGGACGTGCTGGTGCAGGGCGTGCTCGACCGCCTGCGCGAGCTGGGCGCCAACGGCATGCGCGAGCTTGCCGGCGAGCCCGAGAGCATGGTCTTCGCCCTGCCCAAGGAACTGCGCCTGCGCCTCGTCGATTGACGGCCGGCCCCCCGCTCCCTAGAATTCGCGTCCCAAGCCGGAATAGCTCAGTTGGTAGAGCGGCGCATTCGTAATGCGTAGGTCGTAGGTTCGATTCCTATTTCCGGCACCAGCGTCATCGAAAGCCCCGGCCTTGGTCGGGGCTTTTTGTTGTACTCCTCTTGACCTGGTGCTTTTGTCTACGCCTCATCAGCCCGTCTTTCGGCCCGGATGGCGGCAGACGATACAGAGGATACGCATGCGTGCGCACACGCGTGCTTGAACCGCTCGGCTTTCGACACCACTGGCCTGCGGTGCTAGTGTCTGGCGGCTTCGGCTGGTCGGCGAACAGCCATCGCAGGCGCATCTTTCCGCAGCGGCATCGGGTTTGCCGCATGCATAAGATGCAAGGGCGGACTTGGCTTGCAGGAGGGCGGGCTTGGAGACAGACGATTGGCGCGGTGCGCACCGTGACGATGCCGCCGCGGACACGCGCCGCGTGCTGATCCACACTGTGGAAGGCGATTTCCATGCGGCCGTGGCCGGGCATGCGCTGCGGTTGCGAGGACACGAGGTCGTGCGCTGGCGCGGCGATCACTATCCCGAGTTCAGCGCCAGTACGGTGCACTTCGGGGGCGACGGCATGCGCGGAACGCTCGTCTGCGACGGGCGGACGGTGTCGTCGGATGCGGTCGATGTGGTCTGGTATCGCCGGCGGCGTCTGGTGTCGTCGCCGGTTTATGTCGATCCGCGCGACCAGGCGTTCTGCACCGAAGAGCTGCGAATGGCGGAGCGCTCGCATCCCGAAGCGTTCGCCGATGCCTTCTGGATCAATCCGCCGGCCGCGTCCTTGCTGTGCGAGGTCAAGGCGCACCAGTTCCGTCATGCGCTGGCGGCCGGGCTCACGGTGCCGCGGACCTTGATCAGCAATGACCCGGCGACGATCCGGGACTTCATCCTCGAGGTCCGGGACTGCATCTACAAGCCGCTGGGCGGCTACATCTGGAAGGAGGACGGGGCGAGCCTGAAGACCTATACCGCGAAGGTCGAGGTGGACGATCTTCCGGCCGATGCGCTGTTGCGGGCGACGCCGGGCATTTTCCAGGAGAAGGTCGCCAAGGCGTACGAAGTGCGTGCGCAGTTCTTCGGGCACAGCTGCTTCGCGATCAGGATCGAGTCCAACACGCTCGAGGGCGGCGATCTGGATTGGCGACTCGATCAGAGATCGATCCGGCGTTGCGAGTCGGCGCCGTTGCCGGCGCAGGTCGAAGCGGCCTGCATCGCGCTGATGGCGCGGCTGGGCATCGTGAGCGGGGGATTCGATTTCATCGTCACGCCGGCGGGCGACTGGCATTTCCTGGAGGTCAATGAAGCGGGCCAGTTCTTCTTCATCGAGTCCTGGTGCCCGGATCTGCCGGTGCTCGATGCGTTCTGCCAATTCATCGAAACCGCGCGTGCGGATTTCAGGTATTTGGCACCCGGGAAGCCGACAACTTTGACGCAGGCCACGGTTTCGGCCCACGCGCACGGGCTAATCTCGAAGTGACCTCCGAAGTCCAAGGATCGCAGGAGCTGCCCAGTGCGGCCTCTTTCGATGTCGCGGCGGTACGTCGTGGCAATGATGTGGTGTGTCCCATCCAATCATGAGGAGTGGTGATGTCCAGGAAGTCCGAAGATCGTACTGCCGCGGCCGTCGAAGGCCGGGTATTGGCCCGCGTGCTGTCCCGCGAGGAGATCGCGCACGTCAGTGGCGGCGCTGGCGCGCTGGCCGAACCGACCGATTCGTGGGTCGACCAGGGCACCTGCACGCCCAAGAGCGATCCGCCGCTGGTGTCGGATCCGCATCTGTGAGTCCATCGTGCGTGCGCGTCTGACGATTTCGCGGGCGCCTATCCTGGCGGCGATCCAATCGCCGCCGGGGTTTTATGACCTGGACTAATCGCATGCAGGCGCGTCTTGCGGGGGCGTTGCTGGTGTTGGCCTGCGATGCCGCACTGGCCGCGACGGGGACGTCATCGCCGTCGGATCCCTATATCGAGTTCCTGTGGTCCAAGACGCCCGAGGGCGCGCTGGCCAGGCAGGAGACGCGTTCGTTCGTGCTCGATACGCGCTTCGATCATCAGATCTGCGTCGCGGTGCTCGATGCCGACGCCAGCACATCAAGGCTGACGATCGAGACGCGGGATGCGTCGGGGCGGGTGGTCGCGCAACAGGCGCATCCGGACTTCGACGGCAGCAAGCGTTGCTTTCCCGCGCAATTGCCCCCGGATGCGACGCCGGGGACGTGGCGCGTGGTCGTCTACCTGGATGGTGCAGCGGCGCCGGCTGGCAGCCGCGAGGTCGAAGTCTACGCGACGCTCGATGCGCTGATCGCTGCCACGCCCCAGGACATGCCCTATGTGCTGGGGCGCCCCAACTACGACGCGACGATCGCGCCCGAAGCGTTTGTCGGTGAGCTGGCCTGGGTCATGCACATCGCGCCTGACGGCAGCGTCGACCGGGTGGAGATCGAGCGCGCCGAAGGCATTGGCCTGAAGATCCAGGACCGCGCCATTCGCGCCGGCGAGATTTCGCTGTTTCCGCCGCGGTCTGGACCCGAGTCGACCTCGACCTTTCGCCGGCAGCTGTCGTTTCGCAACGACGAGTAGTTCCGGCATCTCGGGCACGTGGCAGGGCGCCTGGGCCCGCGTCGCCACGTCCCGAACATGTCCGTGCAGCGCTGCAACTGCAGGCATCGCGCCGTCAGCCAACGCAGCGCAACGTCAGCGGCGTCGGGTCGCATGTCCTGTGTCATCAGGCGAGGAGACAATACGCGCTCCTGCCGTTGTCTTGATCGCGATGATCTGCTCCCTATACCTCGCCGGACCCGATGTGTTCCGGCCCGATGCCCGCGCACACGGGGCCGAGCTCAAGGCGCTGTGTGCGCGCTTCGGGATCGAGGGCTTGTACCCGCTCGATCAGGACGTACCGGCGACACTCGTCGATCCGGGCGAGCAGGCGCGATGGATCTACCGCGCCAATATCGGCTTGATCGAGCGCGCCGACGCGGTGCTCGCCAATCTGGATTTCTTTCGCGGACCGGAGCCAGACAGTGGCACTTGTTTCGAGGTCGGCTATGCGGTCGCACGCGGCAAGCCGGTGTACGGCTACATCTCCGAGGGCGGCACCCTGGCCCAGCGCATCCGCCAGCGGCATCCGCAGGCGGTCGGCCCGGACGGCGTGCTCGACGCGCACGGCTGGAGCATCGAAGAATTCGGGCTGCCGCTGAACCTGATGCTGTCGGTGCCGGCGCCGCTGGTGGTCGGCGATGCGGCGATGGCGTTGGCGCAGTTGGCGCGCCAAGGCGAGACGCCGCGCATGCCGGTGGGGGCGTCACGCGTGCCCGGCCGTCAGGGCGAGGTCGCAGGCGCGGCCTAGGCGAAGATGCCGGCTCAGGCCATCGCCACGCGATTGCGTCCGGCCGCCTTGGCGCGGTAGAGGGCGCTATCTGCATCGCGCAACCATTCGGCCGGCGAGCCGAACTCCGGGCGGGTCGTCGATACCCCGATGCTGGCCGTGCACGCCAGGGTCGGATGGCCGTCGAAAGACAGCGCGGCGATGCCGGCGCGGACGTACTCGGCGACTGCGGCCGCGCGCGCCGGCCCGGCGGGCGCGAGCAGGATCGCGAACTCGTCGCCGCCGATCCGGGCCGGTGTGTCGGTGGCGCCGGCGGCGCTACGCAGCACGTCAGCCACCCGTCGCAGGACGAGATCGCCGACCCCGTGGCCATAGCGGTCGTTGATCGACTTGAAGGCGTCGATGTCGATCAGCAGCAGCGTGGCCGGATCGCCGTAGCGATCGAAGCGCGACAAGGCATCGCGCACCCGGATGTCGAAGTGCCGCCGGTTGGGCAGGTCGCTGCCCGAGTCGGTCCGGCTGCTGCGTTCGAGTTCGCGGTTCTGTCGGGCGATCGTCCTGCCCAGCCGGTAGGTCACCAGGCTCAACGCGATGGGGTAGCCGACCATCAGCGGAACGCACGCGAGGAGGGTGCGGGGCGAGGTCGAAGACGCGAACGGAAAGCCGGCGAGCGCCCAGCCGGCCGTGAAGGCGAGCGCGAACACCAGGGCGGCCCGCCAGAACAGGCGCCATCCGCCGGCAGCCAAGCGGTCGGAGGCCAGCACCGACGCGATGGCCGCCGTCGGCAGCAGGTTGACCGCCATCGCCGCGACCCACAGGCCACCTGCCACTGCGTCGACGAGCAGGTTGCGGTACTCGGTGGCGACCGGATCGCGTGCGCGGCGCGACACCATCCAGGCCACCTGCGGCCACACCATCGCGTTGACCGCGAGTGCGGCCCAGAGCCAGGCCGGGGCCCCGCGTTCGGCCAGCACCGAGGCGATCGGCAAGGCACACAGCGCGGCGCCGAGCATGCGCATGCGGCGGATCCGGGATGGGAACTGCAGGGCGGCAGGACGTGCACGGTCGTGGAGGTCGTCGCGGTCAGGCATCGGGGCGGGCCTCCGGGCCGGTCTGTCCGAAGCGATTGTAGCGGTGCCTGGTGGCACGCAGATGCCCGGACGCCGCGCACGCGTCCGCGTCTCCTTGGGTGCGACCGCCCTCGGCTATTCTGCCGGTCCCCCGCAACGGACCGATCGCCGATGGCCAAGCCCGCCGCCAAAGCCCGAACCGCCTTCGTGTGCAGCGAGTGCGGCGCCGACTACAGCAAGTGGCAGGGGCAGTGCAGTGCCTGCGGCGCCTGGGACACGATCGCCGAGATCGTGCTCGAGAGCGCGGCCTCGGCCCGCTCGCCGGCGGCGCGCCGCTCGGGCTGGGCCGGCAAGGTCGACGCGCCCAAGGTCATGGCGCTCAAGGATGTGCAGCAGGGCGAGGACGTGCGGGTGTCGACCGGCATCGGCGAATTTGACCGGGTGCTGGGCGGCGGCCTGGTCGAGGGCGCGGTGGTGCTGGTCGGCGGCGATCCTGGCATCGGCAAGTCGACGTTGCTGCTGCAGGCGCTGGCGCGGATGGCGCATACGCTGCCGGGGCTGTACGTCACCGGCGAGGAATCGCTGGCCCAGGTCGCCGGGCGCGCGGTCCGGCTGGGGCTGTCGCTCGACGGCCTGCACGCGCTGGCCGAGACCGGCATCGAGCGCATTCTCGAGCACGCCTCCAGGCTCAAGCCTGGGCTGATCATCGCCGACTCGATCCAGACCTTGTGGACCGAATCGCTGACCGCAGCCCCCGGCTCGGTGAGCCAGGTCCGCGAGTCGGCCGCGCGCCTGGTGCGCTATGCCAAGGAGACCGGCACGGCGGTGTTCCTGGTGGGGCACGTCACCAAGGAGGGCGGCATCGCCGGCCCGCGCGTGCTCGAGCACATGGTCGACGCGGTGCTGTATTTCGAGGGCGACAGCGGCAGTCGCTTCCGGGTGATGCGCGCATTCAAGAACCGCTTCGGCGCGGTCAACGAACTGGGCGTGTTCGCAATGGGGGAGAAGGGCCTCAAGGAAGTCGCCAACCCGTCGGCGATCTTCCTGTCGGGTGCGGGCACGCAGCAGCCTGGCAGTTGCATCATGGTCACGCGCGAGGGGACCCGGCCGTTGCTGGTCGAAGTACAGGCGCTGGTCGATGCCTCGCCGCTGTCCAATCCCCGGCGCGTCGCGGTCGGCATGGAAGGTAACCGGCTGGCGATGCTGCTGGCGGTGCTGCACCGGCACGGCGGCATCATGACCGGCGACCAGGACGTGTTCGTCAACGTCGTCGGTGGTATTCGCGTGCAGGAGACCGCGGCCGACCTGCCGGTGCTGCTGTCGGTGCTGTCGTCACTGCGCGACATCCCGCTGCCGGACAAGACCATCGCCTTCGGCGAGGTCGGCCTGGCCGGCGAGATCCGGCCGGTGCCCAACGGCGAGGAGCGCCTGAAGGAGGCCGCCACGCATGGCTTCGTGCGCGCGATCGTGCCGCGCGCGAACGCGCCCAAGGCCGGCGCCTACAAGGGCATGGAGGTCATCGCGGTCGAACGGCTGGCCGATGCGCTCGAGCATGTCTGAGTGCCGAGCCGGGCGGGCACTGCGCCGATGAGCCGAGTCGGTCCAGTCGATGCGGTGCAGGCCGGGACGCCGTGCGATGGCATGTCGCTTGCTGCGCGGCACGATCTCGACCAGTTGCGGGGTGACTTCGCGCGCGATGGCCATGTCGTCGTGCCCCAGGTGTTGACCGATGGCTTTGCGCAGGCGCTGCGTGCCTGTCTCCTCGACTGGTCGCGCTGGGCGCTGGTGACCCGGATCGAAGGTCGGCATCGCGACTTCGACGCCGCCGCGATCGCGCAGATGGATGCCGCTTCGTTGCGGCCATTGCAGGCGCTGATCTTCCAGGAAACGCGTCGCGGCATGCAGTATCTTTACGAACGATTTCCCGTTCATGACGTCGGCTACGACCCTGGTCCGCTGCCGCCGGCGCTGGACCGGTTCCGTATGCTGCTGGGCGGCGGCCCGCTGCGCGCCTTGGTGCGATCGGTTACGGGCGTCGACGACATCGACTTCGGCGATGCCCAGGCGACTCGCTATCGTACAGGGCATTTCCTGACCCACCACGACGACGACCAGCCTGGGAAGCAGCGACGGCTGGCCTACGTGCTGGGCCTCTCGCCGGGCTGGCGCGCCGACGACGGCGGGCAATTGCAGTTTCTCGACGGAGACGGGCACGTCACCGATGTCGTTGTGCCGCGCTTCAATGCGCTTGCGCTGTTCCGGGTGCCGCGTCCGCACCTGGTGACGGCGGTCTCGCCATTCGTCGATGCGGCCCGGCTGTCGATCACCGGCTGGTGGCGCGCATCGTGACTGCCCGGGCAGACGCGCATCGCGCGCCGATATGTATGCGATGCGGGCCTTCGGTCCGGGGCGGGCGATGATCGGTGCCGGCTTGTCGCGGCCGCTCGCCCGGCTCGTCTCGATTGCACTGCATCCGTTCGTCGTGTTCGCGGCGCTCGCGTTGCTGGCGGCCTGGCGCGCCGATCCCGCCTCGCTCGGGCGGACCGCGCTGGGGCTCGTGGCCGGGGTGGCGATCGTCGCGGCCTTCATCTGGCAGCGGCGACGGGGCGGGCATTGGGAAACGGTCGATGCCTCGCGGCGGCAGGAGCGGCCGCTGCTCTATGCGCTGCTGCTGGTCGTCGCCGGCGGCTATTGGCTGTGGATGGGCGGTCGCGGCGCATCAACCTCGGCCGGCGTGCTCGCGGCCGTGTTGATGCTGTGCGTAGCTGGGCTCGCCAACCGCTGGATCAAGCTGTCGCTGCATATGGCGAGCCTGGCGTTTGCGGCAGTGGCGCTCTGGCCGCTGTTGCCCACAGTCTCGGTCGCAGGGCTACTGGCCCTGCCGATGTTGGGGTGGTCGCGGCTGCGTTTGGCACGGCATACGTGGCCCGAGACGATCGGCGGCACCGCGCTTGGGTTGGTCACGGGCCTGGTGCTGCTGGCCCTCGGCTGACGACGCGCACGACCTCGCGCGCGTCGCCGCTCAGTGGCCGCCCGAGGCCGCGCCGCCGATCTTCGCCGCGAACGGTGGCCGCGCCATCCAGACGAACGCGATCACCAGCAGGAACAGGATGCCCAGCAGATGGAAGATCTCGTTGAAGCCGATCTGCGTCGCCTGCTGGGCGATCATCTGATCGAGCATCATCGCGCCGCGTTGCACATCGCCCTGGCCCAGCGCTGCGACCGTCTGCTGGATCGCTGGATCGTGCGCGGGGATGTGCTCGGTCAGCTGCGCATGGTGGATGGTGCTGCGCTGGTTCCACGCCCAGGTGGTCAAGGATGCGGCGAAGCTGCCGCCGAGCGTGCGTACGAAAGTCGCCAGGCCTGAGCCGGCGGCGATCTCGTGCGGTTCGAGATCCGACAGCAGGATGGTCAGCACCGGCATGAAGAACAGTGCCACGCCCAGGCCCTGCCACAGCTGCACCATCGCGACATGCTGGAAGTCGACGTCGAGATTGAAGCCCGAGCGGATGAAACTGGTGAAGGCCATCACCATGAACGCGAACGTCGCCAGGATGCGCAGGTCGAAGCGGGTGGCGTACTTGCCCACCAGCGGGGTGAGCAGCACCGGCAGGATGCCGATCGGCGCGGTCGCAAACCCTGCCCAGATCGGCGTGTAGCCCAGGTTGCGCTGCAGCCACAGCGGCACCAGCAGGCCCACGGCGAAGAACGCCGAGTAGCCGAGCACCATCGCCAGCGTGCCGAAGGCGAAGTTGCGATGCCGGAACAGCCGCAGGTTGACGATCGGGTCCTTCTCGGTGAGTTCCCAGATCAGGAACACCGCCAAGCCCAGCACCGAGGTGATCGCCAGCCATACGATCTTGGTCGACTCGAACCAGTCTTCCTCGTTGCCCAGGTCGAGCAGCGTCTGCAGCGCGCCGACGCCGATGATCAGCGTGATCAGGCCGACGTAGTCCATCTTCGGCGTCTCGAGTTTCTCCGGGCGCCCGCGCAACTGGCTGGCGACGACGAGGCTGGCGAAGATGCCGATCGGCACGTTGATGAAGAAAATCCATTCCCAGCTGTAGTTGTCGGTGATCCAGCCGCCGAGGATCGGGCCGCAGATCGGTGCGACCACGGTGACCATCGCCAGCAACGCGATCGCCTGTCCGCGTTTGGCCGGGGGATAGATCGAGATCAGCAGGGCCTGGGTCACCGGATACATCGGGCCGGCGACGAAGCCCTGCAGCGCGCGGGCGGCGACCAGGAATCCCATGCTCGACGCCAGGCCGCACAGCAGCGAGGCGATCACGAACGCGAACGTCGCCCACACGAACAGCTTGCGCTCGCCGAAACGGCGGGTCATGAAGCCGGTCAACGGCAATGCGATCGCATTGCTGACCGCGAACGAGGTGATGACCCAGGTCGCCTGGTTCGAGCTTGCGCCGAGGTTGCCGGCGATTGTCGGCAACGAGACATTGGCGATCGTGATGTCGAGCACTTGCATGAACGACGCCAGCGCAAGGCCGATCGTCGTCAGCGCCAGGTTCGGCGGACGGAAGGCGGATGCAGCGGCCGGGGCAGGAGCGCCCGGCGTGTCGGCAGTGGTCGTGGACATGGCGGGCTCGATGCCGGGAACCGGCTCAGCGGCGGGTGGCGAGCTGGGGCAGGTTGGCCTCGATCGTGCGCGTGATCAGCGCATCGGCCTGGGCCTGCTGCTCGGCGTAGGCATCGGTGGACAGCAGGGGCGCGGCGCGCTTGGCCTGGGAGGTGGCCAGCACCGGGCCGTCCTGGTCGCGCACGGCGACATCGACGTGCATGCTCAGGCCCAGGCGCAGTGGATGTTCGGCCAACTGCGCGGGATCGAGCTCGATGCGCACCGGCACGCGCTGGACGATCTTGATCCAGTTGCCACTTGCGTTCTGCGCCGGCAGCAGCGAGAACGCACTGCCGGTGCCCATGCCGAGGCTGGCGACCTTGCCGGTGTAGCGCACCTTGCTGCCGTACAGGTCGGCGCGCACCTCGACCGGCTGGCCGATGCGCATGCCGGTGAGCTGGGTCTCCTTGAAGTTGGCCTCCACCCAGACCTGTTCCAGCGGCACGATCGTCATCAGGGTGTTGCCCGGCTGCACCCGCTGGCCCAGTTGCACCTCGCGGCGGGCGATGTAGCCCGACACCGGCGCGACGATGGCCATGCGTTGCAGGTCGAGCCAGGCGCGGCGCAACTGCGCGGCGGCGGCCTGGACCTGCGGCTGGCTCGCGACCTCGGTCGCGTCGACCAGCGCGCGGCTGCGCGAGAGCTGGCCTTGCGAGGCCGACAGCGCAGCTTCGGCACCGGCCAGCACATCGCGGGCGTGGGCCAGTTCCTCGCGCGAGACCGCACCGCTGGCGACCAGGCCTTCGCGGCGCCGCACGTCTTCGCGGGCCTGGCGCACGGCGACCTGCCGCGCCGCCAGTTCGGCCTGGCCGGATTCGACGCTGCTGTAGAGGCCACGCACCTGACGGACGGTACCGGCCAGGTTCGCGACCGCCTGATCGTAGGCGACCTGCGCATCGTTGGGGTCGAGGTGCACCAGCGCCTGCCCGGCCTCGACGCGCATACCTTCGTCGGTGTCGATCGAGACCACCGTGCCCATCGTCTGCGGGACGATGCTCACGACGTTGCCCTGCACATAGGCATCGTCGGTGTCCTGGTGCCAGCGTCCGACAAGCAGGTACCAGCCCGCCCAGCCGAGGCCGGCCAGGATCGCGACGGTGGCGAGGATCACGAGCGCGCGACGGCGCTTGCCGGGCTTGGGCGGCGGGGTGGCGGATTTGGATTCGGAGGTCATGGCGTGGTCGCCCCGGCTTGGGTCTGCGTGGAAGGGGAGGGCGCGGCGAGCGTCAGGCCGCCGCCGAGCGCGCGGTCGAGATCGACAGCGGCGCCGAAGCGCTGCGCGCGCAGCGTGGCGAGCTGTTGCTCGAGCTGGAACAGCGGCCGCTGCGCGGCAAGGACGTCGAGCTGGTTGCCGATGCCGGCGCGGTAGCGGGTGTCGGCGAGCGCGAACGCTTGGCGTGCGGCTTCGGTCGCGTCGGCGACGGTGTCGATCTGCGCATCGAGCGCACGTGCAGCCTGCAGGGCGTCGGTGACCTCGCGCAGTGCGGCGACCAACGTCTGGTCGTAGCTCGCGACCGCGGTGTCGTAGTCGGCGTCGCGCTGGGCCAGGCCCGCGCGCAGCCGGCCGCCGTCGAAGATCGGCAGGCTCAGTGCGGGTCCGCCGAAGCCGAGCACCGCATCGCTGCCGAACAGGTCCGAGAGGTTGCCCGCCGCCAGGCCGACCAGCGCGCTGAGGTTGATGCTGGGCTTGAAGGCGGCCTTGCCGGCGTCGACACCGCGTGCGGCGGCCTCGACGCGCCAACGCGCGGCGACGACGTCGGCGCGATGGCCCAGCAGCTCGCTGGGCAGTACCGCGGGCACCGCCGGCGGCGGCGCCTGCAGCAGGCGCGGGCGGACGATGTCGAGGCCGCGATCGGGGCCCTTGCCCAGAAACGCGGCCAGCGCATTGCGCGCGGCATCGATCTGCTGCTGCGCAGCCTGCGCCTGCTGGCGTGCGATGCCGATCGCGGTGTCGGCATTGCGCAGTTGCAACTGGTTGTCGAGACCGGCCTCCACGCGCTGCCGCGCAAGGTCGCGCAGCCGGGTGGCGCGGTCGATCTCGCGCTGCGCCACGTCCTGCGCGTCGAAGGCCTGCGCCAGCGCGATGTAGCCGCGGGCGACGTTGGACGACAGCGTCAGGCGCGCAGCCTGCGCATCGACCTCGGCGGCCCGTGCCTGCCCGGTGGCCGCCTCGAAGGTCGCGCGCTGGCCACCCCATAGGTCGGGCGTCCATGCGAAGTCGAGCATCAGCACGCCGCTGGCCTTGAAGTCGCCGCCGATGGGGGCAGGCGCGAGGGTTTCGGGCAATTGCACGCCGCTCACACGCGCGCTGGCACCGAGGGTCGGCCGACGCTGCGCATCGGCGAGCCCGGCCTGCGCCCGTGCGCTGCGGGTGCGGGCATCGGCGGCAGCCAGGGACGGGCTGTCGCGCAAGGCCTCATCGATCAAGGCGTCGAGTTGCGGGTCGCCGAACGCAGTCCACCAGTCGCTGCGCGGAAAATCGGCAGCGCTGAGCGGGGCACCGGCCAGGCTGCGGCCGGTGGCGAGCGTGTCGGCATCGCTGGGGGTCAGCTGCGGCGCCAGGCCGCGACTGCTGGCACAGCCTGCGAGCAGCAGTGCGGCGACGATCGGCAACACCGCAGCCGGCGCCCGTCGCCGGGCGCGTGTCGTGGGAGAAGGCATGGTCACTGTCCCGGGAAGGAGAGGTTGTCGCGAACCTGTTCGAGAAGCTGGATCAACTGCTGCCGCTGGGCATCGTCGATGCCCGACATCGCACGCTCGCGCACGCGGTTGCCGCATTGGTCGATGTCGCGCCAGATCGCCTCGCCCTGCGCGCTGAGCCGGATCCGCACCACGCGGCGGTCGTCGGGATCGGCATGGCGCTCGACCAGACCGCGGTCGATCAGCCTGTCGATCAGGCGCGTCATCGCGCCAGGGTTGAGCTCGGCTGCACGCGCAAGATCGGTCGCGTTGCTGGTGCCCAGCGCCAGTTTCTTGAGCGTGATGTACTGGCTGAAGCTCAGCTCATGCCCGGCCTGGGCGAGCTCGTCGGCCATGCGCGCCCACATGGCATCGCGGACCTGCCGGAACAGCAGGCCCAGCGACGAACCGCTGGCGGAGGCGCAAGGTCGGGGAGGAGACGACATGGCGGCGCATGGTCCTCGCCTCTGCAATTGTTGTCAAGGCAAGTATTGCCGCCGCAAGCGCTGTTCAGGCAGGCGGCTGGGATCGGTTCAGTGTTTGGGCGCCGGAGGGCGAGGTTCCCCTTCGCGGGCAGGACCGGTCAGTTCAGGCGGGCCGTCCGAGCACCAGCTCCAGCACGAACTTGCTGCCGAAGAATGCCAGTACCAGCAGCGCCATCGCCGCCAGCGTCCAGCCGACCGCGCGGGGGCCACGCCAGCCGTGGCGCCAGCGGCCCAGCAGCAGGGCGCCGAACGCCAGCCACGACATCACGCTCAGCACGGTCTTGTGGATCAGGTGCTGGGCGAAGAAGTCGTCGACGAACAGCACGCCGGTGATCAGGGTCGCGGTCAGCAGCGCGAAACCGACCCCGATCGTGCGGAACAGCAGCGATTCGAGTTCGGTCAGCGGCGGCAGCGCGCGCAGCCAGCGATGGAATTCGCGTCGGCGCAGTGCGCGTTCCTGCGCCCACAACAGCATCGCGAGCAGCGCGGCGATCGCGAGCGTGGCGTAGGACAGCAAGGCGCAGCCGGCATGCACTTGCAACCGCCAGTCCGGCACGCTGGAGGCGACATGCGCGCCCCGGCCATAGGAGATCAGCGCCGCGGCGGCGATCGGAAACACGATCACGCCCAGCGCGGCGACCCGCCCGCGGATGTCGTAGAGCATGGTCAGCACCGCCATGCCCAGGCCGACCAGCGACAGCGCGGCGTAGAAGTGCAACTCGGTGCCCACATCGCGCCACACCAGCATGTGCGCGGCGGCATGCAGCGCGACGGCCGCACCGGCCGGCACCGCCCACCAGGCATTGGCGGGCGCGGGGTCGCGGCCGACGCCGTGCACGAGCGCCACGGCAGCGGCCACGTAGAGCAGGGCTGCGATGAGAACCATTGTCATCGCGGAAGTGTCGCACAGGAACGTGCCGAACGCGCCTGCCGCCGATCGACGCGGGCCGGGGCGCGCGGGCGTGCGGGCTATAATCGCCGACCGTTTTGACCCAGCCCGAGTCCCGCATGTTCGAGTCCCTGACCCAGCGCCTGTCCGGCACCATCGAGCGCCTGCGCGGGCGCGGCCGCCTGACCGAGGAGAACATCCGCGAGGCGACCCGCGAGGTGCGCATCGCACTGCTCGAGGCTGATGTCGCGCTGCCGGTGGTGCAGGCGCTGATCGAGCGGATCAAGGTCCGCGCGGTCGGGCAGGAAGTGCTCAAGTCGCTGACCCCGGGCCAGGCGCTGATCAAGGTCGTGCGCGACGAGCTGACCGCGGTCATGGGCGCGCAGGCGACCGAACTCAATCTCGCCGTGCCGGCGCCCGCGGTCGTGCTGATGGCCGGCCTGCAGGGCGCGGGCAAGACGACCACGGTCGGCAAGCTGGCCAAGCTGCTGAAGGAAAAGCGCAAGAAGAAGGTCATGGTCGTCAGCGCCGACGTCTACCGTCCGGCCGCGATCGAGCAGCTGCGCACGCTGGCCGAACAGGTCGATGTGCGCTTCTTCCCGTCCGAGGCCTCGCAGCAGCCGGTCGACATCGTGCGCGCGGCGATCGCCGATGCGCGCAAGTCGTTCATCGACGTGCTGCTGGTCGACACCGCCGGCCGCCTGGCGATCGACGAGGCCATGATGGCCGAGATCAAGGCACTGCATGCCGCGGTCAATCCGGTCGAGACGCTGTTCGTCGTCGACTCGATGACCGGCCAGGACGCGGCCAACACCGCCAAGGCCTTCGGCGAGGCGCTGCCGCTGACCGGCGTGGTGCTGACCAAGACCGACGGCGATGCCCGCGGCGGCGCGGCGCTGTCGGTGCGCTACATCACTGGCAAGCCGATCAAGTTCGTCGGCACCGGCGAGAAGGTCGATGGCCTCGATGTCTTCCATCCCGAGCGCGTCGCCAGCCGCATTCTCGACATGGGCGACGTGCTGTCGCTGGTCGAGCAGGTCGAGCACCAGGTCGACAAGGACAAGGCGGCCAAGCTGGCGCAGAAGGTCGCCAAGGGCAAGAAGTTCGACCTCAACGACATGAAGGACCAGCTCGAGCAGATGCAGAACATGGGCGGCATCGGCAGCCTGATGGAGAAGCTGCCGGGCCTGGGCCAGGTGCCCGAGCACCTCAAGCAGCAGGTCCAGCAGAACAAGGAAGTGCCGCGGATGATCGCGATCATCGATTCGATGACCAAGAAGGAGCGGCGCAATCCGGCTCTGCTCAACGGCTCGCGCCGCGCGCGTATCGCCGCCGGTTCGGGTACGACTCCGGCCGACGTCAACAAGCTGATGAAGCAGTACATGCAGATGGAAAAGATGATGGGCAAGATGGCCCGCGGCGGCATGAAGGGCATGATGCGCGGGCTGCAGGGCATGATGGGCGGCATGGGCCGCATGCCGTTCCGATGAGCCTGGGCGCGCATCCGGCGCGCCAACGGGCCGACGCGTTCTGTGCGCGCTTCGGCCTGCGGATTCCGGTCCTGATGGGGCCGATGGCCGGCGCCTGTCCGCCGGCGTTGGCGGCGGCGGTGGCAGACGCCGGTGGCCTGGGCGCGATGGGCGCGGTGCTGTCGCAGCCTGCCGACATCGACACGTGGATGCGCGCATTTCGCGATCGCACCACGGGCCCGGCGCAGGTCAATCTGTGGATTCCCGACCCGCCGCCAGCGCGCGACGCGGGCGCCGAAGCGGCGACCCGGGCGTTTCTCGAACGCTGGGGGCCGGCGGTGCCGGCCTCCGCCGGCGACGCCTCGCCGGCCGACTTCGATGCCCAGTTCGACGCCTTGCTGGCCGCGCGACCGGCGGTCGCCTCGAGCATCATGGGGGTGTTCTCCCCGGCGCAGGTCGAACGTCTGAAGGCGGCCGGGATCGCCTGGTTCGCGACCGTCACCACGCTCGACGAGGCGCGGCAGGCGCAGGCCGCGGGCGCCGATGCGGTGGTCGCGCAGGGCGCCGAGGCCGGCGGGCACCGCGGTGCGTTCGAGGCCGCCGAAGCCGAGCACCGCATCGTCGGGTTGTTCTCGTTGTTGCCGCGGCTGGCCGATGCCCTCGAGGTGCCGGTCATCGCCGCTGGCGGCATCGCCGATGGGCGCGGTGTCGCCGCCGCGCTGCTGCTCGGCGCGAGCGCGGTGCAGATCGGCACCGGCCTGTTGCGCACGCCCGAGGCGGCCATCGCACCGGCCTGGGCGGACGCGCTGGCCACGGCCGAGCTGGAGGCCTGCTGGCCGACCCGGGCGTTCAGCGGCCGGCTCGGCCGTGCGCTGGCGACCGGCTACGTGCGCGCGGCGGTTGCCGACGATGCGCCACCGCCCCGGCCGTACCCGGTCCAGCGCGGGCTCACCGCGCCGATGCGCGCGGCCGCGGTCCGCGATGGCCGGCTCGACGCGATGCAGGCCTGGGCAGGGCAATCGGCCTGGCTGGCGCAGGCGCGGCCGGCCGGCGCGCTTGTGCGCGCCTGGTGGGACGAGGCCCGGGGGCTGCTGTGACGCGCGCTGCGCTCGCGGTCAGTCACTGGATCGACGGCCGGCCGGCCGAGGCGGCGGACCTCGCCGCCGCCCTGGTCAACTACGGGCATTTCTCGACACTGCAGGTGCGCGGACGCGCGGTGCAGGGTCTGGACCTGCATGTGGCGCGCCTGCAGGCCGCCAACCTCGAACTGTTCGGCAGCCCGCTGGCGTCGGACGCGCTTCTCGCCGCAATGGCCTCGGCGCTGGTGGCTGCCGGCGTCGACGATGCGACCATGCGCATTGCGGCGTTCTCGCGCGATATGCCGGCCGTCGAGCGCGGCGAGGCGGTGCCGGCGGTGCTGCTGGTCGCGTTGTCGCCGCCGCGCGCGCCGCCGGCCGCGCCGCTGCGGCTGGCCTCGCACGTCCATGTGCGTGCGCTGGCCCATCTCAAGCACGCCGCCACGTTGCCGCTGCTGCATGCACGCCGGCAGGCGGCGCTGGCCGGCTACGACGATGCGCTGCTGGTCGCTGCCGACGGCACCATCGGCGAGGGGGCACTGTGGAACGTCGGCTTCGTCGCCGGCGATGCGGTGGTCTGGCCGGTCGCGCCGGCGTTGCGCGGCACGAGCGAGGGTCTGCTGCAGCGCGCGCTCGAGGCCGCGGGCATCGCGCAGCGCCACGCCCGTGTCGGTCTGAGTGACTGCGGCAGCTTCGACGCGGCGTTCGCCTGCAACAGCGGTGGGGTGCGTGCGGTGGCGTCGATCGACGGCTGGCGCTTCGATGCCGACGCGGCGATGCTCGGACGCTTGCGCGCGCTGCTCGCCGCGCAGCCCTGGATGCCGCTGGGCGGCGCGCGCTGACCGGTGCTTGCGCCGGCTGCCGCCGCTTCCGCTATAATCGCCGGCTTACCTCGCCACCCTGGCGACTGGGCAACACAGGAAGCAAAGCAATGGTCAAGATCCGTCTGACGCGCGGCGGCGCCAAGAAGCGTCCGTTCTACCACATCATCGTGACCGACTCGCGCAGCGCGCGCGACGGCCGCAACATCGAGCGCGTGGGG
Organism: Luteimonas sp. TWI382; assembly: GCF_039674545.1. Taxonomy (NCBI): domain Bacteria; kingdom Pseudomonadati; phylum Pseudomonadota; class Gammaproteobacteria; order Lysobacterales; family Lysobacteraceae; genus Luteimonas; species Luteimonas sp. TWI382. The sequence continues at coordinate 35,103 of NZ_JBDJNS010000005.1, forward strand.
TACTACAACCCGGTCGCGACCGGTGGTGAGCAGCGTGTCGTCCTCGACACCGAGCGCGTCGACCACTGGGTCAAGAACGGCGCCCAGATGAGCGACAAGGTCCGCGCCCTGTACAAGGAAGCGGGCAAGGCTGCGGTCGCCGCTGCCTGATCCATGGGCCGCGCCTACGGGCGCGGCCATGCCGAGATGAACGATCCGACGCGCCAGCCTCCCCAGCGGATGATCCAGCTGGGCAAGGTCCATGGCGCGTTCGGCGTGCGTGGCGAGGTGAAACTCGAATCGTTCACCGAGCCGCGCAGCGCGATCTTCCGCTACCAGCCCTGGGTGCTGCGCGACGGCCGCGGCGGGGAGCGCACGCTGTCGGGCGCGCGCGGTCGCGAGACGCCCAAGGGCGTGGTCGCCACGCTGCCCGACATCGCCGACCGCGATGCCGCCGAGGCGGCGCGCGGGCTGGAAGTCTGGGTGCCGCGCGAGGCGCTGCCGCCGCCTGCGCCGGGCGAGTACTACTGGGTCGACCTCGAGGGCCTGCGCGTGCGCAATCTCGAGGGGGTGGACCTGGGAACGGTGTCCCATCTGTTTTCGACCGGTGCCAACGATGTGCTGGTCGCCCAGGGCGAACGCGAGCGCATGATCCCGTTCGTCGTGCCCGGCTATGTCGTCTCGATCGACTTCGACGCCGGCCTGGTGACGGTCGATTGGGACGCGGACTTTTGAACGCCGCGCGACGCGATTGGTGAGCGGACGATCCAGGTCGTGGCCTGCGAAGCCGCGCCACACCCAGGATCGGCAGTCGCAGCCGTCTCGTCGTTCGTGATCGGGAGGGAACGTCATGTCGTCCGAAGCGCAAACGCATCCCGCCTCCCGAGCCGCCGCGCATGGCGGCATCCGCATCGATGTCGTCAGCCTGTTTCCCGAGTTCATCGATCAGGCGGCAGCAGTCGGCGTGGTCGGACGTGCGCGTGAGCGCGGGCTGGTCACGCTGCAGGGCTGGAACCCGCGCGACTACGCGCAGGGCAATTACCGGCGGGTCGACGACCGCCCGTTCGGTGGTGGTCCGGGCATGGTGATGCTGATCGAGCCGTTGCGGGCCGCACTCGCTGCCGCGCGTGCGGCCGACCCGGCGCCGGCGCGGACGATCTACATGAGTCCGCAGGGACGGCCGTTGACCCAGGCCAAGGTGCGCGAACTGGCGGCGTTGCCGCGGCTGATCCTGCTGTGCGGCCGTTACGAGGGGGTCGATGAGCGGCTGCTCGAGGCCGAGGTGGACGAGGAGCTGTCGATCGGCGACTACGTGCTCTCGGGCGGGGAACTGGCCGCGGCGGTCGTCGTCGATGCGGTGGCCCGGTTGCAGGATGGCGCGTTGAACGATGCCGATTCGGCGGTGCAGGACAGCTTCGAGGGCGACGGCTTGCTCGACTGCCCGCACTACACCCGGCCGGTCGACCATGCGCTGGGTCGGGTGCCCGACGTGCTGCTGTCGGGCAATCATGCCCAGATCGCCGCCTGGCGTCGGCAGCAGTCGCTGGGGCGCACCGCCGAGCGGCGCCCGGACCTGCTCGACGAGTCCGCGCTGGACAAGGCCGACCGACGGCTGCTCGCGGCCTGGCGGGCCGAGCGAGAGCGGGATCCGGACGCCTGAGCGCCGGTTCGGTCGCAGTGGCATTCGCCGGGCAGCTGGGCTTATAATGCGCGGCTAACCGAAACAACGGGCCATCGTGCCCGCCATGCCAGAGCGTGCGTCCACGTGCACCACGCCTACAACGACTCCAACAGGCCAAGACCATGACCACCAAGCCCTCTCTGAACACCCTGCTGCAGGAATTCGAAAGCGCCCAGACCGCGCGCGAGCTTCCCGACTTCGGCCCCGGCGACACCGTCGTCGTCAACGTCAAGGTCAAGGAAGGCAACCGCGAGCGCGTGCAGGCCTACGAAGGCGTGGTCATCGGCAAGAAGAACGCCGGTCTGAACTCCGCGTTCACCGTGCGCAAGATCTCGCACGGCTACGGCGTCGAGCGCGTGTTCCAGAGCCACAGCGCGCAGATCGAGTCGGTCGAGGTCAAGCGCCGCGGCAAGGTCCGCGCCGGCAAGCTGTACTACCTGCGCGGCCTGGAAGGCAAGAAGGCGCGCATCAAGGAAGACCTGTCGGCATCGGCGAAGGCCAAGAACGAGAAGGCCCGCGCCGACAAGGCCGCTGCTGCCGCTGCACCGGCGCCGGCTGCCGAGTAACTCCGGCCCGGTTTCGATGTCGCACGACGGCCGCCGCAAGGCGGCCGTCTGCGTTCGTGGCTTCGGACCTGGATCTCCGACATGCCGCCCGTCGACCGAGCATCGCGGCTTGATTTGGCGGGCGACGCACCGATATCGGACCGATGAACGAAGCCCCGGGCTCACATGCCGCCGACAGCGTCCGCCTCGATCTCTGGCTGTGGGCGGCGCGCTTCTTCAAGACCCGCGCCCTGGCCAAGCAGGCGATCGAGACCGGCAAGATCGATGTCGGTGGCCAGCGGGCCAAGCCCGCGCGTGCGGTCCGTATTGGCGATGCGCTGCGTGTAGCCAGGGGCGAGGAAGTGTTCGAGGTCGTCGTGGCTGGCCTGTCGGACACGCGCGGACCGGCCAGCGTGGCGCAGGGGTTGTACGCCGAATCCGAGGACTCGCGCGCTGCACGCCTGGCGCGTGTCGCCGAGCAGCGCGCACAGCGCGCCGGCTATCGCGCGCCGGAGCACAAGCCCGACAAGCGCGCCCGGCGATTGATCCGGGCTCTGGGCGATATCGACGCGCTGTAGCATCGGCACGGGTTGGAGGCGGGAATCATGTCCGAACGCGCGACACGGCTGCTGCGTCTGCTCGATGACCTGCGCCGTCGGCGCCTGCCGGTCCCCGGACGCGAACTGGCCGAAGGGTTGGGCATCAGCCTGCGCACCCTGTATCGCGACATCGAGGCCTTGCGCGGGCAGGGCGCCGAGATCCATGGCGATCCCGGCGTGGGCTATCAGCTGCGCCCCGGATTCCTGCTGCCCGCGATGATGTTCTCCGACGAGGAGCTCGAAGCGCTGGTGCTGGGCGCGCGCTGGGTCGGCAGCCACGCCGATCCGGAGTTGGCGGACGCAGCCACGCGTGCACTCGATCGCCTGGTCGGCGTGTTGCCTGAAGCGTTGCGCTTGCAGGTGGAAACCAGCGGCCTGTTCGCGCCGCACTGGGCGCCATCGCAGCCCGAACCCTGGCTGCCGATCCTGCGGCGCGCGATCCGCGGCGAGCGCGCATTGCGCATGCACTACGCCGATGTCGCCGGGCGTGGCAGCGTGCGCACGATCTGGCCGTTCGCGATGGCCTTCCTGTCCGAGACCCGCCTGCTCGCCGCCTGGTGCGAGGCGCGCGGCGATTTCCGCCACTTCCGCGCCGACCGGGTCGTGTCGTTGGAGGACACCGGCGTTCGTTACGCCGTGCGCCGCCACGAGCTGCTGCGTCGATGGCATGCCCAGCGGCGTGCCGTGCAGCACACGGCGCCGGCCGGCGGCGACACTGCTGACAGCCGCTGACAGCGGGGCCGTGGAGACTGGCGGTTCCTTCCAGACCGAGCAGGCCCGATGACCGACACGCTGAGCTTCTACACCCACCCGATGTCCCGGGGCCGCGTGGCCCGCTGGATGCTGGAAGAAACGGGGCTGCCCTATGAAGAGGTGCTGCTGGAGTACGACACCAGCATGAAGTCGCCGGCGTATCTGGCGATCAACCCGATGGGCAAGGTGCCGGCGATTCGCCATGGCGAGACGATCGTGACCGAAAACGCGGCGGTGTGCGCCTATCTCGCCGAACTCGTCCCCGACAAGCAACTGGCGCCACCGCCCGGTTCGCCCGAGCGGGGCAGCTACTACCGCTGGCTGTTCTTCCTCGCCGGGCCGCTCGAATCGCTGCTCACCGCGCAGGAAACCGGCGCACTCGCATCGGCGCGCGCGGCCGGCTACGGGAATCCGGACGACGTGATGCGGACCTTGGAGCAGGCGGTGACCGGCAGGACGTTCCTGGCCGGCGAGCGGTTCAGTGCGGCGGATCTGTATATGACCGCGATGCTGGGCGACTACATGCAGATCGGTGCGATGCCATCGCGGCCGGCCTTCGTCGAGTTCGCGCGCGTCCACGCCGCACGTCCGGCGGCGCAGGCGGCTGCGAAGCGTGACGATGCCCTGGCGGCGCAGGCGTCGTCGGGCGGCTGACACCAGATCCCAGGACGGCCGCATTGCGCGGCCGTCCTGAGGCGCCTGCGTGGTGGCGGATCAGCGCAGGTCGAACCGATCGAGCTGCATCACCTTCGTCCAGGCCGCGACGAAGTCGTCGATGAACTTGTCCTGCGCGTCGTCGCTGGCATAGACCTCGGCCAGCGCACGCAGCACGGCGTTGGACCCGAACACCAGGTCGACGCGGGTGCCGGTCCACTTCACTGCGCCGCTGCGGCGATCGCGGCCTTCGAACACGTCACGCGCCGTGGTGCGGGGCGACCAAGCGGTGTCCATGTCGAGCAAGTGGACGAAGAAGTCGTTGCTCAGCACGCCCGGTCGGTCCGTGAACACGCCATGCCGGGCGTCGTCGACGCCGATGTCGAGCACGCGCAGGCCGCCGACGAGCACGGTCAGTTCGGGCGCGGTCAGTGTCAGCAGCTGCGCCCGGTCGATCAGCAGCGCTTCGGCGGGAATCGCCGAGGGCCCGGCCAGGTAGTTGCGGAAGCCGTCGGCGACGGGTTCGAGGACCGCGAACGATGCGACATCGGTCTGCGCCTGGCTCGCATCGGTGCGGCCGGGCGAAAACGGCACGGCGATCTCGCGGCCGGCCGCTTTCGCCGCCTGCTCGATGCCGGCATTGCCCGCGAGCACGATCAGGTCGGCCAGCGACACCTGCTTGCCGCCCGGCGCGTCGAGATTGAACGCGCGCTGGATGCGCTGCAGTACGTCGAGCACCCGCGCCAGTTGGTCCGGGCGATTGACCGGCCAGTCCTTCTGCGGCGCCAGACGGATGCGTGCACCATTGGCGCCGCCGCGCTTGTCGCTGCCGCGGAAGGTCGACGCCGACGCCCACGCCGTGCCGACCAGCTCGGGCACCGTCAGGCCCGATGCCAGCACCTGCGCCTTGAGCGTTGCCACGTCGGCCTCGTCGATCAACGGGTGCTCGGCGTCGGGCACCGGGTCCTGCCAGATCAACGCCTCCTTCGGGACTTCGGGGCCGAGGTAGCGCGCACGTGGGCCCATGTCGCGGTGGGTCAGCTTGAACCAAGCGCGGGCGAAGGCATCGGCGAAGGCCTGTGGGTTCTCGAGAAAGCGCCGCGAGATCTTGCCGTACGCAGGGTCGAAGCGCAGGGCCAGGTCGGTGGTCAGCATCCGCGGCCGATGCTTCTTGGCCGGGTCATGCGCGTCGGGCACGATGTCGCCGGCCTCGCGGGCGACCCACTGGTGCGCACCGGCGGGGGACTTCTCCAGTTCCCACTCGAAGCCGAACAGATTCTCGAAGAAGTTGTTGCTCCACAGCGCCGGTGTCGTGGTCCAGGTCACTTCCAGTCCGCTGGTGATCGTGTCGCCGCCCTTGCCGGTGCCGAAGCTGCTGCGCCAGCCCAGCCCCTGTTCCTCCAGGTGGGCGGCTTCGGTTTCCGCACCGACATGGTCGGCTGGACCGGCACCGTGGGTCTTGCCGAAAGTGTGGCCGCCGGCAATCAGCGCGACCGTTTCCTCGTCGTCCATCGCCATGCGGCCGAAGGTATCGCGGATGTCGTGCGCGGCGAGCAATGGGTCGGGGTTGCCGTCGGGGCCTTCCGGGTTCACGTAGATCAGCCCCATCTGCACCGCGGCCAGCGGACGTTCGAGCCGGCGCGTGTGGACATCGCCGTCGGCATCGTCGTCGGACACCAGCACCGCCGCCTCGTCGGGTTTCTCGACACCCTCCGAGCCTTGTGCATAGCGCACGTCGCCGGCGAGCCAGGTCGTCTCACGGCCCCAGTACACGTCCTGGTCGGGCTCCCAGGTGTCCTCGCGCCCGGCCGCGAAGCCGAAGGTGCGAAAGCCCATCGTTTCGAGCGCCACGTTGCCGGTCAGGATCAGCAGGTCCGCCCAGGAGATCCGTCGGCCGTACTTGCGCTTGATCGGCCACAGCAGTCGCCGGGCCTTGTCGAGATTGACGTTGTCGGGCCAGCTGTTGAGCGGGGCGAAGCGCTGCTGGCCCCGACCGCCGCCGCCGCGGCCATCGCCGGTGCGGTAGGTGCCGGCCGCATGCCAGGCCATGCGGATGAACAAGGGGCCGTAGTGGCCGAAGTCGGCCGGCCACCAGTCCTGGGAGTCGGTCATCAGCGCACGCAGGTCGCGCTTGAGGCCGTGGTAGTCGAGCGTCTCGAACTCGGCGGCGTAATCGAAATCCGCGTCCATGGGATCGGACTTCGACGAATGCTGGCTGAGCAGATCGACCCGCAACTGGTTCGGCCACCAGTCGCGGTTGCTCGCGCCCTGGACCGCGGCGTCGTGATGGAAGGGGCATTTGGCTTCGGTGGACATGGGGCTACCTTGTCGGTCGGTGGCGCGCGGCGCGATTGCGGGACGGGCGCGCGGAAGTTCGGAAAGGGTCGGGCGGCGCCAGGTAGGCAAGCCGGGGCGGGGACTCAGTCGCCGGCGTGCGGCGCGGGCGACGCGGTGGCACCGGTAACGGGCGAGGGCGCAAGGTGCATGGTGGGCGGGCCGATCTGGATGGGAGAGCCCGCAGATTAGACGCGTCGATCAGGAAGTTGAAATCGATTTTTTTCCTGATTTCGATAGGTTGAAGCTATCGATTAGGGTCCCCGGCCCCTCGCGTGACGGCAATCTCGCCGCGGACGGCGGCACGCGGGTAGGCGCGTCAAGGCACGGTATCCGCTTGAGCGCCCGCTGGGCACCGCGGCCATCGCGACCCGAACGCAGCGGGAAGTCGCCGCGTCCGACGAGCGCCGGGGGCACATGCGACAGCGGACCGGGACGCGGCATGCCGCGCCGATGACGCGCGACGGCGATCCCGATCGATCGTGCGGGAGGCTGCCGCTTACAACAAGGTCTTGAGCCGGTACAACGCCTCAAGGGCTTCGCGCGGCGTCAGCGCGTCGGGATCGATCCCGGCCAGCGCTTCGACCGCGGCCGACGGCGGCGCGAACAGACCGATCTGCTGCGGCGTGCCGAGCGCATCGGCCGACATCGGCGGTGCAGGCGCATCGTGGCGCCGCTGTTCGAGCTCGGCCAGCCGCGCCCGAGCATCGCGCACGATCTGTTTGGGCAGGCCGGCCAGCGCTGCGACCTGCAGACCGAAGCTGCGGTCGGCCGGCCCGTCCTTGACGGCGTGCATGAACACCAGCGTCTCGTTGCCCTGCTGGTCGCGATGCTCGACTGCGTCCAGGTGCACGTTGGCGATGCCACTGCCGGGCTGCGCCAGCGCGGTCAGTTCGAAGTAGTGCGTTGCGAACAGCGTGTAGCTGCGGTTGCGGCCGGCGAGGTGGCGCGCGCAGGCGTCGGCCAGCGCGAGTCCGTCGTAGGTCGAGGTGCCGCGGCCGATCTCGTCCATCAGCACCAGCGACGCGTCGGTGGCGTGGTGGAGGATGTAGCTGGTCTCGGCCATCTCGACCATGAAGGTCGACTGGCCCTTGGCGAGATCGTCGCCAGCGCCGATGCGGGTGAGGATGCGGTCGATCGGGCCGATCGTCGCGCGGGCTGCCGGCACGAAGCTGCCGATGTGCGCGAGCAGCACGATCAGCGCGTTCTGGCGCATGTAGGTGCTCTTGCCGCCCATGTTCGGGCCGGTGATGACCAGCATGCGGCGGTCGCCGAACTCGGGGCCGTCGCCGAGCACCAGGTCGTTGGGCTCGAAGGGGTCGCGCCGCACCGCCTCGACCACCGGATGGCGGCCGCGTTCGATGCGCACGCCGGGATGCGCGTCGAGCTGCGGGCGCGACCAGTCCAGCGCCTGCGCGCGTTCGGCGAAACAGGCGAGCACGTCGAGTTCGCTGAGCGCGCCCGCGCATTGCTTGAGCGTGTCGAGGCTGGCGTTGAGCGCGTCGAGCAATTGCTCGTAGAGCAGGCGTTCGCGGGCCAGCGCACGCTCGCGTGCCGACAGCACCTTGTCCTCGAACTGCTTGAGTTCCTCGGTGATGTAGCGCTCGGCATTGGTCAGCGTCTGCCGCCGCGTGTAGTGCGCCGGCGCTTTGGCCGAGTGCGCTTTGCCGATCTCGATGAAGTAACCGTGCACACGGTTGTAGCCGACTTTGAGCGTGGCGATGCCGCTGGCCTCGCGCTCGCGCGCTTCCAGGTCGACGAGGAACTGGTCGGCGTTGGTACTCAACCGGCGCAGCTCGGCCAGTTCGGCATCGTAGTCGTCGGCGAACACACCGCCGTCGCGCGCGAGCACCGGCGGCTGCTCGACCAAGGCCGTGGCCAGCAGGTGGGCCTGCTCGCCGTGCTCGCCGAGGGCGTCGTGCAAAGCGCGCAGGCGCGGCGAGTCGATCGCCTGCAGGGTCGTGCGCAGGTCGGGCAGCAGCGCCAGGCCGTCGCGCAGCGTGGACAGGTCGCGCGGCCGCGCCGAGCGCAGCGCGATGCGTGTGAGCACGCGTTCCAGATCGCCGAGCGCACGGAAGCGCTCGCGCAGCGCGACATCGGCGCCGTCTTCGATCAGCGCCTCGACCGCGTGCAGGCGCTCGCCCAGCACGCCGCGATCGCGCAGCGGCCGGTGCAGCCAGCGGCGCAGCAGGCGCCCGCCCATCGGCGTAACTGTGCTGTCGAGCACGCCGAGCAGGGTGTTACGGGTGTCGCCGTCGACGCGGGTGTCGAGTTCGAGGTGCCGCCGCGTGGCGGCGTTCATCGCGATCGCGCCGTCGCCGCTTTCCACCGCGATCGAGGTCAGATGCGGCAGCCGCTGCTTCTGGGTCTCCTCGACGTAGCCGAGCAGCGCGCCGGCTGCGGCGATCGCCAGCGGCCGGTCGTCGATGCCGAAGCCGGTGAGGTCGTGCAGGCCGAAGAACTGCAGCAACTGGCGGCGGCCCGAATCGGCGTCGAACAGCCACGGCGGCCGCCGGCGCATGCCGCTGCGCTCGGCCAGGAACGCAGGCCAGCCGTCTTCGTCGGGCACCAGCAGCTCGGCCGGGTCGAGCCGCGCCAGCTCGGCCTCCAGCGTGTCCTCGTTGGCGCATTCGCAGACCAGGAAGCGCCCGCCGGCCAGATCCGCCCAGGCCAGCCCGTAATGGCCGGCGCGATTGCGCGCGACCGCCATCAGCAGCGTGTCGCGACGCTCCTGCAGCAGCGCCTCGTCGGTCACCGTGCCCGGCGTCACGATGCGCACCACCTTGCGTTCGACCAGCCCCTTGCTCGCGGCCGGGTCGCCGATCTGCTCGCAGATCGCCACCGACTCGCCGAGCGCGACCAGCCGCGCCAGATAGCCTTCGGCCGAATGGTGCGGCACCCCGGCCATCGGGATCGGCGCGCCGGCCGAATTGCCGCGCTGGGTCAGCGTGATGTCGAGCAGCCGCGCCGCCTTGCGGGCGTCGTCGTAGAACAGCTCGTAGAAATCGCCCATGCGGAAGAACAACAGCACGTCCGGGTGCTCCGCCTTGGCGGCGAAGAACTGCTGCATCAGGGGCGTGTGCTGGGGGGCGGTCATTGCGTCTCGGGAGGGCCAGCCGGCCGGCCATTTTGCCTCAACGCCCGGCACCCCGCCGCCGGCCGCTAGAGCTGCTCGAGGAAATCGACGATCGCCTCGATCTCTTCGCGCTGCAAACCGAGGGGTCGCAGCAGCGGGTCGGGACGCGGAAACGTCGGATCGTCGCGCTGGGCGGCCGTTGGCCGCGGCGCCGGCATGCCGGCGTCGTACGCGCGCACCACGCCGAGCAGATGTGGGAACAGACCGTTGTGCATGTACGGCGCGGTCCGGGCGACGCCGCGCAGCGACGGGGTGCGGAACTTCCCCGCGTCCGCCGGATCGCCGGTGACTTCGTAGCGGCCCAGGTCCTGACGGCGGCGGCCGTGGAAGTGCAGCCCGAGATTGTGGAACGCGTGGTCGGTCATCTCGGGGCCGCTGTGGCAGTTCATGCAGCGCGCCTTCGTGCGGAACAGGTGCAGGCCCCACAGCTGGCGATCGTCGAGCTGGTCCGTGCCGCCGGCAAGGAACCGATCCAGCCGCCGGGTGCGCGGTGCGAGGCTGCGCTGGAAGGTCGCCAGCGATCTGGCGATCAACTGCGCGTCGATGCGATCGCTGCCGTAGGCGTCCGCGAAGGCAGCGCGGTAGGCCGGATCGCGCCGCACGCGCCGGATGGCCGGGGCCAGCGACCGGTTCGCCATCTCGCGCCCGTCGACCAGCGGGTGCAGCGCCTGGTCTTCGAGCGAGGCCGCCCGGCCGTCCCAGAACAGCGTACGCATCCAGGCGCTGGTCGCCACCGAGATGGCATTGCGGCGCCCGGCCTGGCGGTCGTGCCCGAACGATACACTGCGCCCGTCGGCCCAGCCCAACTGGGGGTCATGGCAGTTCGCGCAGGCGATCTGGCCCGAGCGCGACAGCCGCGGGTCCTCGAACAGACGCTTGCCGAGCGCGATGCGCTCGGGCGTGGGCGGGTTGTTGGCCGGTGTCGGGGGCGTGCGTGGCAGGGGTGCAAGTTCTTGCCAGGCCACGCCCGGATCGACGTGCGGCGCCGGCCAGCGTTCGCGAGGTTGCGTGTAGACACGGCGCAGGCAGGCGAAGTCGACAGGCGGCCCGCCCGTCCGCTGGCGGTTTGCGCAGGCGTCAGGGGCGCTTGCCGCCGCCGAAGGCATCGTCGGCGACGCCGCGTCCGTCCACGTCGCAAAGACCAGGAAACAAAGCAATGCCGGCAGCGTGCGATGACGATGCGGGCGGGGGCACGGTCGCATGGTCAGGTTCAGAACCGGTACCCGGCTTCGAGCCAATAGGTGCGTCCCGGTTCGTACAGGGTATTGATCGTGGTGGTCACACTGGTCATGCGATTGCGCTGATTGAAGACGTTCTGTGCTTCCACCCGGATATAGGCTTCCTGCCCGTCTCGCAGGGGCTGGGTGTACTCGAGCGTCGAGTCCAAGGTCCAGGTGCTCGGGTTGTGTCGTTCCTCGATGACGTCGACCGAGACTGTCTGCCCGTTCTCCTCCAGCACGTCCTCGCCCACGGTGACGAAGTTCAGGTGGCCGGCGCGATAGCGCAGGAAGTTGCTCCACGACAGACGCAGCGCCTCGAAGCGGGTCTGTGTGGACAGACGTGCGGTCCACGGCCGGTTGAAGCCGTCCTGGGGCAGTTCATAGGCATGCATCAGCGTGCCGTTGTAGCGGACCCAGCGGTTATAGGTCCCGTCTTTGAAGCTGACGTCGTAGTTGGCGTAGTTGCGGCGAATATCGGTATGGTCGGCGGCCAGGCGCGCCGTGGTGTGCGTATCGCGCCAGTGCCAGGTCGGCATCTCGACCGCCAGCGTGACGGTTTCGCTGTCGCTGCGGCCGGTGTTGACGTAGCGGTAGACATAGGACGAGAAGAATCCGGTGTCGTCGTCTGACGCGACGCGCTCGCGCATGATCTCGTCCCGACCCTGGCGCCTGACGTACTTGAGGTCGGCGACGTAACCTTGCAAGCGTTGGCGGACACCGAGATTGACCTCGTCGCTATAGGGCACGTGGAGCGTCTCGAAGCGATTGTTCGCAGTGAAGGCCTTTTTCGTCCGCCAGCCATCGGCAACCGTCGTGCGCGCGTACTCGGTCTGCAGGTTTTCGCGTCCTTCACGCAGCTTCATGCCAAACAGGCTGCGGCCGTAGTAGCGATTGACGCCACTTGTGACCAGGGTGTCTCCGCTGCCGAACACATCCCAGCTCGCCGCCAGGCGCGGCGCCAGGGTGTTGCGGTCCATCAGGTCGTCCATGTCGAAGCGCAGGCCTGGCCGCAGGCTCACGCGGCCGAGTTGGATATCGTCCTGCACATAGGCGCTGAACTCGCGTACCCGCACATCGAAGCGACCGGCCCGATAGAGGTTGTGCGTACTATGGAACTGGCCCTGGCCGGCAATCACGCGATTTGTCTGCGTACGATAGACCGGTGCCAGTGAGCACGACACGGTGTCCTCTGTGCCATCCGGACCGGTGCAGGAGGTCGTGGGTCTTGGACTGATGTAGCTGTGATGATCGTTGAGGCGGTGATACTGCGCATGGCGGTCGCGAAGGTCGACACCGGCCTGTAGGCGGTGTTCGGTTCGCCCCCACCGGAGGGGCGCGCGTTGTGCGCCGAACGACGCGGTGATGTTGCGCGTGCTCTGATCGATATTGCCCCAGTTGCCCTCAATGGCGTTTGTGTTCCCTTCGGGAGTCCAGTTCTTGTCTTCCGAACGCGCCCAGGTCTTCCAGTAATCGATCGCCGCGTCGACGCGACGCGAACTGTCGATGTCGCTGTAGCCGAGGCGGCCATCGAAGGTCCAGGCATCGCCACGCCACGACCCAGTGAGATTGGCGACCGGCCCGCCCTGCTGGAGTTCGAACCAGGAGTCCTTCGCGTTCTTGGTGAAGTAGAGGTCGTTGCTCGGGGCATAGGTGATGCCTGCGCCGATCTCCAGTCGATCGGTCGGTGCGTAATTGGCGCGCAGGCTCACACTGGTATTTTCTCGCCGCTGTTCCTTGACGTTGGCATCGCTCGAGCTCATCTCGCCGTTGCTGTAGGCGCGCAGGGGAATATCCGAACGCGTACGGCTGACGGTGCCGATCAGGCCGATGCCCCGTGTCGTACGCCCCTCGAGCATCGCGCCCAGCTTGTACTTGTCGTATACCGGCTGGTTGGTCCACGTGTCCGATTCGACGAAGGCCTGCTCGTTGCCCTCCGGGACGATGAGCTCGTTCCACACCGAGCGCGACGTACGGAACCAGGTCTTGCCACCGAACGCCGAGTTGGCACGCCGCGTTTTGGCGTCGACCACGCCGCCAGTGAAGCCGCCGAAGGCGGCCGGAACGTTGCTGTCGTAGACCGTCAGGCGTTCGAGCAGGTCGGTGTCCAACGCGATGCCCTGGGCGGGGCTGGGCACACTGTCAACGAGGTGAGGGTTCGATGGAGAGCCGCCCCCCGGGTCGAGGTCGTTGTTGAACGAGACGCCGTCGACCAGCAGCAGGTTCTGGTGGAACAGACCGCCATGGATGCTGATGTCGGCCGGCCGGATCTCGCCCATCTGTCGCGACGAACCAATGCGCGCATCGTCGAACTGCACGGCCGGGTTGATCCGTAGCAGTGTGCCGATGTCGCCATTTCCCTTTGGCTGTTGCTGGATATCGGCCTCGTCCAGGGTCATGCCTTCCTGATAGCGAAGCATCCGCTGGCCGGGCACGCGCAGCGGGCCGAAGCGCAGCGAGGTCGCGGATGGCACGTCTTCGCCTGTCGCGATCGGCGCGGTGGCGCGGTGATCGGACGGAGCGGGGGCGGTGGCGGGGGACTGTCCGGCGGCATGGGCGGACATGGCGAGCAGGCCGATCGAAACGGCCAGGGCGAGGCGGTGCATGCAAGGTTCCTGTCAGCGAAGAGACGGGCGGGGATGCCCATGTGCTGGCGAGGAAACCTGGAACGGCCCTGATGCTGGCGGCGCGGCATGATCGCGCGATGGCGGCGACGGGTCAATTCCCTGAATGCGCGACGCGCGCGTGCGAATGCGGTAAAACAGGCCTTTGAACAGGCACGCAGGACGATGAGCGCAACTCCCGATGACGCGACCTTGCAGGCGATGGCCGCCCGGCTGGGTAGCCTGCTGCGCGACCGCCACCATCGCCTGGTGACCGCCGAAAGCTGCACCGGCGGCTGGATCGCCAAGGCGATGACCGACATCGCCGGCTGCTCGGACTGGTTCGATTGCGGCTTGGCGGCGTACAGCTACGAAGCCAAGCAGGCGCTGCTGGGGGTCAGCCTGCAGACGCTGGAGACGCACGGCGCGGTCAGCCGCGAGACCGCAATCGAGATGGTGTCCGGCGCGCTGGTCAACTCCGGAGCTAGCATCGCGGTCGCGGTGACCGGCATCGCCGGGCCCGGCGGCGGCAGCGACGACAAGCCTGTCGGGACGGTGTGGATCGCGTGGAAGCGGCGCGGAGACTATGCGCGCGCGCAGATCCATCACTTCGACGGCGACCGCGAAGCGGTGCGGCGGCAGACGGTCGCGGCGGCGTTACGCGGACTCGAGGCGACCCTGGACGTGGACTGATGTGGGAGACGCTCGCCACGGTCCGGGATCTGGGCCGCATCCAGGAGATCGCGTCAGTCCTGGTGCGTTACGGCTTCGGCGACGTCGTGCAGCGCATCGGCATGGCCGGGGCGCTCGAACGTGCTGGTCGCTTGCTGCATCTCCACGCGGCCGACACCGCGCGCATGACCCAACCCGAGCGCGTGCGCCATGCGCTGCAGGACCTGGGCCCGACGTTCGTCAAACTCGGGCAGATCCTCGCCACGCGCGTCGACCTGCTGCCGCCGGACTGGATCGAAGAACTCGGCCGGCTGCAGAGCCGCGTGCCGCCGGTGCCGTACGCGGCGATCCACGCCCAGTTGGTCGAAGACCTCGGCGAGGCACCGGACACTGCGTTCGCAAGGTTCGAGCCCGAGCCGATCGCCGCCGCCTCGCTCGCGCAGGCGCATTTGGCGTGGTTGCACGACGGCACGCCGGTGGTGCTGAAGGTGCGGCGCCCCGGGATCCGTGAGATCGTCGAAGCCGACCTGCGCCTGCTCGCGCGCTTGGCCGAGATCGTCGAGTCGCAGGCGCCGGACCTGCGTCGCTACCGGCCGGTGGAGGTCGTGCGCCAGTTCGATGCGTCGCTGCGGCGCGAGCTCGACTTCGCTGCCGAGTGCCGGAACGCCGAGCGCATCGCGGCGAACTTCGCCGACGATCCGGCCGTGCTCGTGCCCCGTGTGCACTGGCAATGGACCTGCGAACGGCTCAACGTACAGGATCGGGTGGTCGGCATTGCCGGCGGCGACCTGGCTGGCATCGAGGCCGCGGGCCTCGACCGCCACGCGCTCGCGCTCGCGGGCAGCGCGATCGTCATGAAGATGGTGTTCGAGGACGGCCTGTTCCACGCCGACCCGCATCCGGGCAACCTGTTCTTCCTGCCCGACGGCCGCATCGCTCTGATCGACTTCGGCATGGTCGGCCGCGTGCCGCCGGAACTGCGCTACCAGGTCGCGCGGTTGCTCCACGGGCTGGTGTCCCAGCAACCGCAGAGCGTGTGCGACGTGCTGCTGGACTGGACGACGAGCGATGTCGAGGTCGACGAGGGCCGATTGCAGAGCGAGATCGACGGCTTTGTCGATCAGTATCGCGGTCTGCCGCTGCGCGATCTGCGGATGGGCGCGATGCTTGCCGACATCACCGGGCTGTTGCGTCGGCACGGCCTGATGCTGCCGCCGGACCTCGCGCTGCTGATCAAGGCCTTTCTGACGCTGGAAGGCCTGGGCCGCCAGCTCGATCCCGGGTTCGACATGACCAGCACCGCGCAGCCGTGGCTGGAACGGGTGATGCTGCAGCGCTATTCGCCACGCGCGCTGGCGCGGCGCGGACAACGCACGCTATCGAGCACGATCGATCTTCTGGCCGATCTGCCGCGCGATCTGCGCCGTCTGCTGCAGACCGCGCGTCGTGGCCGTCTGCGCGCGCAGATCGAGGTGACCTCGCTCAAGTCGTTCGGCGATCAGGTCAACGCTGCGGCCAACCGGCTCACGGTCGGCGTCGTCACCGCCGCGCTGATCATCGGTTCGTCGATCGTCATGAACAGCGTCAGCGGCGGCGCAACGCACCGCTGGCTGATGGCGCTGGGCGTGCTCGGTTTCGTCGGCGCGGGCCTGAGCGGCGTGTGGATCCTGCTGTCGATCTGGCGCAGCGGTCGCAAGTAACGCGGATCTCGCCTGGGCGGCGCTATGCGCCGCCCGATCGCACGATCAGCGCACCGGCATGCCCGGTTGCGCGCCGTCATCGGCCGCCAGCAGTGCGAGCGCACCACCGTCGAACCCGGCTGACAGGATCATGCCTTCGCTCAGGCCGAAACGCATCTTGCGCGGCGCGAGATTGGCGATGAACACCACGTTGCGGCCGACCAGCGCTTCGGGCGCGCCGTAGCTGGCACGGATGCCGGAGAAGATCTGGCGCTTGCCCAGGTCGCCCGCGTCGAGCTCGAAGCGCAGCAGCTTGTCCGAGCCCTCGACGGCCTCGCAGGCCAGGACCTTGCCGATCCGCAGGTCGAGCTTGGCGAAATCGTCGATCCCGACATAGGCGGTGTCGGTGGCCGCGGGCGCGGACGTTGCGGGCGCCTTCGCCTCGCTCTTCTTCGGGGCGGCGGGGGCAGCGGCGGCGAGCGTGTCCTTGGAGGCTTCGGTCATGGCGGTGAGCAGGGTCGGGTCGATACGGGTGAACAGCGGGACATAGGCCTGGATCGTCCGGCTGGTCAGCGGCTGGTCGAGATCGTGCCAATGAGTGACGGGCGCTGCGAGGAACGCCGCGGCCTGTGTGCTGGTGCGCGGCAGGATCGGTTGCAGGGCGCCGGCGAGGATGCGGAACAGGTTCAGGCCCTGGGTGCAGACGGCCTGCAGTTCGGCGTCCGCGCCGGCCTGTTTGGCGATCACCCAGGGCTTGCGATCGTCGATGTAGCGGTTGGCCTCATCGGCAAGCGCCATCACCTGGCGGATCGCGCTGGCCGGGTCGTTGCGCGCATAGGCCTCGCGCACGCCGGACAGCGCCGCGACGAAACGCGCGTACTGCGCCGGATCGGGCAGCGCGTCGGCCAGGCGCGCGTCGAAGCGCTTGTGGATGAAGCCGGCGCAGCGGCTGGCCAGGTTGACGAACTTGCCGACCAGGTCGGCGTTGACGCGTGCAACGAAGTCGTCGAGGTTCAGATCGAGGTCGTCGACGCCGCCCGAGGATTTCGCCGCGAAGTAGTAGCGCAGCGCCTCGGGGTCCAGGCCCTGATCGAGATACGTGCGCGCCATGACGAACGTGCCGCGCGATTTGGACATCTTCGCGCCATCGACCATCAGATAGCCGTTGACGTGCAGCCGCGTGGGGACGCGCAGATCCGCACCGTGCAGCATCGCCGGCCAGAACAGGCCGTGGAAGTTGACGATGTCCTTGCCCAGGAAATGGTGCAACTCGACATCGCCGTCGGGCGACAGCCAGGCGTCGAAATCGATGCCTTCGCGCACGCACAGCGTCTTGAAGCTGCTCAGGTAGCCGATCGGCGCGTCGAGCCAGACGTAGAAGAACTTGCCCGGGTGGCCGGGGATCTCGAAGCCGAAATAGGGCGCGTCGCGCGAGATGTCCCAGGCGCGCAGGCCGCCATCGCCGTCCAGCCACTCTGCGAGCTTGGCCTTGACGCCGGGCGCCGCGACATCGCCGGCGAGCCAGTCGCGCAGCATGTCCTGGAAATGGCCGAGTTCGAAGAAGAAATGCTCGGACTCGCGCACCTCGGGCGTGGCGCCGCTGACCACCGACTTCGGGTCGATCAGGTCGCTGGGCGCATAGGTCGCGCCGCAGTGCTCGCAGTTGTCGCCGTACTGGTCGGGCGTGCCGCACTTCGGGCAGGTGCCCTTGACGTAGCGGTCGGGCAGGAACATGCCGCGCACCGGATCGTAGAGTTGTGCAACGGCGCGACGTGCGATGTGTCCGCCGTGCTCCAGACGCGCGTAGATCGTCTCCACCATGGCGCGGTTGGCCGCCGAGTGGGTCGAATCGTAATGGTCGAATGCGACGCCGAACGCGGCGAAATCGCGCACGTGACCGGCGTGGATCTCGGCGATGAACGCCTCGGGCGTCGTTCCCGCCTTTTCGGCCGCCAGCATGATCGGCGTGCCGTGGGTGTCGTCGGCGCAGACGAAATGAGCCACATCGCCGGCCATACGCTGGGCCCGGACCCAGGTGTCGGCCTGGATGTACCCGACCAGGTGGCCCAGGTGCAGCGGACCGTTGGCATAGGGCAGGGCGGCGGTGACGAGCAGCTTGCGCGACATGGTGATGGCAACGGCGGGAGCGGGGCCGGATTATCGCATGCCGTTCCGGCGCCTGGTCCTTGTCATAAAAAGAGCCCGGCCAAGGCCGGGCTCTTTTATGACTTTATGACGCAACAAGCGGATTAGAACTTGTAGGTCGCACCGAGGTACACGAAGCGGCCGACGCTGTCGTAGAACGCGTGGCTGGCTTCAGCACCGAAGTAGTTCGCCGGCGGGTCCTTGTCGAACAGGTTATCCGCGCCGATGTACACCTTGATGCCCGAGTCCGGGAACGTGTAGCCGACCTGGGCGTTGTGATAGGTGTACGAACCATTGCGGATCGGACTGGTCTGGCCCGGGTTGCTCTGGTACGACGCCGGCTCGACGCGCAGGTTGTGGTGCATGTAGCGGGCCGTCCACGAGACGTCCCAGTCGCCGCGCTGGTAGGCCGCTTCCAGATTGCCTCGCAGGCGCGGATCGGAGACCGCGGTGACCCACTCCTTGTACTCGTTCGGGAAGTCCTGGAACTGCCACTCGCGCGACTGGATCAAGCGCGTACCAACCATGCGCGTGACCATGTTGCCGCCCATGAACTCGAAGCGGTAGTCGACCTCGAAGTCAACGCCGACACGGCGGGACTTGGCCAGGTTTTCGTTCAACGCGCGCCAGCTATAGATGCTGTGCTCGGGGAAGAAACGGCCCTGCGGATCGGTGTAGCCACCCGGACCTGCGCGCAGGACCTGGCCGCAGAAGAGGTTGCCCGCCACGCCGCCGGGGGCGTCCACGCAACGCGTTGCATTGGTCTGGCCATTCACCGCGCCGATGGCGTCGTTGAGCGTGACCCGCCAGTAGTCGACCGACACGCCCAGCCCCTTGACGAATTCGGGCTGCCACACTGCGCCGAACGAGACGGTCTCGGCCGATTCGGGACGCAGATCCGGGTTACCGCCGCTCACGCCTGGGCGACGGGCGGTGTAGCTGTCCTGCCAGCCAACCGGAATACCCAACGCCGAACAGTTGGCCTGACGCAATGCTAGGTCGGCGGCGGTCGCTGGCCGATTCGGGTTCGTACCCAAGTAGTTGCAAGGGTCGTTGATCACCGCGAAGTTTTCGGACTGCGGGTTGAACAATTCGCCAATGCTTGGTGCACGCACGGCCTTTGCAGTGGTACCGCGCAGGCGCAGCGACGGGAACATCTGCCAGTCCAGACCGATGTTCCAGGTCTTGGTGGAGCCGATCGTGTCGTAATGCGAGTAGCGGCCAGCCAGATCAAGCGACAGGCGCTCCACGGCCGGAAGATCCGCCAACAGCGGGATCGTGGTTTCAAGGAACGCTTCGCTGACCTTATATTCACCACCGCGGCTGGCGATGGCGTTGAGGAAGGTCAACCCCTGAGCTGCCAACGGATCAGTGTTTTCCTGGCTGCGCTCCTGGCGATGCTCAACGCCCGCCGCGAAGCCCACGTCGCCGGCCGGCATGGAGAACAGCGCATTATTGGCGACCGATGCGCTGTAGACCGTCTGCTTGAGCTTGGAGCGGTTGAGCGAATCGACGTTGAACCACGCCGCGGCTGCCGGGTTGGCCGCGACCGCGCCGTTGCCGAAGACCGAGAACGGCACGCAACCGGCCACCAAGTCGGCGCGGTACTGCCGGCCGGTGTGGATGTTGAATGCAGTCGGGTCGACCGTGCTGCGGCAAGCGAGGTTGCCATTGGCGTCGAGAACCGTGTCCAGGCCCGCGTGCCAACGCTCGTTGATGCGGTTGTTGAGGTTCAGACGGGAGATCGACGATTCACCGTAGTTGAACGAGGTCTCGTAGGTCCAGTTCTCGCCGAAGAAGCCTTCCAGGCCGACCACGATGCGCTTGGTGTCGCGCTCGATCTGCTCGCCGCGACGCCCTGCGTCGACGTTCATGCGGCCGATCTCGAAGTACTCGGCCGGCGCGCCGTTGAGCGTTGCGGTCCGCAGCAGGTCAGGGTTGGCGGCCATCAATGCACGCAGTTCAGGCGTGATGTAGGCATTGTCGGTGCGGATACGCAACTGCGAATCGAACGCCGACTGGCCGTAGAAGTGTGCTTCGGTCTTGCTGTACTTCGCCTCGGCGAACACGCGGTGATTGTCGTTGAGATCAAAGCTGAAGATCGCGTTGACGCTGGTGCGATCGAACTCCGGCTCCAGATCCGCCAACGAATTGAGGTCGGTGAAGTCGCAATCGATGCACGAGGTGCCGGTGGTGTTGTACCAACCGTCGTAGCGGTTGCGCGAGATGCTACCGTCGGGATTGAAGTGATAGCGCTGCGTGGGATCGAACGGGTTGTTTCTGGGATCGATCACGCCGCCGGTGTAGAACGAACCGCCGAAGGAGATCGAGTGGTTGCCACCCGGGCCGGCGAGGATGTTCTGCGGGTTCGCCTCGCTCGAGGGCTTGGAGGGGTCGTAATTCGGGTTGGGACGCGTTACCAGGTAACGACGGCCGATCTCACGGCTCGTGCGGCTGAAACGGTCTTGCTCGCTGCGCTCAACCGAGAACGCAACATTGCCGCGGTCGTCGGCGAAGTTGCTGCCGGCCGAGAAGCTGAGGAACTGCCGGCCGAAGCCGCCTTCACTGGCCGCGCCCTTCTGGCCGCGCAGCTCGAAGCCTTCGAAGGACTTCTTGGTGATGAAGTTGACGACACCCGCAACCGCGTCGGCACCGTAGACGGCCGAGGCGCCACCGGTGATGACCTCGACGCGCTCGATCCACTCGACGGGGATGGTGTTGGTATCGACCGCGGTCGAGCCCGGGGTCGCGCCGACATGGCGGCGGCCGTTGACCAGGACCAGCGTGCGCGAGGTGCCCATGCCACGCAGGTCGAGCAGGCCGACGCCTGCGGTGCCGATGAAGCGAGTCGAGTTGCCCAGCGTGTAGGTTGCGCTGAGCGCCGGCAGCTTGGTCATCAGGTCGCCGATCGTGATCGCACCGGTGGCGCGGATCTCTTCGGCGGTGATCGCCGTGACCGGCGAGGGGGTCACGAAGCCCTCACGCGCGATGCGCGAGCCAGTGACGTTGACCCGATCCAGGGTCTGGGTGTCCGTGTTGGGCGCCGCATCCTGGGCATGGGCAGCTGCCGTGGCCAGCAGCGACAACGCAATGGCCGCACAAAGCGGTGCGGTCTTGTTGGAAATCATCAACATACATCCCCTTGGTAAAAAAAACCCGCCAGAGGTCGACCTCGGAGGGTGCTCGGACTTAACTCCGATTTAACCCTTTTGCCATAGGTTCGTAACGAAATCAAGACTTGCGGAAGTGGGCAAGGACCGCTCTCGTCGTGATTCGGAAGAGGGAATGACACTGAATGCGCTGTCGGCGCACAGCATTCTTCTGGCTGAATACGCTTTGCAGGTGCAAGCTCCCGACTCCTCCAAAAAGGGGAGCAGGAAAGAGGCGGATCGGATCCGCGCCCGTTGTGGGATCGGTCTGCGGCTTACTCCCGTTGCCAGACCTGCTCGCGGCAGATGAAGGCGATACAGCCCGACACGCCCAGCCGGTTGGCGTCGATCAACTTGGCCTTCGACCGGTAAGTCTTGCCGTTGGCGGGATCGAGTATCGTGCCGCCGGACCACTCGTTTCCGTCCGGCTTGAGATCCCACAGGATGGTCATGCCGGCGATCGGCTGGTTGCGACGTTCGCCGCTGCACTTGTCGCAGGTCGGGTTTGGCCCGCGATCGGAATGCAGCACCTCCAGGACCTTGCCGCTCAGCGTGCCGTTCGCGGCCTGGCTGATCTCGACGATCGACTTCACCCGGCCGGTCTCGTCATCGATGGTTTTCCAGCGGCCGGCCGGCGACTGTGCCGAGGCCGAGAACGATACGACGACCAGCGGCAGTGCCGCGAGTGCGAGCAGTATGGCCTTCTTGTTCATCTTCATTGCGCTCCCTCCCTCGGTGCCGGCGCGATGCCGACGCAGTTGGCGACGTTATAGCCGATCTGTTGGCTGCGCGCGTGTTCTCGTCGTGCGTCCGCGGCGGTCGAGCGGCAGGTGCGACATCTTGGTCGTCAGGCGTCGTCGCGTGGCATGGGACAATGGCGGCCCCAGCTCGAGCATTCTTCAGCCCATGCAACTCCCCAAGGCAGCACGCGCCGTCCAGGGCGCCCTCCATCCGCATCCGCGCATCCGCAACATCATCGCCGTGGGATCTGGCAAGGGCGGTGTCGGCAAGTCGACGACGTCGGTCAACCTGGCGCTTGCGCTGGCGGCCGACGGCGCCCGGGTCGGGGTGCTGGATGCGGACGTCTATGGGCCGAGCATCCCGACGATGCTGGGGCTGTCGGGCAAGCCGGACAGCCCCGACGGCAAGTCGATCCTGCCGCTGCAGGCCCATGGCATCGAGGCGATGTCGATCGGCCTGCTGGTCGACCAGGACACGCCGATGATCTGGCGTGGGCCGATGGCAACGTCGGCCCTTCAGCAATTGCTCAACGACACGCGCTGGGGCGGCGAGGACGGCCTGGACTACCTGTTGGTCGATCTGCCGCCCGGTACCGGCGACATCCAACTCACCCTGGCGCAGAAGATCCCGGTCGCCGGTGCGGTCATCGTGACCACGCCGCAGGAAGTCGCGACGCTCGATGCGCGCAAGGCGCTGAAGATGTTCGAGAAGGTCGAAGTCGCGGTGCTCGGTCTGGTCGAGAACATGGCCCAGCACGTGTGCTCGAACTGCGGGCACGTCGAGCATCTGTTCGGTTCGGGCGGCGGCGAGCGCATGGCCGAGCGCTATGGCGTGCCGCTGCTCGGCGCGCTGCCACTGGAGATCGGGATCCGCGAGCAGGGCGATGCCGGTGCGCCGATCGTCGCCTCCGCCCCCGGCTCGGCGGCGGCTGCGGCCTACCGTGCGGTCGCACGGGCCATGGTCGCCGAACTCGAGAAGCGCCCGCGCGCCCCGATGTCGATCTCCGCGTCGTTGGTGTGACCGCGGCGGGGTGCGGCGGGTCGGTGACGGCCCTACAATGCGTATTCACTGCCGCATTCGCCCCCGGGAACACCCTATGAGCATCAAGAGCGACCGCTGGATCCGCCGCATGTCCGAGCAGCCGGGGGGCATGATCGAGCCGTTCGAGGCCGGGCAGGTCAAGCACGTCGACGGCCAGCGCATTGTCAGCTACGGCACCTCGAGCTACGGCTACGACGTGCGCTGCTCGCGCGAGTTCAAGGTGTTCACCAACATCAACTCGACGATCGTCGATCCCAAGCGGTTCGACCCCAAGAGCTTCGTCGACGTGGTCGGCGACGAGTGCATCATTCCGCCCAATTCGTTCGCGCTGGCGCGTACGGTCGAGTACTTCCGCATTCCGCGCGATGTACTGGTGGTGTGCCTGGGCAAGAGCACCTATGCGCGCTGCGGCATCATCGTCAACGTGACGCCGCTCGAGCCGGAGTGGGAAGGCCACGTGACGCTGGAGTTCAGCAATACCACGCCGCTGCCGGCCCGCATCTATGCCAACGAGGGCGTCGCGCAGATGCTGTTCTTCCAGTCCGATGCGGACGACGTCTGCGAGACGTCGTACAAGGATCGCGGTGGCAAGTATCAGGGCCAGACCGGGGTGACGCTGCCGCGCACCTGAGCGGGCTGTCTTTTCCTCTCCAACAAGGACGTGCGATGCAAGAGTCCAATCCCTACCAGGCCCCGGTGGCCGAGTTGCAGGCCGATGCAGGTCAGGTGCTGGCCGAGCGCGGCACCCGGCTGGGCGCGGTGGTCATCGATGGGCTGATCGGCCTGGCGGTCATGACGCCGGTGATGTGGCTTGGCGGCTATTGGTCTGCGGTGATGGCGGCGGCCCAGCGCGGCGAGCAGGTCGGGTTCGGCCTGCAACTGCTGTGGATGGGGATCGGCCTGCTGGTGTTCGCGGCGATCCATGCCTGGCCGCTGCATGTCGGTGGCCAGACCTGGGGCAAGCGGTGGCTGGGGATCCGCATCGTGACGCTCGATGGCCGGCCGGTGACGGTGGCGCGTGCGCTGTTCGCGCGCTATCTGCCGTTGCAGGCGGTGGGCGGGATCCCGTGCCTGGGGGCGCTCGCGGTCCTGGGCAGCGTGTGCATGATCTTCCGCAATGACCGCCGCTGCGGGCACGATTTCGTGGCCGGCACGCGCGTGGTCCGCGTGCGTTGACGCGCGATCAGTCGGGCAACACGGCCTGCAGGCGGGTGATGCGCTCGACCAACAGTTCGGGAGAGTAGGGGCGGGCCGCGACGCGGCCCCAGACCGGAGCCGGCCATGCCGGATCACCCTGGTTGCGTCCGATCACGTGCACGTGCAGTTGTGGCACCTGGTTGCCCAGCGCCGCGATGTTGAGCTTGAACGGCCGGAACGCGTCGCGGATCGCGCGGGCCACGATGTCGATCTCCTCGGTCAGCCGGCTGCGTTGTTCGCGGCTCAGGTCGATCAGTTCGCGGGCGTCGGGCAGACGGGGGACCAGGATCAGCCACGGATAGTTGGCATCATCCATCAACCGCACCTCGCTCAGCGCGAGCGTGACGACAGGGTGGGTGTCGTCGGCCAATTGCGGGTGCAGGGCGTAGTGGGCAGGGGCGGTGGCGTGCGGCATGGTCGGCATCCGGTCAGCGCAGCAGCGCCGCGGCGATGAACTTCATCGTCTGCCGGCGGGCCTCGGCGGCGCTGTCGGGGTGGTAGTGGGCGGGGTCGACGTCGCGGTTGAAGGCGTGGCCGCCCGGGTGGACGTGGATCTCGGCGTCCGGCTGCCGCGCGCGGTGGGCGGCGATGTCGGCTTCGGGAATGCTGGCGTCGTCGACGCCGAAGTGGAACAGCATCGGCGCCAGCAAAGGCTCATCCAGGAACGGCACGGTACGCGCGCCGTAGTAGCTGACCGCGGGCAGGCCCAGACGGGTGTTGGCGAGGAAGGCGAGGCTGCCGCCCCAGCAGAACCCGACCACCGCGATCTGGCGATGGCCTTCACTGCGCAACAGGTCGCGGGTGGCGCGAACAATGCCGACCGCGCGCTCGAAACCCAGTTCTGCGGCGAGCGCGCGGCCGCGCTCGAAGTCGGCGGCCTCGTAGGTCAGTTCGACATGACGCGCGACCGGGTCGAACAGGGCCGGGGCGATCGCGACGTAGCCAGCGGCGGCGTAGCCGTCGGCGACGCTGCGGATGTGGGCGTTGACGCCAAAGATCTCCTGCAGCACCACGATCGCGCCCTTCGCGGCGGCGCCATGGGGCGGGTCGGCCCGCCAGGCGTTGACCGCCCCCGACGCGGTGGCGACGACGATGTCCCGGCCCATGGCAGCGTCCTGTTCACGTGAACGGTCCGAGTCTACCCCAGGCCGGCGGCCGCAGGACCGCCCCGGCCGCCGCCGCTATACTGCGCGGCCCCTCGTGCCCGCAGCCGCGGACCGGCCCAGTCCGGTCGCTTGGCGGCGCGCATGGGCTCCTCCCTCCTGCACCCGCCACGGTTCCCATGTCCGCAGCCAGTCCCAAGGTCGGTTTCGTCAGTCTCGGCTGTCCGAAGGCCCTCGTCGATTCCGAACGCATCCTCACCCAGTTGCGGGTCGAGGGCTACGACATCGTGCAGACCTACGACGATGCCGACGTGGTGGTCGTCAACACCTGCGGGTTCATCGATTCGGCGGTCGCCGAATCGCTCGACGCGATCGGCGAGGCGATGGCCGAGAACGGCAAGGTGATCGTGACCGGGTGCCTGGGCAAGCGCGAGGAGATGATCCGCGACGCGCATCCGGGCGTGCTGTCGATCAGCGGGCCGCAGGACTACGGCTCGGTGATGGGCGCGGTGCATGCGGCCTTGCCGCCGCGGCACGATCCGTTCCTCGACTTGGTGCCTGACACTGGGGTCAAGCTGACGCCGCGGCACTATGCGTATCTGAAGATCTCCGAGGGCTGCAACCACCGCTGCAGCTTCTGCATCATTCCGTCGATGCGTGGCGACCTGGTGTCGCGCCCGGTCGACGACGTGCTGCGCGAGGCCGAGCGCCTGGTGCGCGGCGGCGTGCGCGAACTGCTGGTGATCTCCCAGGACACCTCGGCCTACGGCGTGGACGTGCGCTACGCCGAGCGGACATGGCGCGATCGCGCGTACCAGACGCGGATGAAGGCGCTGTGCGAGGGACTGTCGGAACTGGGCGTGTGGACGCGGCTGCATTACGTGTATCCGTACCCGCATGTCGACGACATCATCCCGCTGATGACCGAGCGCCATGCCGACGGTAGCCGCAAGCTGCTGCCGTATCTCGACGTGCCGCTGCAGCATGCGAGCCCACGCATCCTCAAGCTGATGAAGCGGCCCGGCGCGATCGACCGTACCCGCGAGCGCATCGCGCGGTGGCGCGAGATCTGTCCGGACCTGACGATCCGCAGCACCTTCATCGTCGGCTTCCCCGGCGAGACCGAGGACGATTTCCAGCAATTGCTGGACTTCCTCGACGAGGCCCAGCTCGACCGCGTCGGCGCGTTCGCCTATTCGCCGGTCGAGGGCGCAACCGCGAACCTCTTGCCCGATGCGGTGCCAGAAGCGGTGAAGCAGGAGCGGCTGGCGCGGTTCATGGACAAGCAGGCGGAGATTTCCGCAGCGCGCCTGGAGGCCAAGGTCGGCACTGTGCAGTCCTGCCTGGTCGACGTCGTCGACGGCGACCTGGCGATCGCGCGGACGATGGGCGATGCGCCCGAGATCGACGGCGTGGTGCAGATCCAGGACGGCCGCGAGGCCGGTCTGCGCCCTGGCGATTTCGTCGAGGTGGCGATCATGGGCAGCGACGAGCATGATCTCTACGGCGAAGTCGTGGAGACGGACGCATGAGGCGATGGTCGAGGGAGATGGCGATGGGGCTGGTGCTGGCGCTCGTGGCCGGCGTCGCAGCCGCAGCAGACGGGCTGAGCGGGACCTACCGGCCGGTGGACGAGGATCCGGCGACGGTGCCGGCCGACGCGCAGCTGACGTTGCGGGCCGAGGGCCGCGGCTGGCTGGCGATGTTCCGGGGCGAGGGGCTGGCCATGCTGCCGCTCAGCGCGCGCGAGCAGGCCGGGCTGTTTCCCGGGGTTCCGCCCGAGGCCGGGCTGCAGTGCGCGTCGTCGAGCGCGTTCCTGATGTGCCGCGTCGCACCGGGCACCGTGTTCCCGGAGCAGAAGTTCACCTCGACGACCGGGTACTTCAGCGCGTTCTCGGACACGCAGATCCACGAGCTGCAGCGCATCGACTGAGCGCCCGGCCGGGCGCAGGTCCGGCGCGCGTGCCCTCGGCGGATCTACGGTGCGGGCTCGGTCTGAGTGACCGTTTCGACATAAGCCCAGGCCGCCGCCTCGATCGCGTCGATCGCCGCGATCGCGCCGGGCAGCAAGGCCCGTCCGCCGTCGCCGCCATCGTCGCGCATCTGCCCTGAGGCGTTGTAGTCGACCAGGGCCTGCCAGGCCGGCAAGCGCGCCTCGACGGTCGCAAGCAACCGCCGCAGCGCCGCGTCCGCCGTGCCATCCTCGTGCACCGACAGCGCGGCCTGCGCCCGCGCGCGGAACGCGGCGTCGAAGTGGTGGGTGTCGGTCCGGGCCTTCCAGAACGCGCCGAGCCGGAACCGCTCGTCATCGGCCGCGCGCGCGTTGCGCCCCGATGGACCCGTGCCACGTTCGATCAGGAATGGCCGCAGCCGCATGGCGAGCGCCGCATGGGCGTCGAGCGTTGTATCAGCAGGCGTCGGGGCGGTTGCGGCCGCCGGCAATGTGGGGGCGGCGCCGGGGCTGCAGGCGGCGAGCGCGGTCGCCAGCAAGATGAGGCCGGCGCAGGTCCCGCGCGCGGGGATCCCTCTGTTCGCAGCCGCGATCGCCCGGCCACCGTGTCGGCGATTGCGGCCCATCTCAGTCGGCGGCGTAGTCGACCGAGACGATCGCGAACGTGCGCGGGCCGCCCGGCAGTTCGACCGCGATCTCGTCGTCGATGTGCTTCTTGAGCAATGCGCGCGCCAGCGGCGAATCGATGCTGATCCAGCCTTCGCGCGCGTCGGTCTCGTCGGGACCGACGATGCGGTAGCGGTTGCATTGTCCGCTGTCGAGGTCTTCGAGTTCGATCCAGGCGCCGAAGAACACCGCCTCGGGATCGGTCGGCACGGTGTCGACCACCCGCAGCGCTTCGAGCCGCTTGCCGAGGTAGCGCACGCGGCGGTCGATTTCGCCCAATTGCTTCTTGCGATAGGTGTACTCGGCATTCTCCGAGCGATCGCCTTCGGCCGCCGCCGCCGACAGTGCGCGCACGACCTCGGGCCTGCGCACCCGCCACAGATCGTCGAGCTCGGCCTTGAGTCTTGCGTGGCCGCTCGGGGTGATCAGCGCGGTGCTTTTTTCCGGTGGCGGGCGCCAGCGGCTCATCGGCGCCCGATCCCGCCCAGCAGGTTGCGCACGATCCGGTTGGTGATCGAGCGCACCGCCTGCTTGCCGGCGGCCTGCACTGCGCCCTGGCGCCGCTTGGTGCCGAACAGGAACTCGTTGAGCTTCTGTTCCAGGCCGCCCTCGGCCTCGTCGGCGTCGCGGGACTTCGCCGGTGGCGCGTCGCCGGCGGTGGTCGCGGCCTGCGCACGCTGCGCCAGTCGTTCGGCGGCCGATTCGCGATTGACCGGCGTGTCGTACTTGGCGCCGACCGGACTGCCGGCGCGCACGCGCGCACGTTCGGCCTCGGTGATCGCACCCATCCGACAGCGCGGCGGCGCGATCAGCGTGCGCTCGACCGGCGCCGGTGCGCCGCCGGCCTGCAGCATCGAGACCAGTGCCTCGCCGGTCTTGAGCGTGGAGATCGCGGCGGCGACATCGAGTGCCGGGTTGGGCACGAAGGTCTGCGCGGCGGTGCGCACGGCCTTCTGGTCGCGCGGCGTATACGCACGCAGCGCGTGCTGCACGCGGTTGCCGAGTTGGCCGAGCACGGCCTGCGGCACGTCGTCGGGGAACTGCGAACAGAAGTAGACGCCCACGCCCTTGGAGCGCACCAGCCGCACCACCTGTTCGATCCGCTGTTGCAGCGCGGCCGGCGCGTCGCCGAACAGCAGGTGCGCCTCGTCGAAGACGAATACCAGCCGCGGCTTGTCCAGATCGCCGACCTCGGGCAGCGTCTCGAACAATTGCGACAGCAGCCACAGCAGGAAGGTGGCGTACAACCGGGGCTTGAGGATCAGCCGATCGGCAGCCAGGATGCCGATCACGCCGCGGCCGTCGGTGCGCGTGCGCATCAGGTCGTCGAGCGCCAGCGCCGGCTCACCGAAGAACGGCGCGCCGCCGTCCTGTTCCAGCCGCAGCACCGCGCGCTGGATCGCCGCGACCGACGGTGCCGAGACCAGTCCGTACTCGGATGAGACCGCCTTGCGCTCCTCGGCGACCAAGCCCAGCAGCGCGCGCAGATCGTCGAGGTCGAGCAGCAGCAGGCCGCGGTCATCGGCGAGCTTGAACACGATGTCGAGCACGCCGGCCTGGGTATCGTTGAGCTCGAGGGTGCGCGCCAGCAGCGTCGGCCCCATCTCGCTGACCGTCGTGCGCACCGGGTGGCCCGACACCCCGAACAGGTCCCAGAACACCACCGGGCTGGCCTCGCCGGCATAGTCGGGCACGCCGATGCGCGCGGCGCGCTCGCGCAGCGCCTCGCCGATCTCGCCCGGCATCGCCAGGCCTGCCACGTCGCCCTTCACGTCGGCCATGAACACCGGCACGCCCAGGCGCGAGAAGCCCTCGGCCAGTGTGGTCAGCGTGACCGTCTTGCCGGTACCGGTCGCGCCGGCGACCAGGCCGTGACGGTTGCCCAGCGCGGGCAGCAGGTGGACGGGGCCGCCGTCGGGCGTGGTGATGGCCTTGCCGATGAGGATCGGATCCATGGATTCAGAGCGCTTGGAGGAAGTGGTGATTCTAGGACGTGGCCGCCGCCGGTGCCGGGCGGCCGTTGCGGTCCACGGCGCGCGCACAATGGACGGATGTTCTCAAGGAATGTCGCCATGCCCTCTCGACTCCCGTCGCGTCTGGTCTGCCTGATCGTTGCGGCGCTGCCCGCGCTGGTCTGGGCCTGCGCGCTGCCCGCGCCGGACGGACCGCTGCCCGTGGGCCAGCAGCGCTTCGAACTGGCTGACACGACGCGGCGCGGGGTGGCAGGCGAGGCCCCCGACGCGGTGCGGACCTTGCCTGTCGTCGCCTGGTACCCCGCCGCGCAGGCCGCGCCGCTGCGCCCGTATCTGCCGCAGGACGAGGCGGTGCGGCTGTTGCCGGCGCTGGCACGCAATCTGGGCTACGCCGTCGACGACACCCACGCTATCGCCGTTTGCACCGCCGCAGGCGCCGGAACGGGGGTGGCCCCGCGCCCCGACGGCGGCTTCCCGCTGGTGGTCCTGAGCCACGGCTTCTTCCTGTATCCGGCGCAGAACACCGCGCTGGCGCAATCGCTGGCCAGCCACGGCTACGTCGTGGTGGCGCTGGGGCATCCCGGTGACGCGGTGGATCTCGCGCTGGCCGATGGTCGGGTGGTGCCCACCGACATGACCGCCGAGGCGCCGGCCCTGTTGGAATGGCGCCGACGTTTCCATGCCGCCGACGATCACGCCACGCGCACCACGCTGATCGGCGGCTACGCCCAGGCGCTGGCCGGCAGCCGGCTGGGCGCCAGCCAGGCCACCTGGCGCGAGGATGTGCTGTTCGCGGTGCGCGCGCTCCAGGCCGGGCATGTGCCACCGGCGTTCGCGCCGGTGCTCGCCGCGACCGATCCGCAGCGGCTGGCGATCACAGGCATGTCCTTCGGCGGGTCGACCGCGGCGACCGCCTGCCAGCGCCTGCCGAGCTGCCGTGCGGCGGTGAGTCTGGACGGGTTGAATTTCGACCCCGGGCTCTACGACGCCGACCTCGGTCGGCCGTTGCTGGCGCTGGCCAGCGACTGGGTGCGGTTTCCGCTCTACGACGGCACGCCGGCCGACGCTGCGTTCCACCACAACGACTACGCCTACGAGCGCTGGACGCAGGTCGGGCTGACGCCGGACGTGATCCGGCTGCGCGTGCCCGGCACCCGGCACATGGCCTTCAGCGACCTGCCGCTGCTGATGACGGAGCCGGTGCACGAGGCGCACTTCGGCGATGCGGATGCCGCGGCGACCGCGCGCGGTGTCGCCGCGGTGACGCGCGCGTTCCTCGCCCGCCATCTCGAGGCCGCGCCGGCGGCCGACCTCGATGCGGCGATCGAGGCGGCCGGCTTCGCGCGCCACGACCCGGCGCAAACGCGCGACTGGGCCCGCTCGCGGGCCCGGACCGGGCCACCGGGCGGCTGAGTCCCGGCGGTTGTCGATTGCCTTGCCCCGGCGCGACGGCGGGGGCTACCCTGCCGGCCCCTCAGAGCGAAGCCCCGCATGCCCGATTCCCGGTTCTCCTTCCCGCGCCCGTTCGCGCACCTGGGCGCGCTGGCGCTGGCGTTGGTGCTGTCCTGCCATGCCACCGATGCAAAGGCGCAGTCGCGCCGCGACCGCGAGGCTGCCGAGGCGCTGAATCAGCGCATGCTCGATGCCGAGGGGCGCTACCGCGAAGCCCTGGTGCGCATCGCCAACGACGACCCGGCCGGGGTCGAGGCGAGCAATGCGGCGCTCGAGGATATGGAAGACGTGATGGTGGCCTGCGAGAAGCAGCGCGGCTGCAGCGTTCCGCAGCTGTTGACCAGCTATAAGCGCCTGCTCAAGGCCGACGCCGACGCGCAGGCCGGGCAGGGCGAGGACGACGCCCCGTCCGATGCGCTGGACGTCGCGCTGCCGACCGCCGAGGTGCCGGCGGGCGCCAGCGCGTCGGCGCTGCTGAGCGAGGACGAGCGGTTCAAGCGCATGGTCGAGCTCAACCCCGCCGTCCAGGCCGGCATCCGCCGCTGGCTCACCGACATGCGCGTGTCGCTGATCACCAGTCACGAGAACTACCAGTACATGCGGCATTTGATGTCCCCGGCCTTCAAGCGCAGCGGACTGCCCGAGGCGCTGCTGTTCGGCATCATGGCCAAGGAATCCAATGGCCGGGTGCACGCGCGTTCGCGCGCCGGCGCCGCCGGGCCTTTGCAGTTCATGCCGGCGACCGGGCGCCGGTTCGGCCTGGGTCCCGACGGCAGCGGCTTCGACACGCGCTACGACCCGCGTCAGGCGGCCGATGCGGCGGCGGTCTATCTCAATGAGCGGTTCGCCCAGCACGGCAACGAGATCGAGTACTGGCTGGCCGCCTACAACGGCGGCGAGGGGCGCGCGCTGCGCGTCTACCGCGAGGCCGCCGGTCGGCGCTTCTGGGACCCGGATGTCTACAACCAGTTCCCGCCCGAGACCCGCGATTATGTGCCGATGGTGATCGCCGCGGCGTGGCTGTACCTGCACCCGCAGGAGTATGGGCTGAGCTTCCCCAAGGTCGATGCGCGGCCGGCGACGTTCCGTCTCGAGCGGCCGGCGTCGATCTACGAGCTGACGATCTGTCTGGGCAACGGCAACACCCGCGACGGTTACATGCGCGCGCTGCGCAATCTCAATCCCAGCTACGAGGCCGAGAGCCTGCTGCCGGTCGGCACCGTGCTCAACGGCACCGTGCGCATGGCCGGGCTGTATCGCCAGTGGTGCGTGCGCGGTGCACGCGCCGACCTGGCGGCCGAACTGGTGAACAGCGACCCGCGCGCGGCGATCGTGCGGACCGGCGCGATCGAGGTGCTGCCCGACGTCAGCGCCGACGCCCCGGCGGCCCTGCCGGCCGCGCCCGCCGCCCCGCGTCCGCCGCAGGCTGCCCCGGCGCCCGCGCGCAGCCACCGCGTCGCTCGCGGCGACACCCTGGGCAAGATCGCCCAGCGTTACGGCTGCAATATCTCGACGCTCGCGCGCGCCAACGGCCTGCGCGCGCCTGCGTACGCACTCAAGCCGGGACAGACGCTGACGCTGCAGGGCTGCGCGCGCTGAACCTTGCGTGCGGCGCCCGGGCCCGCACGTGCGGGCCGGGCGCGGTCACGGTCACGCGCCCAGGCGCGTGGCCAGCCGTTCGCCCAGGCGCACCGGCGACTCGGCGTGCAGCGCCGGTGCCAGTTCGGCCACGCCAGGCGGCAACAACACGATCACCGTCGAGCCGTAGTTGAAGCGGGCCATCTCGGCGAAACGCTCGAGTACGATGCCGCGCCCGCGGTAGTCCTTGCGCTGGATGCGGTCGCCGTAGGCGGGAATCTCCTCGCCGGCCCAGACCGTCTCCACGCCCGAGACCAGCAGCGCGCCGACCATCACCTGGACCATCGGCCCGAAGTCGGTGTCGAAGTGGCACACCAGCCGCTCGTTGCGCGCGAACAACCGCGGCACGTTGGCGACCGCATCGGTGCCGACGCTGAACAACCGGCCCGGAACGTGCACGGTCTCGCGCAGTGTGCCGGTCCAGGCCATGTGCACGCGGTGGTAGTCGCGCGGCGACAGGTACACGGTGGCGTAGCGACCGTCGAGATAGGGCGCCGCGTCGTCGGCATCGCCGAGCAGTTCGGCGACCGTGAACGACTGGCCCTTGGCCTGGAAGATGCGGTCGCCGTCGATCGCGCCGCACTGGCTGATGTGGCCATCGGCCGGCATCAGCAGCGCGCGTGGGTCCGGATCGGCAGTGCGCGCGCCTTCGCGCAACGCGCGGGTGAAGAACGCATTGAAGCTGGCGTAGGACGCCGGATCGGGATTGGCCGCCTCCGACAGGTCGACGCCGAAGCGGCGCACGACCGTGTCGATCAGCCAGCGTCGCGTGCCCGGATGGGTCGAGTAGGCCAGTCGGCGCGCCATCGACGACAGCAGGCGGTGCGGCAGCGCATAGGTCAGCGTGGTGGTCAGGCTCATGGGCGGGTGTCCGCGGTCAGGCGCAACAGGTCGTCGGCGATGGCGTCGGGCCGTGGCGCCTCGCCGTTGAGCACGCTGCCCGAGACCACGCCGGCCATGCGGCCCTGGGCGTCGAGCACCGCCATCGAGGCGCTGTGGTCGATCGTGTAGGCGTCGGCCGGCGCGTCGCCGCGCAGCGGCACCTTGGCGAACACCATCGACAGCGCGCGCGTGAAGCGCTCGAGCGTCGGCAGGTCGGCGGTCGCGGCGAGCGTGTCGCGGTGGAAGGCATGCGCGTAGTCGCCCAGTCGCTGCGGCGTGTCGCGCTCGGGGTCCACCGACACGAACAGCACGCGCGGCCGGGTCGCCTCGGGCAGCGCCTCCCAGCGCCGCTGGGCCTGCGCCAGTTGGGTCAGCGTCATCGGGCACACGTCGGGGCATTGGGTGAACCCGATGAACACCAAGGTCCAGTGCCCGGCCAGGGCGCGGGTCGGCAGCGCGGTGCCATCGGCCTGCTGCAGTTCGATCTCCGGCAGTGCACGCGGCTGGGGGTAGAGCTGCACGACCTGCAGCGGTGGGCGATCGGCGTCGGCGCCGCCGGTGAAGTAGCGCTGCGCTGCGAGCAGGCCGAGCCCGCCAGCGAGCGCGATGCACAGGATCACGAGGGTGGTGCGGTTGAACATCCGTCTGGGGCCGCCGAGTCGAGGGACCGGGCATCATAGCTCGCCGCACGTGCGCGCCTGGCGGCACGCGGGAGCGCGGCGGCCGCTGACCTATAATCGCCGGCCATCAAGCCGTCCCCCGAGCCGCGCGCGCCATGACCGAAGAACTGCAGACGATCGTCGACCTGATCCGCTACGGCGCCAGCCGCTTCAACGCCGCCGGGCTGACCTTCGGCCACAGCTACGACAACGCGATCGACGAGGCCACCCAACTGACCCTCCACGCGCTGCACCTGCCGCATGACCTGAGCCCGGTCTACGGGCAGTCGCGGGTCACGCTGGCCGAGAAGGAAGACGTGCTGGGCCTGTTCCTGCGTCGTATCGAGGAGCGGGTCCCGGCGGCCTACCTGACCGGCGAGGCGTGGTTCGCCGGGCTGAGCTTCAAGTCCGACCGCCGTGCGCTGGTGCCGCGTTCGCCGATCGCCGAGCTGATTCTGTCCGGCTTCGAGCCGTGGCTGGGCGGCCGCGAGGTGCGCCGCGCGCTGGATCTGTGCACCGGCTCGGGCTGCATCGCGATCGCGATGGCCCACCACAACCCCGATTGGCATGTCGACGGCGTCGACCTCAGCGACGAGGCGCTGACGCTGGCAGCCGAGAACGAGGCCCGGCTGGAGGTGCGCAACACGCGGTTCCTCAAGTCCGACCTGTTCGCGGGCCTGCAGGGCGAGCACTACGACCTGATCGTGACCAATCCGCCCTACGTGACCAACGACGAGACCGATGCGCTGCCGCGCGAGTACGGCTACGAGCCCGAGATGGGCTTGCGCGCCGGCGACGACGGTCTGGACCTGGTGCTGAAGATCCTGCGCGATGCGCCGCTGCACCTGACCGAAGACGGGCTGCTGATCTGCGAAGTCGGCGAATCGGAGCAGCATCTGGTCAAGCTGCTGCCCGAACTGCCCCTGCTGTGGGTCGAGTTCCAGGTCGGGCAGATGGGCGTGTTCGTCGTCGAGCGCCGCGACCTGGCCGTACACAATGCGCGCATTGCCGAGCTTGCGGCCGCGCGCGAATCGACCCCGGTCGCGGGCCCCGACGTGGCGGGCGGCTCGGCCAGCGACCTGTTCTGACGCACCGCACCACGGGCCGGCTCAGCGCGTTAAGCTTGGCGGCCCTCCGTTTCGACGGCGCGCCCGCGCCGTGGTGCCATGTCCAGCAATCGTTTCGGCCAGCTGTTCAGCGTCACGACCTTCGGCGAGAGCCACGGGCCGGCGATCGGCTGCGTGGTCGATGGCTGCCCGCCGGGCATCGCGCTCGCGCCTGAGGATTTCGTCCATGATCTGGCGCGCCGGGCGACCGGCAAGAGCCGGCACACCTCGGCGCGTCGCGAGGCCGATGCCGTCGAGATCCTCAGCGGCGTCTACGAAGGCACCACCACCGGGACGCCGATCGCGCTGTTGATCCGCAATACCGACCAGCGCAGCAAGGACTACGCCAACATCGCCGCGCAGTTCCGGCCCGGCCATGCCGATTACGCGTATTGGCAGAAGTACGGCATCCGCGATCCGCGCGGCGGCGGACGTTCGTCGGCGCGCGAGACGACGATGCGCGTGGCGGCGGGCACGATCGCCAAGAAGTGGCTCGCGCAGCGCCACGGGGTCCAGGTGCACGGCTGGCTGTCGCAACTGGGCGAACTCAAGCCGTCGGTGTCCGACCCCCAGGCGATCGACTGGGCCGTGGTCGAGGCCAACCCGTTCTTCTGGCCGGATGCGGCGCAGGTGCCCGAGCTCGAGGCCTACATGGATGCCTTGCGCAAGTCCGGCGATTCGGTCGGCGCGCGCGTGACCGTGGTCGCCGACGGCGTGCCGCCGGGCTGGGGCGCGCCGATCTACGGCAAGCTCGACGGCGACCTGGCGGCGGCGATGATGTCGATCAATGCGGTCAAGGGCGTGGAAGTCGGCGACGGCTTCGCAGCGGTCGCCCAGCGCGGCAGCGTGCACCGCGACCTGATGATGCCGGCCGGCTTCGCATCCAACCATGCCGGCGGCGTGCTCGGTGGCATCAGCACCGGCCAGCAGATCGTGGTCTCGACCGCGTTCAAGCCGACGTCGAGCCTGCGCCTGCCGGCCGACGGCGTCGACGTCGACGGCAACGTCGTCGAGGTGGTGACCACCGGCCGCCACGATCCGTGTGTGGGCATCCGCGCCACGCCGATCTGCGAGGCGATGCTGGCGCTGGTGCTGATGGACCAGGCCCTGCGCCATCGCGCGCAGTGCGGCGATGTCGGCGAGGTCGGGCCGCGGATCCCGGGGCGCCTCGATGGCTGAGCCGCGTCCGCGGGTCTGGGTCGCGCAGCCGCTGTTCGACGACATCGTCGCGCGGCTGCATGCACACTTCGATGTCGTGCAGGTGCCCTCGGTCGTCGAGCACGACGCGGCCGCGGTCGCCGCCGCGTTGCGCGACGCCGACGGCGCGCTGGTGACGCTCAACGAGCGCATCGGCCAGGCCGAGATCGCCGCGGCGCCGCGCCTGCGTGCGATCGCCAATGTCGGCGTGGGCTACAACAATCTCGATATCGCCGCGCTGCACGCGCGCGGCATCGTCGCGACCAATACGCCCGACGTGCTGACCGAGACCACCGCCGACTTCGGCTTTGCGATGATGATGGCCGCCGCGCGCCGTATCACCGAGGCCGAACGCCACCTGCGCGCGGGCCGCTGGCAGGGCTGGAACTTCAAGGGCCTGCTGGGCGCCGATCTGCACGGCAGCACGCTGGGCATCCTGGGCATGGGGCGGATCGGACAGGGCATCGCCCGGCGCGCCGCCGGTTTCGACATGCGCGTGTGCTACCACAATCGCAGCCGCCTGCCGGCGGAGGTCGAGCGCAGCTGCAACGCGCATTACGTCGAGTTCGATGCGCTGTTCGCGCAGGCCGACCACCTGGTCCTGGTGTTGCCGTACTCGGCTGCCAGCCACCACATCGTCGATGCGGCCGCGCTGGCGCGGATGAAGCCGACGGCGACGCTGACCAACATCGCCCGCGGCGGCATCGTCGACGAGGGCGCGCTGGCCGACGCGCTGGCGCATGGCCGCCTGGCATCGGCGGCGCTCGACGTGTTCGAGGGCGAGCCCGACGTCGACCCGCGTTTGCTCGCGCTCGACAACGTGGTGCTGACCCCGCACATCGCCAGCGGCAGCCTGGCCACGCGCCGGGCGATGGTCGCGCTGGCGGTGGACAACCTGATCGCCGCACTGGGCGCCGGCCCCGATGCCGGTCATCCGCCGAGCCCGATCGCGCCGGTCGGCCAGGATGCGAAACGACCGGGAACCGCCTGAGTTCCCGGCGAGCGGTTCCCCGAACCCCGATCAGTGCCCGCGTCTCCCACGTCCCCTTTTTCGAGAGTGCCTGTCATGTCCCAGTCTCCCTCCCGCGCCTTCCGCGTCGCTGTCGTCGGTGCCACCGGTGCCGTCGGTGACACCATGTTGTCGATCCTCGCCGAACGCGATTTCCCGGTGTCCGAACTCGTCGCCCTGGCGAGCGAGCGCTCGGCCGGCACCACCGTCAAGTTCGGCGACGAGGACATCGTCGTGCAGGACCTGGCGACGTTCGACCCGACCGGCGTCGACATCGCGCTGTTCTCGGCCGGCGGCGATACGAGCAAGGCGTACGCACCGAAGTTCGCCGCGGCCGGTGCGGTCGTCATCGACAACAGTTCGGCGTTCCGCTACGACGATGACGTGCCGCTGGTGGTCAGCGAGGTCAATCCCGAGGCGGCCCGCAATCGCCCGCGCGGCATCATTGCCAACCCCAACTGCTCGACCATGCAGATGCTGGTCGCACTGGCGCCGCTGCACCGGCAGGCGGGCATCGTGCGGATCAACGTCGCCACCTACCAGTCGGTCTCGGGCGCGGGGCGCTCGGCGATGGAGGAACTTGGCCGCCAGACCGGCGACCTGCTGAACTTCCGCGATCTCGACCCGCAGAAGTTCCCGGTGCAGATCGCCTTCAATCTGATCCCGCACATCGACGACTTCCTGGACAACGGTTTCACCAAGGAGGAAATGAAGCTGGTCTGGGAGACGCGCAAGATCCTCGGCGACGACAGCATCCTGGTGAACCCGACTGCGGTCCGCGTGCCGGTGTTCTACGGGCACTCGGAAGCGGTGGCGGTGGAGACGCGCGACAAGCTCACTGTCGAGGCGGCGCGTGCGCTGCTGGCGCAGGCGCCCGGCGTGGAGGTCGTCGACGAGCGGCGCGCGGGCGGCTATCCGACCCCGGTCACTCACGCCTCCGGCCGCGACGCGGTGTTCGTGGGCCGCATCCGTGAGGATCTCTCGCATCCCAACGGCCTGAACCTGTGGATCGTCTCGGACAACATCCGCAAGGGCGCCGCGCTCAATGCGGTGCAGGTGGCCGAACTGGTCGCAGCGGAGCGCTGAGCATGCGCGCTGGCTGCTCGCCGGGCGCGACGTCGCCGACGTTGCGCAGCGCAGCGGCCGGCCGCTACAGTCGTCCGATGGATCGGGGGAAGATCGTGTCGCGCATCGTGCAGCCCCTGCTGGTGGCGAGCGTGTTGCTGGGCGTCGCCGGGCCAGCGTTGGCGCTGGGACTGGGGCGCATCGAGGTCCGCTCGCAGCAGGGCGAACCCTTGCTGGCCGAGATTCCGGTGATCTCCAGCGACCCGGCCGAACTGCGCCAACTGCAGGCCCGGCTGGCGTCTCCGGAGACCTTCGCCCGCATCGGCCTGGCGCCGCCGCGCGGCGTGGTGTCGGACCTGCGTTTCGGCGTCGCGCTCGATGCCCGTGGCCGGCCGGTGATCCGCGTCACCAGTGCCGCACCGGTGCAGCAACCGGCGCTCGCTTTCCTGGTCGAGGTCGATTGGGGGCAGGGCAAGCTGGTGCGCGAGTACTCGGCGCTGCTCGCGGTCCCCGACACCGTCGCGGCCGAAGCGCAGCCGGCGATCCAGGCGCCGGTCGCCGTGCCGGCCGATGCGATCGTGCGGCCGCCGGCCGCTGCTGCCGCCGACACGCCCGCTGGAACCGGCCCGGTGCAGGCACAGGCGCAAGGCGCGACACAACAGGCGCAGCCGCCGGCGCCCGCGCCGCCGGTGCGTGCAGCGCCCAGGCCCGCGCCTGCGCCGCCCGCAGCCAACGCGGTCCAGCCGGCGACCGCCGATCGCGCGCAGACGCTGCCGGCCGTCCGCCCCGGCCAGACGCTGTCGACGATCGCCGCGCCCTTGGCGCGCGAGGCCGGCATCAGCGTCAACCAGGCGATGGTGTTGCTGCTGCGGCACAACCCCGATGCCTTCATCGGCGGCAATCTCAACCTGATCCGCCAAGGCGCCGTGTTGCGCGTGCCCCCGCGCGATGACTGGGCCGAGGCCGGCACCGCCGAGGCCGATGCGCTGGTGCGACAGCAGGTGGGGCAGTGGCGCGACATGCGCCGGCCGGCGTCTGCACCGGCCGAGGCCGGGTCGCCGGTCGCGACGGCGACGCCCGCCGCCACGACGCCGCCACCAGCTGCGCCCCGTGCCGCACCGGCGGCGATTGCCGCGCCATCGGCCCGGCTCGAGATCACACCGCCGGTCGGCGACGCTGCGTCGGCAGCGACACAGTCGGGCATCGCGGCCGGCGCTGGAGGAGACATGCTGCGTCAGGACCCGCACCAGGCCGAAGAAGCCGCGATCTCGCGCGACGCCGAACTTGCCGAACTGCGGTCCCGGCTCGACGATCTGGAGCAGTTGCAACGCCAGCAGCAGCGGCTGATCGAGATGAAGGACGCCGACCTCGCGGCTGCGCAGCAGCGTCTGGACGCGGCCACGGCATCGCAGGGCGCGCCCTGGTCCTGGCTGTGGCTGGCCCCGGCGCTGCTGGTGGTCGGCGCGCTCGCATTCCTGCTCGGTCGCCGTGGCCGCCGGGCGGCACCGGCGCGGACGACCGCAAGTGCCGCGGACGGCTCGCCGACCGCCGCGCAGCCGGCCGACGCTGTGCCCGCGTTCGCGCGGTCGGCGCCGCCTGCCGCAGCGCCGGGACCTGCGCCCGTTGTGCCGGCCGCAGGTGGGCCGACCTGGCATGTCGGCGATGCGCCTTCGGCGGCCGACGCCGCGCCTGCTGCAGCGCCAGATGTGTCTGCCCCGGTCGAGCTCGATCGCGGCGATGTGGTCGAGCCGCCGCCCGGCATCGAGCGTCTGGAACTCGCCCGTGCCTACATCGATCTGGGCGATGTCGAGACCGCGCGCAGCTTGCTGCAGGATGTGGTCGATGGCGGCGACCCAGCCGCCGCGGCCGAGGCCGCGCGCCTGCTGCGCACACTCGGCTGATCGCGCGATGCGATTCGCGCTGGGCGTCGAGTACGACGGCAACGGCTTTCTGGGCTGGCAACGGCTGAGCAAGGCCGGCGAGGGCGGGCAGGAGTCGGTGCAGGCCGCGCTGGAGACGGCGCTGTCGAAGATCGCCGCGCATCCGGTGGCCACCGTTTGCGCCGGGCGCACCGATGCCGGCGTCCACGCGCAGTGCCAGGTCGTGCATTTCGATACCGACGCTGCGCGCGCGCCGCGCGCCTGGATGCTCGGTGCGACCACGCTGATGCCGCCGCAGGTCAGCGTGCGTTGGTGCCAGCCAGTGCCCGAGACATTCAATGCGCGCTTCTCCGCGCGCGCGCGGCATTACCGCTACCGCATCCTCAACCGTCAGGTGCGCCCGGCGCTGCACCGGCAGTACCTGTCGTGGGAACTGCGGCCACTCGACGCGGCCGCGATGCATCGTGCGGCGCAGGCGCTGGTCGGCGAGCAGGACTTCTCCGCATTCCGCACCGTGCACTGCCAGGCGCCGCACGCGCGCCGCGACCTGCAGCGCATCGCGGTCCGCCGCGATGGCGACGAGGTCGTCGTCGAGGTGCAGGCCAACGCGTTCCTGCACCACATGGTCCGCAACATCGTCGGCTCGCTGCTCGAAGTCGGTGCCGGGGCGCAGCCGGAAAGCTGGATCGCCGAGGTGTTGGCCGGCCGCGATCGACGTCTCGCTGGCCCGACCGCCCCTGCCGCCGGCCTGGTGTTCCTCGGGCCGCTGTATCCGCCGGAGTGGGAGCTGCCGGCGGAGGTCACGCTAACGCCATGAGTGCGGTCCAGATCAAATTCTGTGGGCTGACCCGGCGCGAGGACGTCGAGACTGCGGTCGCACTCGGCGTCGACCATGTCGGCTTCGTGTTCGCGGCGCGCAGCCCGCGCCGGCTCGATCTCGATCGGGCCCAGGCGCTGCGCGCGATCGTGCCGCGGCAGGTGCAGGTGGTCGCGTTGACGATGGACAACGCCGCCACCGACGTCGCGGCGATCGTCGCGGCCCTGGCGCCCGATGTGTTGCAGTTCCACGGCAACGAGGACGCCGCATTCTGTCGTGGCTTCGGGCGGCCTTACTGGAAGGCGATCGCGATGGGCGGCGATCCGGCGGCCGCGTTGCGCACGCTCGCCGATTGGCCCGATGCCGCGGCGTTCCTGTTCGACGGCCATGCGGCCGGCGAGCCGGGCGGTGGCGGCGCGCGCTTCGACTGGGCGGCACTGCCCGCGGCGCTCGACCGGCCGTTCTGGCTGGCGGGTGGCCTGGATGCCGCCAATGTGGCACAGGCGATCACGACCGCGCGGCCGGCGGGGGTCGATGTGTCGAGCGGGATCGAATCGGCACCCGGCTGCAAGGACGCCGAGCGCATGCGTGCGTTCGTGGCGGCGGTGCGGGGGATCGCGTCCTAGCCGGGTTCGGCGCAGGGCTGGCGACGCTTGCGCGCGGTGGTCATGCCAGTTCCCGCGACAGCCAGTCCGCCAGGGCGTCGGCGCGCGCATCGTCGCCGTCGCGCGGGCTCGCGAGCACCCACTGCGCGCCGGTGGTGGCAAAGCCCCAGGGGGCGAGCAGGCGGCCGGCAGCGAGATCGTCGGCGACCAGTTCCTGCGGCGCGATCGCGACGCCGAGCCCGGCGACCGCGGCCTCGAGCAAGAAGTAGAGATGCTCGAATCCCGTGCCCAGGGCCTGGGGTGGCGCTGCGCCCGCGGCGGCGGCCCAGGCGGGCCAGGCCTGCGGCCGGGAGATCGTGTGCAGCAGCGGCTCGCGCAGCAGGGCGTCGGGCGCGAGCGTGCGCAGGCGC
Organism: Luteimonas sp. TWI382; assembly: GCF_039674545.1. Classification (NCBI taxonomy): domain Bacteria; kingdom Pseudomonadati; phylum Pseudomonadota; class Gammaproteobacteria; order Lysobacterales; family Lysobacteraceae; genus Luteimonas; species Luteimonas sp. TWI382. The sequence continues at coordinate 77,641 of NZ_JBDJNS010000005.1, forward strand.
GCGACCTCCGGATGCCGTGGGCTGATCACCGGCCCGATGCGTTCGGGCGCCAGCGGGCGCACGCGCCAGGTGGCAGGCCAAGGCGCCTGGCCGATCAGCAGCGCAGCATCGAAGCCGGCGAGCGTGGGTAGAAACGCGCCCTCGTGCGGCGAGAGGTGCAAGCGCAGCTCGGGCAACGCCCCGGCCAGCCGCGGCAGGCGCGGGATCATCCAGCGTGCGACCAGGCTGCCCGGGCAACCGAGCACCAATGCGGCATCGCCCTGCGTGCGCCGGATCGTCGCGACCGCGCCGCGCAGGCGCGCGAAGGCATCGCCGGCCGCGTCGCGCAGGCGTTCCCCGGCCGGCGTCAGCCGCAGGCCGCGGCCGGCACGCACGAACAATGGCGTGCCCAGCGCGTCCTCGAGCAGTCGCACCTGGCGACTGACCGCGCCGTGGGTCACGTGCAGGGCCTCGGCGGCCCGGGTGAGGCTACCCAGCCGGGCGGCGGCCTCGAATGCACGCACGGCATTGAGCGACGGCAGGTCGGCATCGGTCATCTGTGAGATTTCCTGACGGAATGGTCAGATCTTATCGGTTCCTGGGCCTGGACGTGTGCGCTAGAGTGCAAGCCATCATCTCCCCCGTGTCTGTTCGATGTCCAACGCTCCGATCACCGATTTCCACGCCTATCCCGATGCCGCCGGCCACTTCGGTCGCTACGGGGGCCGCTTCATCGCCGAGACGCTGGTCGGGCCGGTCGCCGAGCTTGCGGCCGCCTACGATGCCGCCAAGGTCGATCCCGCTTTCCAGCAGGCGTTCGACGCTGACCTCGCGCATTACGTCGGTCGGCCCAGTCCGATCTATCACGCGCAGCGGCTCAGCGACGCGGTCGGCGGAGCGCGCATCCTGCTCAAGCGCGAGGACCTCAACCACACCGGTGCGCACAAGATCAACAACACCATCGGCCAGGCGCTGCTCGCCAGCCGCATGGGCAAGACCCGGATCATCGCCGAGACCGGCGCCGGCCAGCACGGCGTGGCCTCGGCGACTGTCGCCGCGCGCCTCGGGCTTGAATGCGTGGTCTACATGGGCGCGACCGACATCGAGCGGCAGAAGACCAACGTCTACCGCATGCGCCTGCTCGGCGCGCAGGTGGTACCGGTGACCTCGGGCTCGGCGACGCTCAAGGACGCGCTCAACGAGGCCATGCGCGACTGGGTCACGAACATCGCCGACACCTTCTACATCATCGGCACCGTCGCCGGTCCCGACCCGTACCCGCGCATGGTGCGCGACTTCAATGCCATCGTCGGCCGCGAGGCGCGCGCGCAGATGCTCGCCGAGTACGGGCGGCTGCCCGACGCGATCACCGCGTGCGTGGGCGGCGGCAGCAACGCGATCGGCCTGTTCCATGCCTTCCTCAACGACCGGGATGTGCGCATCGTCGGTGCCGAGGCTGCTGGCGACGGCATCGCGACCGGGCGCCACGCCGCCTCGATCGCGGCCGGCCGGCCAGGTGTGCTGCACGGCAACCGAACCTATGTGATCTGCGACGACGACGGCCAGATCACCGAGACCCACTCGGTCTCGGCCGGCCTCGACTACCCGGGCGTCGGCCCCGAGCATGCGTTCCTGGCCGACGCCGGCCGCGCGCAGTACGTCGGCGTCACCGACGACGAAGCGTTGGCCGCGTTCCACCAGCTCGCCCGGACCGAGGGCATCCTCGCTGCACTCGAATCCAGCCATGCGATCGCGCAGGCGATGAAGCTCGCGCGCGAATTGCCCAAGGACGCGATCGTGCTCGCGAACCTGTCGGGCCGCGGCGACAAGGACGTGCACACGATCGCCAGGCGCGAGGGGTTCACGCTGTGAGCGCGGCCACCGGATCTCGCACGTCCCGCCTCGACGCCTGCTTCGCCGCGTTGCGCGCCAGCGGCCGCAAGGCGCTGATCCCGTTCATCACCGCCGGCGATCCGTCGCTGGAGGCGACGGTGCCGGTGATGCATGCGCTGGTCGCAGCAGGCGCGGACATCCTGGAACTGGGCGTGCCGTTCTCCGACCCGATGGCCGACGGCCCGACGATCCAGCGCAGTTCCGAACGCGCACTCCAGCGTGGCGCGGGCATGGCCTGGGTGTTCGATGCGGTACGTGCGTTCCGGGCGAAGGATGTCGCCACGCCGGTCGTGCTGATGGGCTATCTCAATCCGGTCGACATCCGCGGCCCGGTGGCCTTCGCTGCGCAGGCGCGCGATGCCGGCGTCGACGGCGTGCTGCTGGTGGACCTGCCCCCGGAGGAGGCCGGCGAGTACCGCGCCGCCTTCGATGCCCAAGGGCTGGCGCTGATCCTGCTGGCCTCGCCGACGACCGATGCCGCCCGCATCGAGAGCCTGTGCGCCCAGGCGCAGGGCTACCTGTACTACGTCAGCTTCGCCGGGGTCACTGGTGCGTCCGACCGGCTCGATCCGACGCAGGCCTCGACCCGGTTGCAGGCCCTGCGCCGGGCCAGCCACGCGCCGGTCGTCGCCGGGTTCGGCATTCGCGACGCCGCCGGGGCCGCGGCAATGGCGGCCGACGCCGATGGCGTGGTCGTGGGCAGCGCCCTGGTCGCCGAGATTGCCGAGGCCGCCGATCCGGGCGAAGCCGCGCGTCGCGCCGGGGCGTTCCTGGCGCCGTTGCGGGCCGCGCTCGACGCTGCCTGAACGACGCGGCCCGGCCCCGGCCGTCGGTTACACTTCCGCGCTTCGCGGCCCCGTACGGGCCGGCGGGAGTACACGAGCCATGTCCTGGTTGCAGAAGATCATGCCGCCGCGCATCCGCACCGATGCCGCCGCGGTCCGCAAGCGCAGCGTCCCCGAGGGCCTGTGGGAGAAGTGCGAGCGCTGCAGCGCCGTGCTCTACGGCCCCGAACTCGAAGAGAACCTCGAGGTCTGCCCCAAGTGCGGTTTCCACCGCCCGATCCGCGCACGCGCGCGCCTGAAGGCGTTCCTGGATCCGGGCAGCACGCAGGAGATCGCGGCCGATCTCGGCCCGACCGACATCCTGAAGTTCAAGGACCAGAAGAAGTATTCGGACCGCATCAAGGCCGCGCAGCGCTCGACCGGCGAGCGCGACACCCTGGTTGCGATGCAAGGCACGCTGCTGCAGCGCCCGATCGTCGCCAGCGCAATGGACTTCGCCTACATGGGCGGCTCGATGGGCTCGGTCGGCGGCGAGAAGTTCGCGCGCGCCGCCGAACAGGCGCTGGCCGCCGGTACCCCGTTCGTGAGCTTCGCCGCCAGCGGCGGCATGCGCATGCAGGAGAGCATGTTCTCGCTGATGCAGATGGCCAAGACCTCGGCCGCCCTCGGCCGCTTGCGCGACGCCGGCCTGCCGTACATCTCGGTGTTGACCAATCCGACTTTCGGCGGTGCCTCGGCGTCGTTCGCGATGCTCGGCGACATCAACATGGCCGAGCCCGAGGCGCTGATCGGTTTCGCCGGTCCGCGCGTGATCGAGCAGACCGTGCGCGAGACCCTGCCCGAGGGGTTCCAGCGCAGCGAGTTCCTGCTCGAGCACGGCGCGATCGACCAGATCTGCGACCGCCGCGAACTGCGTCCGCGCATCGCACACCTGCTGGCGCTGCTGACCCGGCAGGACGCGCCAGTCGAGGCCGCCGCGTGAGCCGCAGATACTTCGGCACAGACGGCATCCGCGGCCGGGTGGGCGAAGGCTCGATCTCGGCCGATTTCGTGCTGCGCCTGGGCAATGCCTACGGCCATTCGCTGCGCGCGCGCGGCGCCGACTGGCGGCGCCCGCAAGTGGTGATCGGCAAGGACACGCGGATCTCCAACTACATGTTCGAGGCCGCGCTCGAGGCCGGCCTGGTCGCAGCCGGCGTCGATGTGCAGCTGATGGGGCCGATGCCCACGCCTGCGGTCGCGCACCTCACGCGCTCGCTCGGCGCCGACGGCGGCATCGTGATCTCCGCCTCGCACAACCCGCACCACGACAACGGCATCAAGTTCTTCAGCGCGCAGGGCGAGAAGCTCGACGATGCCACCGAACTGGCGATCGAGGCCGCGCTCGACCAGCCATTCCGCACCGTGGCGTCGGAGCGGCTGGGCAAGGCGGTGCGCACGCGCGATGCGGTCGGCCGCTATGTCGAGGCCTGCAAGGCCTCGGTGCCGCGCGGTTTCGACCTCGATGGCATGCGCATCGTCGTCGACTGCGCCAACGGCGCGACTTACCAGGTCGGGCCGATCGTGCTGCGCGAACTCGGCGCCCAGGTCGAGGTGATCGGCGCCGAGCCCAATGGCGTCAACATCAACGACGGCGTCGGTTCGACCCATCCCGAAGGCCTGGCCGCACGCGTCAGCCACAGCGGTGCGAACCTCGGCATCGCCTTTGACGGCGATGGCGACCGCGTGCTGTTCGTCGACAGCAACGGCACCGTGCGCGACGGCGACGACCTGCTGTACGTGCTGGCCGGCGACTGGCAGCAGCAGGGCCGCCTGCAAGGGCCGGTCGTCGGCACGCTGATGAGCAACTATGGCCTGGAGCGCGCGTTCGGCGAGGCCGGAATCGGCTTCCTGCGCGCCAAGGTCGGCGATCGCTACGTACACCAGGCGCTGATCGAGCACGACGGCGTGCTCGGCGGCGAGACCTCCGGTCACCTGCTGTGCCTGGATCGCGCCAGCACCGGCGACGGCATCATCAGTGCGCTGCAGGTGCTCGAAGTGCTGCGCCGTCGTGGCGTTTCGCTGCAACAGGCGCTGCACGGCCTGGTCAAGGTGCCGCAGCGCACCGTCAACGTCCGCTATACGGGCGATGCGAAGCCGGCCCAGGCGCCGTCGGTGCAGGCTGCACTGGTGCAGGCGCAGACGGCGGTCGAGGGCCGCGGCCGCGCGTTCCTGCGGCCGTCGGGCACCGAGCCGGTCGTGCGCGTGACCGTCGAGGCCGACGATGCCGCGTTGATGCAAACCACACTCGATCGACTGGCCGACGCCGTGCGCGCGGCCGCTGCCTGATGCCTGGAGACCCTGTCATGACCGCCCGCATTCCGACCCTCGACATCCGACGCTTCGACACAGACCGAGACGCCTTCGTCGCCGAACTCGGCGCCGCCTACCGGCAGTGGGGCTTTGCGGGCATCAAGGGTCACGGCATTGCGCAGCCGCAGATCGATGCCGCCTACGATGTCTTCAAGGCGTTCTTCGCGCTGCCCGAGGCGACCAAGCTGCAGTACCACGTGCCCGGCGGCGGCGGCGCGCGGGGCTATACCGCTTTCGGTGTGGAGACCGCCAAGGGCGCGAAGCACTTCGATCTCAAGGAGTTTTGGCACATCGGCCGCGAGATTCCCGACGATTCGAAGTATCGCGACGTGATGCCGCCCAACCTGTGGCCATCCCAGGTGCCGGGCTTCCGCGAGCACGGTTACGGGCTGTACCAGGCGCTCGACGCGCTGGGCGCGCGGGTGTTGTCGGCGCTGGCGCTGCACATCGGCCTGCCCGAGGACTGGTTCGCCGACAAGACCGACTTCGGCAACTCGATCCTGCGCCCGATCCACTATCCGCCGATCACCGCCGACGACATCCCGAATGTGCGCGCCGGCGCGCACGAGGACATCAACCTGATCACGCTGCTGGTCGGTGCCAGTGCTGCCGGGCTGGAAGTGCGTTCGCGCGAGGGCGAGTGGGTGCCGTTCACTTCGGACGCCGACACCATCGTGGTCAACATCGGCGACATGCTGCAGCGCCTGACCAATCACGTGTATCCGTCGACGACCCACCGGGTGACCAATCCGCCGGGCGAGGCCGCACGCCAGCCGCGCTACTCGGTCCCGTTCTTCCTGCATCCCAATCCGGACTTCGTGATCGACGTGCTGCCCTCGACGGTCACCGCCGACAATCCGAGCCGCTATCCCGAGCCGATCACCGCCCAGGGCTATCTCGAGGAGCGGCTGCGCGAGATCAAGCTCAAGTAACGAGATTCGCGATGCGTTATAGCTGATTTGAAACGGCGCTTTTGGGCGCCGTTTCTTTTGGTGCTTCTCTCAACTGCGGATGAGAGTCCACTTCGGATGGGCACCGGCCTGTCAGTCGGAAGCCGCTCTTCCCTCGGTCAAGGCCGCTTCGCGGTCCGGCCACGCGAAGCACGCGTGGCGTTCGCATGGATGCGCGGCAGTGCCGCGCAGGCCATCCATGCTCGCCCTGCCTTGACTCGGGCGCGCGCCCTCCATGGCGCGCTCGACGCGGCCACCGGCTGTCAGTCCGCTGCCATAGACGTTTGCAACCCGACTTCGGGTGGATGTGAAGTCGCCCGCTGGAAGAAGTCGCGCACTGTCGGCCTCAGTGCGTCGTGCTGGTCGGGGATTGCGATAGCGGGCCATGGATGGCCCGCGGCGGCGAGTCAGCCATGGGTGAGTGCGGGCTGCTCGCGCGGCATGCCGCGCAGCCCACACGAACGCCCGGCGTGCTTCGCCGGGCCGGACCGCGGAGCGGGCTGACCGAGCCGGGGAGCAGTCCCCGGCCGGCGCGACGCTCGCTCCGGAGATGGCCCCATGATCGAGCGAGCAGAAGTAGGATCCCCTGATCTCGGCGGAGAACCTTCTTCGGGCGTTGTTGCCCCTTCGGATCGCCCCTGCACCCATCAAAAGCCTCTCAGAACCCGTACACCACGTTCACCGTCGTCAGGCGGTCGGTGCGCTGGCGGTCGTCGGTGACCTCGGTGTTGTGGCGGATCTCGAAGCCGGCCTTCAGCGCCAGGGCGTCGGTCATCTTCACCTGCACGCCGAGCTCGTTGCGGGCAAAGGTGTTGTCGCTGCCCGATTCGATCAGCAGGATGTCGTAGAGGCGGGTGCTGTCGTTGAGCTGGTGGCTGAAGTCCATGAAGCCGCGGACGATCGCCTCGTTGTTGTGCACGCGCACGTCCTGCTCCTTGGCCCAGCGGTAGCCGGGGCCGATCTCGAACACCAGTTTGGTGCGCTCGTCCATGAACGCCTCGAAACCGTAGCCGCCCGCGACCGTGGTCTGGTACTCGTTGGTGCTGAAATGGTCGCGTTCGTTGCGTGCCGACCCGAACAGATAGTGCCGCTCGCCGAGGCGGTAGCCGGACGAACCGAACAACTCGTAACGGCGCGCATTCTCGACGTCGTCGGCGGTGCCGTAGAGGAATGCGGCGTTCACGGCATGCTTCCACAGCGCATCCTCGCGGGCGAGCGCGAGCTTGCCGACGACGGTTTCGCTGTCGGTATTGCCCTTGGAGATCGCCACGCCGAGTTCGCCGGTGCCGCTCCAGCCGTCGGCAGCCAGGAGGTGGGCGGGGGCGAGTGCGAGGCAGCAAGCCAGGGCGGTGAGGATGGGGTAGGGGCGCATGCAGGACTCCAGTAATCGCAGGTGTGTCGCGGAACGAAAAAAGCCGGCATCTGCCGGCTGTGCGTATTCTGCAATGTGAAGGACGCGCTTTGAAGCCCGGCAGGGCGCTTGCGCTATGCCCTGCGGGGTCCAGCGCCTAGAATCCCCTGTTCCGCATTCATGAGGATCGCCCCATGCGTCCACGCATCGTCGCCGGCAACTGGAAGCTGCATGGCAGTCGCGAATTCGCGAGCGCGCTCGTGTCGCGGATCGCCGCGACCCCCACGCCAGGGGTCGAGGTGGTGATCCTGCCGCCGTTGCCCTATCTGGGCGATTTGGCCAAAGCCTTCGCCGGTGCCCAGGGCGTCGCGTTCGGTGCCCAGGATGTCAGCAGCAACCAGGAAGGCGCCTATACCGGCGAGGTTTCGGCGACGATGCTCGTCGATGTCGGCGCGCGCTTCGGGCTGGTGGGCCATTCCGAGCGCCGGCAGTACCACCATGAGAGCAGCGAGCATGTGGGGCGCAAGTTCCTGGCGGCGGTCAACGCGGGGCTGCGGCCGATCCTGTGTGTCGGCGAATCGCTGCAGCATCGCGACGCGGGCCTCACCGAGGACGCCATCGCCGCCCAGCTGCGCCCGGTGCTCGATCTGGTCAGCGCGGCCGCCTTCGCCGACGCGGTGGTCGCCTACGAGCCGGTCTGGGCGATCGGTACCGGCCGGACCGCGTCCCCGGACCAGGCCCAGGCCGTCCACGCCTTCATCCGTAGCGAAATCGCGGCACGGGATGCTAAGATCGCCGATTCGTTGCCGATCCTGTATGGCGGCAGCGTCAAGCCCGCCAACGCGGCCGAGCTGTTCGCGCAGCCGGATGTCGACGGCGGGTTGATCGGCGGAGCCTCGCTGTCGGCCGCCGATTTCCTGGCCATCGTCGCTGCAGCCGCGCGCTGAGCGGCCCCTCGTACCACACGTTCTGCGAGCGCCCACGCAATGCTGTTCGTCTTCAACATTCTGTTTGTCATCATCGCGATCGCGATGATTGCATTGGTCCTGATGCAGCGCGGCGCCGGCGCGTCGGCCGGTTCGGGCTTTGGCGGCGGCGCCTCGGCCACGGTCTTTGGCGCACGCGGTTCGTCGAACTTCCTGTCCAAGGCCACCAAGTGGCTGGCGATCTCGTTCTTCTCGATCACCCTGTTCATGGCTTGGTACGCGATGCATCGCGCCAACCCCAATGCGCTGGACATGGATCTGGGCGTGATGGGCGCGCAGCAGGTGCCGGCCGTTCCGGCAGCGCCGCAGGGCGATGCCGCCGTGCCCGCAGCGCCTGCGGCCTCGGATGCGGTTCCGCAGGCGCCGGCCGATGCCGCGACCGTGCCGTCGGCGCCGGCGCCGGCGCAGGACCCTGCACCGCAGGCTCCCCAGACGGAATAATTCGCGCTACAATGCGCGGCTCCCGAGCGCTTCGGTATCGCGCCGGGAAAGTTTCAGGTTTGCCCAGGTGGCGGAATTGGTAGACGCACTACCTTGAGGTGGTAGCGGCTTAGGTCGTGGGGGTTCGAGTCCCCCCTTGGGCACCAGGAAGTACGGACGTCGGCACACGGTGTCGCACCGGCGAAAAGCCCCCGCGAAAGCGGGGGTTTTTCGTTTGCATCGGGCGCGCTTGGGCGTCGTTGGGGCGGGATCTTGCGGCGTGGGTCCGGTCGGCCCGTGCTCGGCGCGCTGCGGGCGGTCGAAATGCTGTGTCCGCCGGGGTAATCGTTTACTCGCCAGTTCTGAAAACGGTACAATTAGGGGGATCGGTGGAGGCGTCGCCAAGGCGGCGGTCCCCGATATGCGTGAGGCGCCCAGGCGCCTTGTGAGTGCGACGTCACGACGTCGAGCCAAGGCCGCGATCGTGCGGCTGTAGCCGAGAGAACAATCCAGTGCTGGCCGAATATCTGCCGACCCTGCTGTTCCTGATCGTTGCCACGGGGATCGGCATCGCCTTGCTGGTCGTTGGCAACCTGCTCGGGCCCAAGCGCCCGTCGCTGGAGAAGCTGTCGCCCTACGAGTGCGGATTCGAAGCATTCGAGGACGCGCGCATGCAGTTCGATGTGCGCTACTACCTGATCGCCATCCAGTTCATCGTCTTCGACCTGGAAATCATCTTCATCGTGCCCTGGGCCACCGTGTTCCGCGAACTCGGCATGCTCGGCCTGATCGAGATGGGCATCTTCGCCGGCATGCTGCTGCTCGGCTTCATCTACGTGTGGAAGAAGGGAGCGCTGGAATGGGAGTGAGCCAGACCGTTGCGCGCCTGATGAACAACCCGCTGCCGGAAGGCCGGGTCGACGACATCCTGCGCCCCGAAGGCGAGAATCCGCTGCTCGAGCGTGGTTTCGTCACGACCAGTTCGGACGCGCTGCTCAACTGGGCGCGGACCGGCTCGATGTGGCCGATGACCTTCGGCCTGGCCTGCTGCGCGGTCGAGATGATGCACGCCGGCGCGGCGCGTCTGGACCTGGACCGCTACGGCGTGGTGTTCCGTCCCAGCCCGCGCCAGTCCGACGTGATGATCGTGGCCGGCACCCTGGTCAACAAGATGGCGCCGGCACTGCGCAAGGTCTACGACCAGATGCCCGACCCGAAGTGGGTCATCTCGATGGGCAGCTGCGCCAATGGTGGCGGTTACTACCACTATTCCTATTCCGTGGTGCGCGGCTGCGACCGCATCGTGCCTGTCGACGTCTACGTGCCGGGCTGTCCGCCGACGGCCGAGGCGCTGGTCTACGGCATCCTGCAGCTGCAGAAGAAGATCCGCCGCGCCACCAATTTCGGCGACGAGAAGACGGGGCTGCGCGATGCGTGACCAACCTGTTCGGGAATCGGCGAGCGCATTCGCCGCGCGCCTGCGCACCCGCTTTGCAGATGCCGAGGTCGCCGTCGCGCTGCCGCGTGGCGAGGTGGCGATCACCACCGCCGGCGACTGGCTCGACACCTGTCGCGTGCTGCGCGAGGAGTTCGGCTTCGAGTCGCTGATCGACCTGTGCGGCGTCGACTATCTGGGCTACGGCAGCGATGAGTGGGACACCGAGGTGTCCTCCGAGGGCTTCAGCCGCGGCGTCGAAGGTCGTGGTCCGGGGCGCTTCCGCTTCGGCGAGGCGCCGAGCCGCCAGGTCGGCCAGCCCGATGCGACCGCCGAGATCCCGGTCCCGCAGCGTCGCTTCGTCGTGGTCGCGCAGTTGCTGTCGATCCGCCACAACCGCCGCCTGACGGTGCGCTGCTTCGCGCCGAGCGACGACCTGCCGGTCGTCTCCTCGCTGACCGGGCTATGGCCGGTCGCCGACTGGTTCGAGCGTGAGGCGTTCGATCTGTTCGGCGTGATTTTCGAAGGCCATCCGGACCTGCGCCGCATCCTGACCGACTACGGCTTCGTCGGTCATCCGTTCCGCAAGGATTTCCCGTTGATCGGCAACGTCGAAGTGCGTTACGACGCCGAGCGCAAGCGCGTGGTCTACGAGCCGGTGACCTCGGTCGAGCCGCGCGTCGGCGTGCCGCGCGTGATCCGCGACGATGCCCGCTACGCGACCGCCAGCGGCGAGCAGATGGCCCGCCGCGCGGAGGACGCCAAATGAGTGCCGTGCCGACTACCTCCCTGCACCAGGCGAACACCACGCCGAGCGCGGATGTCCTCAAGCAGGAGATCCGCAACTACACGTTCAACTTCGGCCCGCAACATCCGGCCGCGCATGGCGTGTTGCGCCTGATCCTGGAAATGGACGGCGAAACGGTGATGCGCGCCGATCCGCATATCGGCCTGCTGCATCGCGGGACCGAGAAGCTGGCCGAGTCCAAGCCGTTCAACCAGTCGATCGGCTACATGGACCGCCTCGACTACGTGTCGATGATGTGCAACGAGCACGCCTACGTGCGCGCCATCGAGACGCTGATGGGCATCGAGGCACCCGAGCGCGCGCAGTGGATCCGCACCCTGTTCGACGAGGTCACGCGGATCCTCAATCACCTGATGTGGATCGGCTCCAACGCGCTCGATCTGGGGGCGATGGCGGTGATGCTCTATGCGTTCCGCGAGCGCGAGGAGCTGATGGACGTCTACGAGGCGGTCTCGGGCGCGCGCATGCATGCGGCCTACTACCGACCCGGCGGTGTCTACCGCGACTTGCCCGAGCGCATGCCGCAGTACAAGGAATCGCGCTGGCGCAAGGGCGAAAAGCTCAAGCGCTTCAATGCCTGGCGCGAGGGCTCGATGCTCGACTATCTGGAGGCGTTCGCCAAGGACTTCCCCAGCCGCGTCGACGAGTACGAGACCCTGCTCACCGACAATCGCATCTGGAAGCAGCGCACCGTCGGCATCGGCGTCATCCCGCCCGAACAGGCGATGGCCTGGGGCATGACCGGCCCGATGCTGCGTGGTTCGGGCATCGAGTGGGATCTGCGCAAGACCCAGCCGTATGCGCGCTATGCCGATGTCGACTTCGATATCGCGGTCGGCGTCAACGGTGACTGCTATGACCGCTACCTGGTCCGCGTCTTCGAGATGCGCCAGTCGGCACGGATCATCGCCCAGTGCGTCGCGTGGCTGAAGGCCAACCCCGGCCCGGTCATGCTCGACAACTACAAGGTGTCGCCCCCCTCCCGTGCGGAGATGAAGGACGACATGGAAGCGCTGATCCACCACTTCAAGCTGTTCACCGAGGGCTACTGCGTGCCCGCGGGCGAGACCTACAGCGCGGTCGAAGCGCCCAAGGGCGAGTTCGGCTGCTACCTGGTCTCCGACGGCGCGAACAAGCCGTTCCGCGTGCATCTGCGCGCGCCCGGCTTTGCGCATCTCTCGTCGATGGACGCGATCACCAAGGGCCACATGCTCTCGGACGTCGTCGCGATGATCGGCACCTACGACATCGTGTTCGGAGAAGTCGACCGATGAAGGCGACCGGAAATTTCGAGAACGCCCGCAACGTCGACCCGATGGTCGTGCTCAGCGAGGACACCCGCGCGCACATCGACCACTGGTTGACCAAGTTCCCGCCCGACCGCAAGCGTTCGGCGGTGCTGCAGGGCCTGTTCGCGGCGCAGGAGCAGAATGGCGGTTATCTCACCGACGAGATCATCGCCGGCGTCGCCAAGTACCTGGACCTGCCGCCGGTGTGGGCCTACGAAGTCGCGACGTTCTACTCGATGTTCGAAACCGAGAAGGTCGGCCGCAACAACGTCGCCTTCTGCACCAACATCAGCTGCTGGCTCAACGGCGCCGAGGACCTGGTTGCGCACGCCGAGAAGAAGCTCGGCTGCAAGCTGGGCGAGTCCACGGCCGACGGCCGCGTCTTCCTCAAGCGCGAGGAAGAATGCGTCGCCGCGTGCTGCGGCGCGCCGGTCGTGGTCATCAACGGTCACTACCACGAGAAGCTCTCGCCCGAGAAGGTCGACGAGCTGCTCGATGGTCTGAAGTAGGGCAACGCGCGGACATGGCACATCACCATCCCAAGTCTTCCGAAGGCTACGGGCCCGTCGGGCCTGCGCCCAAGGAACACCAGGCGGTCTACACCACGCTGCATTTCGACAAGCCGTGGAGCTACGAGAACTACCTCAAGACGGGTGGTTACAGCGCGCTGCGCAAGATCCTCGAAGAGAAGATCCCGCCGGCCGACGTCATCGAGATGGTCAAGCAGTCGGGCCTGCGCGGCCGCGGCGGCGCGGGCTTCCCGACCGGCCTGAAGTGGAGCTTCATGCCCAAGGGCGAGATGCAGAAGTACATCCTCTGCAACTCCGACGAGTCGGAGCCCGGCACCGCCAAGGACCGCGACATCCTGCGCTACAACCCGCACGCGGTCATCGAGGGCATGGCGATCGCCTGCTACGCGACCGGCTCGAGCGTGGCCTACAACTACCTGCGCGGCGAGTTCCACCACGAGCCGTTCGAGCATCTCGAGGAAGCCACCGCCGAGGCCTACGCCAATGGCTGGCTGGGCAAGAACGTGCTCGGTTCGGGCATCGATATCGACATCTACAACGCGTTGGGCGCGGGCGCCTACATCTGCGGTGAGGAAACCGCCCTGATGGAATCGCTCGAAGGCAAGAAGGGCCAGCCGCGCTTCAAGCCGCCGTTCCCGGCCAACTTCGGCCTGTATGGCAAGCCGACCACGATCAACAACACCGAGACCTACGCCTCGGTGCCGGCGATCGTGCGCAACGGCCCGGAGTGGTTCCTGAACCTGGGCAAGCCCAACAACGGCGGCTGCAAGATCTTCTCGGTCTCCGGCCACGTCGCGCGTCCTGGCAACCACGAGATCCGTCTGGGCACGCCGTTCTCCGAACTGCTCGACCTGTGCGGCGGCATGCGCAACGGGCACCGCATCAAGGCGGTGATCCCGGGCGGCTCGTCGATGCCGGTGCTGCCGGGCGAGACGATGATGGGTCTGACGATGGACTACGACGCGATCCAGAAGGCCGGTTCGGGCCTGGGGTCGGGTGCGGTCATCGTGATGGACGAGACCACCTGCATGGTGCGCGCCTGTCAGCGCATCGCCCGTTTCTACTTCAAGGAGTCCTGCGGCCAGTGCACGCCCTGCCGCGAGGGCACCGGCTGGATGTACCGCATGCTCACCCGCATCGCCGAACACAAGGCGACCGTCGACGACCTGCAGATGCTGCGGGCGGCCGCCGGCCAGATCGAGGGACACACCATCTGCGCGTTCGGTGAGGCCGCTGCGTGGCCGGTGCAGGGGTTCCTGCGCCACTTCTGGGACGAGTTCGAGTACGCGATCGTCAACCGGCGCTTCCTGGTCGACGATCAGCGCAACGGCACCGTGGTGGCGAAGGCGGTGGCCGCATGAGCGCAGCACGTCTCCAGCTCCCCGGACGCATTCGCGCTCTGCGCGAACGCGCCCAGCCCCTCGACTCGAGGGGCGTCGTCACAATGTTGAAGGGTGTCGCCGCATGAGCGCGCAACCTGTGAATCCGAATCTGCCGCCCGACCACGTCACCGTCTTCATCGACGGCGTCGAGCTGGCCGCGCCCAAGGGCTCGATGATCATCCAGGCCGCCGACAAGGCCGGCATCGCGATCCCGCGCTTCTGCTATCACGACAAGCTGGCGATCGCGGCGAACTGCCGGATGTGCCTGGTCGAAGTCGAAAAGATGCCCAAGCCGGCGCCGGCCTGCGCCACGCCGGTGATGGACGGCATGAAGGTCGTCACGCGCAGCGAAAAGGCTCTCAAGTCGCAGCGCAACGTGATGGAGTTCCTGCTGATCAATCATCCGCTCGATTGCCCGATCTGCGATCAGGGTGGCGAGTGCGAGCTGCAGGACCTGTCGCTGGGTTACGGCCGCTCGGTCAGCCGTTTTGCTGAGCGCAAGCGCGTGGTGCCCGACGAAGACCTCGGTCCGCTGGTCGCCACCGAGATGACGCGCTGCATCCAGTGCACGCGCTGCATCCGCTTCACCGCCGAAATCGCCGGCACCTACGAGCTGGGCGGCATGCAGCGCGGCGAGAACCTGCAGATCGGCACCTACGACGGCAAGCCGCTGACGACCGAACTGTCGGGCAACGTCATCGACGTGTGCCCGGTCGGCGCGCTGACCAACAAGGTCTTCCGCTTCCGCGCGCGGCCGTGGGAACTGATCGCGCGCGAGTCGCTCGGCGGCCATGACGCGCTGGGCAGCAACCTGTTCCTGCATCTGCGCCGCGGTGAAGTGATGCGGGCGGTGCCGCGTGACAACGAAGCGGTCAACGAGTGCTGGCTGTCGGATCGCGATCGCTATTCGCATCAGGGGCTGGCGGCCGAGGACCGGGCGCTGCATCCGCAGATCAAGGACGGTGGCCAGTGGCGCGAGGCGACCTGGGACGAGGCGCTCACGCGCGCGGCCCGGATCCTGCGCGACAACCCGGCCGACGAACTCGGCATGTTGGTGCATCCGGCCACCTCGAACGAGGAGGGCGCGCTGCTGGCGCGTCTGGCCGATGCCCTGGGTACGGGCAACCTCGACCACCGCATCGCCCAGCGCGACCTGTCCGACGGCGCCGTCGCGCAAGCCTTCGCGATGCCGGTCGCCGAGCTCGACAAGGCCGACGCGGTGCTGATCGTCGGATCCAACCTGCGCCACGAAGTGCCGCTGCTGCACCACCGTGTGCGCCAGGCATGGAAGCGCGGCGCGAAGGTCTACGTCGTCAATCCGGTCGATTTCGAGTTCACCTTCGACATCGCCGACAAGGCCATCGTGCCGCCGTCGCGTATCGCCCAGACGCTGCAGGTCGGCGAGCTCGCCGACGCACTGCGCGGCGCCGCGCATGCGGCGATCATCGTCGGCGCGCAGGCGGAAACCAGCGCGCACGCCGCCGACATCCGCAAGGCCGCGGCCGCGCTCGCGCAGTCGACCGGGGCCGCGCTGTGCCGGATCCCGCAGGGCGCGAACGCGGTTGGCCTGACGGCGGCCGGCGTGCTGCCGACCACGCGCGATGCCAACGCGATGCTTGCGCAGCGTCGCGGCGCCTATGTGATCTACGGCATCGAGCCGGGCCTGGACTTCGCCGATCCGGCGCAGGCGATGCAGGCACTGGGTGCAGCCCAGGTCGTGGCCTTCAGCCAGTTCGCCTGCGAATCCACCCGCAGCGTCGCCGACGTGATCCTGCCGATCGGCGCGCTCGCCGAGATCGATGCCACGCTGACCAACCTCGACGGACGCGCGCAGCATGCGACCGCAGCGGGCAAGCTGCCGGGCGATGCCAGGGCGGGCTGGCGTGTGCTGCGTGCGCTCGGCGGCGAGCTGGCGGTGCCGGGCTTCGAGTTCACCGATCTGGCCGGCCTGCGTGCCAGCCTGCAGCCGCGGACCGTGGCGGTTGCGGCCTCCGCGGCCCCGACGGTGGACGGCGACGGGCTCGAGCTGGCGGTGACCCAGGCGATCTACCGGGTCGATGCGCTGACCCGTCGCGCTGCGGCGTTGCAGTCCCATCCGCTGACCCTGGGTCCGCGCATCGCGCTGCATCCCGATGACGCCTCGGCGCATGGGGTGGCCGACGGACGCATGGCCAAGGTCACTAACGCAGTGGGCACCGGCACGTTGCAGGTCGTCGTCGACGATCGCGTCGCGCTCGGTGCGGCATGGATCGAATCGGGCTACGGCGCCACCGCGGCGCTGGTGGCCGGCAAGGTCAAGGTGGTGGCGGCATGAGCATGCCTATGTTGCAAGCCGGCACTTCGCAGGCCGGCGTCACGAACACTGCAACGCTGCTCGGCGATCTCACCGCGCCGCTGCACGAGGCCCTGCTGTCGCTGGGCGGCATCGGCGCGGTGCTGTGGATCGTGCTCAAGATCCTCGTGATCGCGATGCCGGTGATCATCGCCGTGGCGTTCTACGTGGTCTGGGAGCGCAAGCTGATCGGCTGGATGCACGTGCGTCACGGGCCGATGTACGTCGGCATGGGCATCTTCCAGGCCTTCGCCGACGTCTTCAAACTGCTGTTCAAGGAAGTCATCCAGCCGACCAACGCGCAGCGCGTGCTGTACGTGCTGGCGCCGCTGATCACCCTTGCGCCGGCATTCGCGGCCTGGGCGGTGGTGCCGTTCGATACCCAGTTGGTGCTGTCGAACGCCAATGCGGGCCTGCTGTACCTGCTGGCGATGACCAGCCTGGGCATCTACGGGATCATCCTGGCCGGCTGGGCGTCGAACTCCAAGTACGCGTTCCTGGGCGCGATGCGCGCCTCGGCGCAGATGATCAGCTACGAGATCGCGATGGGCTTCGCGCTGGTCGGCGTGATGGTCGGCGCCGGCAGCCTGAATCTGAGCGAGATCGTCATGGCGCAGTCCGGCGGCAAGGGCCTGTTCGACTGGTTCTGGCTGCCGATGCTGCCGCTGTTCGTGATCTATTTCGTGTCCGGTGTCGCCGAGACCAACCGCTCGCCGTTCGACGTCGTCGAGGGCGAGTCGGAGATCGTCGCAGGTCACATGGTCGAATACTCGGGGTCGGCGTTCGCGCTGTTCTTCCTGGCCGAGTACGCGAACATGATCCTGATCAGCTTCCTGACCGCGACGTTCTTCCTTGGCGGCTGGCTGTCGCCGTTCCAGGGCTGGTTCGACGGCGTGCCGGTGCTCGAATGGCTGGCGGTCGACGGCTGGTGGTGGCTGTTTGCGAAGGTGTTCTTCTTCGCCAGCTGCTTCATCTGGTTCCGCGCGTCGTTCCCGCGCTATCGCTACGACCAGATCATGCGGCTGGGCTGGAAGGTGTTCATCCCGATCAGCATCGGCTGGATCGTGGTCACCGCGTTGATGGCGTACTTCGGTGTATTCGAGGCAGGGCAGTGATGGGCAAGTTCGTTGCATGGTTCAGGAGCCTGCTGCTGCTCGAATTGCTCGGCGGCATGGCACTGACGTTCCGGTATCTGTTCCGGGACAAGTACACGCTGATGTACCCGATGGAGAAGGCGCCGCAGTCGCCTCGCTTCCGCGGGCTGCATGCGCTGCGCCGCTATCCCAACGGCGAGGAGCGCTGCATCGCGTGCAAGCTGTGCGAGGCGGTGTGCCCGGCGCTGGCGATCACGATCGATTCGGAGCAGCGCGCCGACGGCACCCGCCGCACCACGCGCTACGACATCGACCTGTTCAAGTGCATCTACTGCGGGTTCTGCGAAGAGTCGTGCCCGGTGGATTCGATCGTCGAGACGCATATCCACGAGTACCACTTCGAGAACCGCGGCGAGAACATCGTGACCAAGCCGCAGCTGCTGGCCATCGGCGACCGTCTCGAGTCCGAGATCGCCGAACGCCGCGCCGCCGACTCCGCGTACAGGTAAGCCATGGACCTCGCCCTGATCTTCTTCCTCGTCTTCGCCGCGACGACCGTGATGTCCGCGGTTGCGGTGATCAGCGCCCGCAACCCGGTGCACGCGGCGCTGTTCCTGGTGCTGACGTTCTTCTCCACCGCCTGCACCTGGCTGCTCATCGGCGCCGAGTTCCTCGGTATCGCCCTGGTGCTGGTCTATGTCGGCGCTGTGATGGTGCTGTTCCTGTTCGTGGTGATGATGCTCGACATCGATGTCGCGCCGCTGCGCGAAGGCTACGTGCGCTATCTGCCGGTCGGCCTGATCGTGGCGGTGGTGATGCTGCTCGAGATCCTCGCGTTGATCGGCGTGCGCAGCCGCATGACGCCATTCGCGGTCGATGCGGTCGACGCGGCCGGGGCCTCGAACACGGTGTGGCTGGCCCGCCGGCTGTTCACTGACTTCCTGCTGCCGTTCGAGGTCGCCGCAGTGATCCTCACCGTTGCGGTGATCGCCGCGGTGACGCTGACGCTGCGCCGCCGTCCGGGCGCCAAGCACCAGAACCCGGGCGAGCAGGCGCGCGTGCGTGCCAAGGACCGTATGCGCGTGGTCAAGATGGACGCGGTGCGTCCGGTGGTCGAGGGGCCGGCCGATGCCGGCGACCTGCCGACCGAGGGAGAAGCGAAATGACCGAGCTGTTCGGAACCGGCCTGTCGCTGGGCCACTACCTGTCGCTGGGCGCGGTGCTGTTCTGCATTTCCGTGGCGGGCATCTTCCTCAACCGGAAGAACGTGATCATCCTGCTGATGTCGATCGAGCTGATGCTGCTCGCGGTCAACATCAACTTCGTCGCGTTCTCGCGCGAGTACGGCGATGCCGCCGGCCAGATCTTCGTCTTCTTCATCCTGACCGTGGCCGCGGCCGAGGCCGCGATCGGCCTGGCGATCCTGGTCACGCTGTTCCGCAACCGGCGCACGATCAACGTCGCCGAACTCGACACGCTGAAGGGCTGAGCCGGGCATGGAGTACACGATTTCAAAGAGCATCCTGGTCGCGATCGTCCTGGCCCCGCTGCTGGGCTCGGTCATCGCCGGCCTGTTCGGACGCCAGGTCGGGCGCGTCGGCGCGCACGTGGCGACGATCGCCGGTGTCGCGGTTAGCTGTGCGCTGTCGGTCTACACGCTGTGGCAGCTGCTGCAGGGCGCCGCACCGTTCAACGAGAACGTCTACACGTTCTTCGAGGTCGCCAACTATTCGGCGCATGTCGGCTTCCTGGTCGACAACCTGACGGCGATGATGATGGTCGTGGTGACCTTCGTGTCGCTGCTCGTGCATCTGTACACGATCGGCTACATGGCCGAGGACCCCGGCTACCAGCGGTTCTTCAGCTACATCTCGCTGTTCACCTTCTCGATGCTGATGCTGGTGATGGGCAACAACTTCTTGCAGCTGTTCTTCGGCTGGGAGGCGGTGGGCCTGGTGTCGTACCTGCTGATCGGCTTCTGGTTCAAGAAGCCCAGCGCGGTGTTCGCCAACATGAAGGCGTTTCTGGTCAACCGCGTGGGCGACTTCGGCTTCCTGCTCGGGATCGCCGGCGTGCTGTACTGGTTCGGCAGCCTTGACTACGCGACCGTGTTCGCAGCCGCCGACACCACGATCGGCGGCGGGCAGACGGTCGAGATCATCGGCGGTTTTGAGTGGTCGGTGGCCACGCTGGTCTGCATCTGCCTGTTCATCGGTGCGATGGGCAAGTCGGCCCAGGTCCCGCTGCACGTGTGGCTGCCCGACTCGATGGAAGGCCCGACCCCGATCTCGGCGCTGATCCACGCCGCGACGATGGTCACCGCCGGCATCTTCATGGTGGCGCGCATGTCGCCGCTGTTTGAACTGTCGGAGACCGCGCTGCAGTTCATCCTGTTCATCGGTGCGACCACCGCGTTCTTCACCGGCCTGATCGGCATCGTGCAGAACGACATCAAGCGCGTGGTCGCGTACTCCACGCTCTCGCAGCTTGGCTACATGACGGTGGCGTTGGGCGTGTCGGCGTATTCGGCCGCGGTGTTCCACCTGATGACGCACGCGTTCTTCAAGGCGCTGCTGTTCCTGGCCGCCGGCTCGGTGATCATCGGCATGCACCACGAGCAGGACATGCGCAAGATGGGCGGCCTGCGCAAGTACATGCCGATCACGTTCTGGACCAGCGTCATCGGCACGCTGGCGCTGGTGGGCACGCCGTTCTTCAGCGGCTTCTACTCCAAGGACACGATCATCGAGGCGGCCAAGCATGCCGGCGACGGCGGCTGGGTGTATCAGTACGCGTACTGGTCGGTGTTGCTGGGTGCGTTCGTGACCTCGTTCTACAGCTTCCGCCTGCTGTACATGACCTATTTCGGCAAGGAGCGCTTCCGCGACGCGCACGCCTCCGATGCGCACGATGCGCACGATGACCATGGTCATCACGGCCATGGCGCACACGAGCCGCACGAGTCGCCGTGGGTGGTGACGCTGCCGCTGATCCTGCTGGCGATCCCGTCGATCCTGATCGGTTACTTCACCGCAGGGCCGATGCTCTTCGGCACCGATTGGAGCGGCCACCATGCAGGTACCGGGTTCTTCGATGGCGTGATCCACGTGCTGGCGTCCAACGACGTGCTGGCGGCGCTGAAGGAAGATCTGTGGCATGGCCCGGTCGGCTTCGCGCTGCACGGCTTCGTTGCACCTGCGTTCTGGCTGGTCGTGGCCGGCTTCGTGCTTGCCACGGTGATGTACTGGTGGAAGCCGGAGCTGCCGGCCAAGGCCGCGCGCGTGTTTGCGCTGCCGATCCGGGTGCTGGAGCGCAAGTACTTCGCCGACGACCTGTGGATCGGCGGCTTTGCCGGCGGCGGCGTCGCGCTGGGCAAGCTGTCGCGCGTGTTCGACACCAAGGTCATCGACGGCCTGTTCGTGAACGGCTCGGCGCGCGTCGTCGACCTGGTCTCGGGCCTCGTCCGCCGGCTGCAGTCCGGCGCTCTCTACCACTACGCATTCGCGATGATCGTCGGCCTGATCGTGCTCCTGGCCGTCCTCATCAAGTACTGGCGCTGACGGAAATACCCACGTGTCGAACTGGCCTCTTCTCAGTCTATTGATCTGGCTGCCGATCCTCGGCGGCGCCTGCGTGCTCGCATTGGGCGATCGCCGCGCCGATGCCGTGCGTTGGGTGTCGCTCGCGGTCGCCGTGGCGGTGTTCGTGCTCAGCCTGCCGCTGTTCACCGGCTTCGATTACGCGAATGCGGGGATGCAGTTCCTCGAGCGCCGCGAGTGGATCCCGTCGCTGGACATCGAGTACCACCTGGGCGCGGACGGCATCTCGGTGGCGCTGATCATCCTGACCACGCTGACCACCGCGCTGGTGCTGATCGGCGCCTGGACGTCGGTGAGCAAGCGCGTGCACCAGTACTACGCCGCCATGCTGATCCTCGAAGGCATGATGATCGGCGTGTTCTGCGCCGTGGACGCGATGCTGTTCTACGTGTTCTTCGAGGCGATGCTGATCCCGATGTTCATCATCATCGGCGTGTGGGGCGGTCCGCGGCGTGTTTACGCCTCGGTCAAGTTCTTCCTCTACACGTTCCTCGGCTCGGTGTTCATGCTGGTCGGGCTGATCTACCTGTATCTGCAGGCCGGCAGCTGGCAGCTGCCCGACCTGTACGCGGTGCGGCTGTCGGCGACCGAGCAGACTTGGCTGTTCTTCGCGTTCCTCGCCGCGTTTGCGGTCAAGGTGCCGATGTTCCCGGTGCACACCTGGCTGCCCGATGCGCACGTCGAGGCGCCGACCGGCGGCTCGGTGATCCTGGCGGCGATCATGCTCAAGATCGGCGGCTACGGCTTCCTGCGCTTCAACCTGCCGATCACCCCCGATGCGGGCCACGAGTGGGCGTGGCTGGTGATCGCACTGTCGCTGATCGCGGTGGTCTACGTCGGCCTGGTCGCGCTGGTCCAGCAGGACATGAAGAAGCTGGTGGCGTACTCGTCGGTCTCGCACATGGGCTTCGTGACCCTGGGCGTGTTCATCGCGTTTGCGCTGGTGCGCGACGTCGACGCCGGCGATGCGGCCCGTCTGGGCCTGCAGGGCGCGATGGTGCAGATGGTCTCGCACGGTTTCGTGTCCGGTGCGATGTTCTCGTGCATCGGCATCCTGTACGACCGCATGCACACGCGCATGATCAAGGACTACGGCGGCGTCGCCAATGTGATGCCCTGGTTCGCGGCGTTCTACGTGCTGTTCGCGATGGCCAACTCCGGTTTGCCGGGCACGTCGGGCTTCGTCGGCGAGTTCATGGTGATCCTGGCCGCGTTCCAGAACCATCCGCTGATCGGCTTCTTCGCGGCGATGACGCTGATCATCGGCGCTGCGTACACGCTGTGGTTGGTCAAGCGGGTGCTCTACGGCGAAGTCGCCAATGCGCACGTCGCCGCGCTCAAGGACATCAACGGCCGCGAGGCGCTGGTGCTGGGCGTGTTCGCTGCGGGCACGCTGCTGATCGGTGTCTATCCCAAGCCGCTGACCGACCTGATGGAGCCGTCCATCGCGCAACTGGCGAATGTGATCGCCGCCAGCAAGCTGTGAGTCCATATTCAATGAGAGCCGTGCCGCGATGATTTCCGCTCCGATGACGCCCCCCGTCCGCACGCTGGCCGAGCTCGGCCCGATCGTGCCCGAGCTCGTCGTGATCCTGGGCGCGTTCGCGCTGCTGATGCTCGACCTGTTCCTCGACCCGCGCCGCCGCATCGTCACCCATGCGCTGGCAGTGGCCACGATGCTCGGCGCGGCCGCACTGATCGCCGCCGGCGTCGGCGGTCACGGCACCATCCTGGCCGACATGTTCGTCCGCGATGCCGGCGCCGATGTGCTCAAGGTCGCCGGTCTGATCGTCGGCGCGATCGCGCTGGGCTACGCATGGCCGTACCTGCGCGAGCGGGGCCTGTACCAGGGCGAGATCCCGGTGCTGTTCCTGTTCACCAGTGCCGGCATGATGCTGCTGGTCTCGGCCAACAACATGACGATGGTCTATGTCGGCCTGGAACTGCTGGCGCTGTGCTCGTATGCGCTGGTGGCCTGCGACCGCGACAACCCATTGTCGTCGGAAGCGGCGATGAAGTACTTCGTCCTCGGCGCACTGGCCTCGGGCATGCTGCTGTTCGGCATGTCGCTGATCTACGGTGCGACCGGCACGCTGTCGCTGCCCGGCATCGACCAGGCGGTCGGTGGGCTGGTGGGCGAGGGGCGCGTGCTGCTGCTGACCGGCATGGTCTTCGTGTTGGTGGGCATCGCGTTCAAGTTCGGCGCCGCGCCGTTCCACATGTGGCTGCCCGACACCTACCACGGTGCGCCAACCCCGATCGTCGCGTTCATCAGCTCGGTGCCCAAGTTGGCTGCGTTCGGCATGGCCTGGCGCCTGCTCGACACCGCGCTGGGCCAGGTGCACGACCAGTCGCAGCTGCTGCTGGCGCTGCTCGCGGCGCTGTCGCTGGCGGTCGGCAACCTGTTCGCGATCGCGCAGACCAACCTCAAGCGCATGCTCGCCTACTCGACGATCTCGCACGTCGGCTTCCTGTTCCTCGGCCTGGCCGGCGGTGGCGAGACCGGACATGCGGCGGCGATGTTCTATGCGATCAGCTACGCGATCATGTCGGTGGCCTCGTTCGGCGCGATCGTCATGCTCTCGCGCGCCGGCTTCGAGGCCGAGCGGATCGAGGACTACAAGGGCCTGAACCAGCGCAGCCCGTGGATGGCCGGCCTGGTGCTGTGCATCATGGCCTCGCTCGCCGGCGTGCCGCCGTTCCTCGGCTTCTGGGCCAAGCTGGTCGTGCTGCAGGGCGCGCTGGAAGGCGACCTGCTGTGGCTGGCGATCGTCGGCATCGTGTTCGCGGTCATCGGCGCGTTCTACTACCTGCGCGTGATCAAGGTCATGTACTTCGATGCGCCCAACGCCGCGCCGGTCGCGCAGCGCCCGGGCCAGCTGCTGCGCATCGTGTTCGCGGTCAATGCGCTGGCGCTACTGGGCCTGGGGCTGTTCTGGAGCCCGCTGATGGCCTGGTGCCAGCAGGCGTTCGCCTGACCCAGGGCCGCGCGCAGTCGCGCTGACCCTCGATGTCACCAACGCCGGCCGGGTCTTCGACCCGGCCGGCGTCGTTTGTACGCCTGTTCGCGTGGGGGCCATCGGAGACTGGCATCTGGGTGATGCCGGCGAGTCCAGGGTGTGACCGCTGTCATGGCTCGCGCTTGTGTGCGGTGCATTCATTTGCATGGCTCCGCTGTGGCGTGCTACTCCGGAACCGCCCGTCGAGGACGGCGGGCCGGTGCGACGCGACTCGCCGGATCCGCCGGTGATCGCAAGAACGCCCCGGGATGTCACCCAACCGAGCACAGGAGACGATCATGGACAAGGTCAAGGCAAGCAAGGATCAGGGGACTCGTTGCAATCCGGCCGTCGATGCGAGGACCAACCTCGATCGGCTGATCGGGCAGATGCAGAAGCAGGCGCCGAAGGGGACCGCACTCGACAACGCGGGTATCGCACCGCAGTCGACCTGTTTCCGGACGATCTACTGCTTCTAGGCGCCTGTCGCCGCGTCGAGCCGGCGGTCTGGGGCGGGTGTTGCCAAGCACGCTGGCCCAGGCGATGTGACGCCGGCCATGGCGCGGGCTCGCGGCCATCGCATTCATTTGCGTCGTGCCGTGGGCGCGCGCGATCTCGATGGTGGCCCGTCAAAGACGGCGGGCGGACCTCATCCCAACAGCGAAGGAGACGAGCATGCACAAGGTCAGCGCAAGCAAGGAGCAGGGCGCCGCCCACGATCGGGCAGGCGATGCGAAGTCGACACTCGACCATCTGATCGGGCAGATGCAGAAGTCGGCGCCCAAGGGCACCGCCCTCGACAACGCGGGCGTCGCGCCGCAGGCGACCTGTTCGCGCACGATCTACTGCGTCTGAGCGCAGCCGCCGCACCCGGCTGGCGACGCCCGCCGGGTGCGGCTCTTGCGGATCGGAAGGCATCGGCCATGGACACGGCAGCAGCGCAGGCGCAGCCCGCCCAACTGGACTGGAATCGTCTGGCGTTGTGTCATCGCAGCGAGGCGCCGGGCTTGTTTCGCGCGGTCGCGCCCTGGTCGGCCGCCGCGGCGTATCGCCTGGCGGTCGCGATCTGCGGGCCATCGCGCTCCGGCATCCGCTTTTTCACGCTGCCCGCAGTGCGCTTGTTCGTTGGCGAGGCCGAGATCCGCGCGCCGGGCGCGCTGTTGCCCGACGAGCGGGACCGGTCGGGCGAGGGGTATCTGCGTCGGTTGCAGGCCTGGGCGCCGGACGACCCGGTGTCGCTGGAGATCGAGGCGCCGCTGATCGCCGATGCCGCGGCATGGAGGCGGGTCCGAAACTTCCTGTGGGCCTGGTGTGCGCATCTCGGCTGCCCCGCACGGCCGATCGTGGCGCACTTGCTGCTGGGCCGGTATCGACGGGAGGCGGCCGCGCATCGGGACGCGGCGCTGATCTTTCCGTTGTCGGGGCAGGTCGCGTTGACCTGCGCGCGCAGCGGCCACCCAGTCGCGGCCGCGGGTGCCGGCGCGCTGCTGTATCGCCCGTGCGGCGAGGCTTGGCAGGAGACCGGCGACGGGAGCTGCGTCGCGCTTCGTTTGGGCATACCCCGGCATCGCGTCGGCGCGACTCGCGAACTGCTCGATCTGTTCGCTTCCCTGCTGCCGACAGAACGCCCTGACGGGGACGCCGTGCCGTCGCTGCCGGTCCGCGGCACGGGCGTCGACGGCGCGCTCGAGTTGCCGGCCGCGCTCGCGCGCAACGCAGATGCGCTGGGCGCATGGGTGGCCGGCGCGTCGGCCGACCTGGCCGACCGTGTGCATCGACTCGCTCGGGCCAGTGCGTGCGCACTCGAACCGGTGCCCGGTCGTCTGGCGCTCCCCGCACTGGCGTCGGCAGATCGTGTTCGCACGGTGCCTGGCGCGCGGATTCTCGAGATCCCGGCCGGCGAGGGGGTGCGGCTGTGGGCGGTCAATGGTCACACGCTGGCCGTCGACGACACCCCAGCCAGTCGCGCATTGCGGATGACGCTTGCCGGCGGTGGCGCCTGGACGGTCGACGCGCTCTGCGGCGCCGATCCCGCGCTGCGCGCCGTGCTGGCGCAACTCCAGAGCGTGCGTGGCGTCGTGCCGGATGTCCCGGCGGCCGTCGGCCATCGCGACGGGGGGCCCTGAGGCTTTGGCCGGCCGGACGGGGCGCGCGCCGGGCGCATTCGGGACGCGCTCGATCGCCCCGCGCTGCAGGACGCACTGGTATCGCTGCCACGGTCGGCGCGCCCGGTCCGACTACCGCCCCAGTCCCGGGCCCTCGTGCGCAGGATCGCTCGCGGCGATGGGGGTGCGCTGTTGCCGCCGGTCGCGCGTCATCGCGCCGACGGACGAATCGAACCGCTGCGCACGTTGCGGGGGGGCGATGATGCGCGATCGCTGGCGGTGGTGCTGGCGCGGCCCGAGTTCGCGGCATTCGTCGAGATGCTCGAAACGCTGGGTCCCTGGTGCCGGGCATTGGGACGGGCACATGCCGACCTGTTCGGCGTTCGCGTGCTCGGCCTCGGCAATGCGGCCTTGTTTGCGCCGTTGGTCAGCGAGGCCTTCGTCCGTTGCGCCATCGGCGGTGCCGGTCATCGTGACGAGGTCGCCGAGCGCTGTCGCCTGTTCCGGACCTTCCTCATGCGGTTTATTGCGCGCCTGCGCCGCGACCTGCAGGCCGGGGTCTTCGGCGATGCAGTGCGTGGCCCCGTCGTCGGGCTGTGGGCCAGCCCCTCGGAAACCCACAATGGCGGCCAGCGGGTGCTGTGTCTGCGCCTGCGCAATGGCACCCGCATCGCCTACAAACCCAGGCCGGTCGATGGCGAGCGGATCTTCCTGGCGGACGCGCCGGTCGACGGGCGCGTGTCGATCTTCGCCTGGCTCAATGGCCTGGCGCCGGTGTCCGGTCCGATCCGCCTGCCCACGTTGCGCGTGTGGCGCGGCGTCGGCCGGGATCGCTGGACCTACAGTTGGCAGGACTGGGTGGAGCGGCCGCGAGACTGGGGCATGTTGGACCCGCAGGCGCGTCCGGCGATCGAGGGGGCGCGGTTGTCGCCACCTGCAGTGCGCGCGTACTGGCGCTCGGCCGGTGCCTTGGGTGTGGCCTGTCACGTGGTCGGCGCGACCGACCTGGGCGAGAGCAACGTGTTGTGCGGAGTGCGGTCGGGTGCGCGCGATCCCATGCCGCACGTCGTCGATCTGGAAGTGTTCGGGTGCCGGATGCAGCGAATGACCGGCACCGGATTGGTCGCCTCGCCCGCGCACCGTTGCGGGGGCCATCCGGGGTTTGCGTCGAAACTGCGGCCCGACGACGTCGAAGGGCCGGCCGTAGCATTCTTCGCCGCCCCGGGCGGGACGTTGCAGCTGCGGCGCACGATAGCAGCCTGGGCGCGCCGTGAGACCCGTGCGGCGGTTGCCGACGCCGTCGGCAACCTCGGGCCGGCGCGCCAACTGCCGGCGATGCTGCGCGGCATGTTCGACACGTGGACCTGCCTGCTGCAGCATCGCCAGGCGCTGCACGCGCGCCTGCGCGCCTCGCTGCGCGGCGGCCGGGTCCGCGTCTTGCCCAAACTCACGTCGACCTATGCGCGCGCACTCGAGCGCGGCGCCGACGGCGGGGAGCGCGCGGACGCGGGCGTGCCGTTGTGCGAGGAGGAGCGCGCGCAGCTGGCGCGCGGCGACGTGCCGTACTTCTTCGCGCCCCTCGACGGCGGCGCCCCGCGCGCGCTGGCGGCGCCGTCGTTCGCACGCGCGCGGCGGGTCGGGCCGTTGTCTGTCGAGGTACCGTCGCTGTTGCCCGACCTGGACGGGCTGCTGGCACGCGAGCTCGATTTCGTCGATCTGGCGACGTTGATCCAAGATGCCATCGCGCACGCCTTTCCAGAATTGGCGCGCGATGCGCCCGACGCATGGCGCGACGGCGCCGGCTGGCGGCTGCGCGACCCAGCGCTTGGCGTGGACCTGCGCATCCGCAGCACCCAGGCCGGCAGCGTGCATTTCGACTGGGCCCAGGCCGGTTGCCGGGTGGCCTACCGCTGGAATCGCCAGCGGATCGAGGTGCAGGCGCTGCCGTTGCCTGCCGGTCCGCCGCGCCTGCGCGCGATAGGCCGGCGGCTGCTGGCGATTCAGCGACTCGACGGCGCGCTGCGTCGGCAATGGGCGGCCGACGGTTTCCGGGATCGCGAGACCGCTGCGCGCCTGCGGGCACTGACGCAGACCGCGCTGGCCTGGCTCGAGTCCGTGCTCGACGCACACGGCTGGCCCACGGTGGCCCGGGTCGGCCCCCGTGCCTGCGAGGCCGCGGTGACACTCGCCCAGCATGCCGATCGCCGTGGCGCGACGCTGCAGCGACGATGCCTGGCGCTGGTGCAGGCCGCTGCGGCCGACGGGGACGTGCCGCTGCGCCACCTCGCCTACTTGACCGACGCGGTCTGCGTGAACGCGGGCCGCCGGCAACGCTACGGGACGAAGTTCAGGCGGCGACAGGGGCGGCTGGTGCCGTATCCGCTCCAGTCGCCGACGCAGGTCGATACGTGGCGGCGACAGATGGGCCTGCCGCCCCTGGCCGAGTATCGGGCGCTGCTGCAACGTGTCTACGGGGGAGGAGGGGAATGAAGGCCATGCCCTACCTGCAAGCGCAGGGACCGATCGACTGGGCGCAGTTCGTTGCGACGTGTTGGGACCGCCGGCCGGTGGTGTTCCGGCGCCATGGCGCGGCGCCGTATCCGTTGGACGCGGCACTGGCGGCAGCGGCGTCAGCCGCGCGCACGGCCAACGGCGACGAGCAGGCCTGCCGGTTCGTGCTCGACGATCGCCAGCGGCGGCAGCCCGGTGCCTGGTTGCCGCGCCACGAGGACGCCACGTTCGAACGTTACGCGCAGCGGATACTGCGCGAGGGCGGCGGGCGCAGCTATGCGCTGATCGTCAACGAGTTCCACCGACACGATCGGCGTATCTGGGAGGGCGGGCGGCGTTTTTTCCAGGGCCTGTTCGCGCAGGTCGGGTTACCGTCGACCGGGGCGATCACCACGCTGTTCCACGGTAACTACGAACGCACGCCGGTGGGGGTGCACAAGGACCGGTTCGCGACCTTCGTATTCGTGCTGCAGGGGCGCAAGCGCATGCGGTTCTGGCCCACGCGGCCCTGGCAGGACGCGGTGGCGACGCGGGTCGATTACGCCGAGCATCTGGCCGACTCCTTCGCGATCGATGTCGGGCCGGGCGATCTGCTCTACTGGCCCGCGGCGTACTACCACGTCGGCGAAACCCTCGGCGTCGAGGTGGCGACCAGTGTCAACGTGGGGATCCCGCGTGACGGTCATGCGCTGCTCTACGACTTCGATGCGATCGTGCGTGCGGCCGATGCGTTGGATGCGCAGGCCGCCGCTGCAGGCGATGCGTGCGGAGACGACGCGGGGGCGGCCGACCAGGTCGCTGGGGCATTGGCGACGGTCCGGCGCCTGGCCACGCCGGCGGCGCTGCGCAGCGCCGCCTCGGCCGGCTATCTGGCGTTGCGCACGGGCGGCGGCTTCGTGCCGCCACCCCCGGCGTCGCCTGTGGCGCCATTGCATGCGCAGGGGCGATGGCGGCTCGCCGACCCGTCGTTTCCACTCGCCTGGATGCACGACGGCGACAGTGCGCTGTGCGGCGCAGCCGGCCATGTGCGCCGCGTCGAGGGCTTCGACGACAGGGCTGCGGCGCTGCTGCGCCGTTTCGATTCGGGGGCGGGCGTCGGCGTCGCCGAACTGCTCGCGCCCTTCGCCGGCACCGCGCCCGAGGCATCGGCGACCGGCGTGACGCTGCAGCAAACGCAGGCGCGGGCATTGCTCGAATGGCTGGTGTCCACGCGCGCGCTGGTCCCTGCATCGGCATCGGCGTCGACGCGCGATGGCGGCGCCGATGCGCATGCGGTATCATGCCGGCGCGGTCTTTCGTGATCCGGCCACCGGCACACGATCGAGCGATGCGAAGCGGGATGTGCCAGGGTGTTCTGGCTTGCAATTCCGCACCGCTCGCTTCATAATCGCACTCCTGATGCGGGGTGGAGCAGTCTGGCAGCTCGTCGGGCTCATAACCCGAAGGTCGCAGGTTCAAATCCTGCCCCCGCTACCAAATTTTTCGCGTTGTTCGATGGGTGTCCGCAAGGCGCCCGGAAGCGAAAAGTCTGGGCTTGCCGAAGCTCCTGCTTCGCTTCGGCGCCGACATCCAGTGGTATCGGACAAGGGGCCCGTCGGGCCCCTTGTCGTTTTCCACGACCGCAAAAACCGACGCGCGCGTCGGCAGGTCGTCGACGTGCAGGCGATCGGACGCGGTACCGGACAACGCGAGGGACGAGTGGCGGACAAGGCGACACAACTCAAGACGATGCTGGCGGCGACGGTCGAATCCCTCGGCCTCGAACTGCTGGGCATCGAGTACCTGCCTGCGCCCGGTGGCGCGCTGGTGCGGCTGTATATCGATCTGCCGGCCACCGATACGGACGCCGCCGAAGGCGACGCGACCGACGGCGAGGCCGGGCAGGGCGTGACCATCGAGCACTGCGAGGCGGTCAGCCGCGAAGTGTCCGCGCAGCTCGACGTCGAAGATCCGATCAGCGGCAACTACACGCTCGAGGTGTCCTCGCCCGGCGTCGACCGGCCGCTGTTCGAGGCCGCGCATTTCGCGCGCTTCGCCGGCCAGGCCGCGAAGGTCGGTCTGAAGCTGCCGCAGGACGGGCGCCGCCGCCTGACCGGCCGCATCGACGCGGTCGACGGCGAGACCATCACGTTCGACGTCGACGGTACGCCGCTGACGGTGCGCATCGACAACATCGACAAGGCGCGGCTGGTCCCCGACTGGGCCGCGCTGGGCCTGGCGCCGTCGAAGGACAAGAAGGGCCGCGCCGCCGGCGCGGCCCGCAACGCTGACAACACACCACGTGACAACAAGCGGCCGCGCAAGCCGGCCGGTGCGGAGTGAATGAAAAGATGAGCAAGGAACTGTTGCTGGTCGTCGATGCGGTCGCCAGCGAAAAAGGCGTCCCTGAAACCGTGATCCTGGAGGCCATCGAGGCCGCGCTGGCCACGGCGGCCAAGAAGCGCTATGTCGATCAGGACGTGCTGACCCGCGTGGCGATCGATCCCAAGGACGGCAGCTACGAGACCTTCCGCCGCTGGGAGGTCGTGGCCGACGACGTGGTGATGGAGTCGCCCGATCGCCAGATCCGCCTGATGGACGCGGTCGACGAGGCCGACGGCGTCGAGGTCGGCGACTACATCGAAGAGCAGATCGAGAACGTCGATTTCGGCCGCATCGCCGCGCAGGCCGCCAAGCAGGTGATCGTGCAGCGCGTGCGCGAGGCCGAGCGCCAGCAGGTCGTCGATGCGTGGAAGGATCGCGTGGGCGAGCTGGTGACCGGCGTGGTCAAGCGCGTGGAACGCGGCAATGTCTATGTCGACCTGGGCGGCAATGCCGAGGCGCTGATCCAGAAGGACAAGGCCATTCCGCGCGATGTCGTGCGCGCCGGCGACCGGGTGCGCGGCTACCTGTACGACGTGCGCAGCGAGCCCCGTGGCCCGCAGCTGTTCATCAGCCGCGCCGCGCCCGAATTCATGATGGAGCTGTTCAAGCTCGAGGTGCCGGAAGTCGGCCAGGGCCTGGTCGAGATCAAGGCCTGCGCCCGCGATCCGGGTGACCGCGCCAAGATCGCCGTCGTCGCCTACGACACCCGCACCGATCCCATCGGCGCGTGCATCGGCATGCGCGGTTCGCGCGTCCAGGCGGTGTCCAACGAGCTCAACGGCGAGCGCGTGGACATCGTGCTGTGGTCCGACAACCCGGCGCAGTTCGTCATCAATGCGATGGCCCCGGCCGAGGTGCAGTCGATCGTCGTCGACGAGGACAAGCACTCGATGGACCTGGCGGTCGCCGAGGACAAGCTGGCGCAGGCGATCGGCAAGGGCGGGCAGAACGTGCGCCTGGCCAGCCGCCTGGCGGGCTGGCAGCTCAACGTGATGACCCAGGACCAGGTGACCGCGAAGTCGGAAGCCGAGCAGGCCGCCGCGCGCCAGCTGTTCATGGACAAGCTGGAAGTCGACGAGGAAATCGCCGGCATCCTGGTGTCCGAGGGCTTCGGCACCGTCGAGGAGATCGCCTACGTGCCGGTCGGCGAATTGCTCGCCGTCGAGGGCTTCGATGAGGACATCGTCGAAGAGCTGCGCTCGCGCGCCCGCGACGCCCTGCTCAACGACGCGCTCGCGGTCGAGGAGGAAGCCGACGAGAACGCGCCGGCCCAGGACCTGCTGGCACTCGAGGGCATGGACGAGGACACCGCGTTTGCGCTCGCCGCCCACGGCGTGCGCACCAGCGAGGACCTCTCCGACCTGGGCGCCGACGAGGTGCTGGAGTTCGGCATCGAGGGCCTGGACGAGGCGCGCGCCGCGGCGTTGATCCTGGCCGCGCGTGCCGAGGAGATCGCACGTCTGGAACGGGAGGGGTGATCTGCCGCCCGGTCGTGTGAAGGCCGGGCAGGACGACCCGAAGTCGTAGTCGGACCGTCGGGAAGGCCGCAGTGATGGCGCAGGTCGCAGGCTCCTTCGAGGGGCGCGCCTGCAGTCGCCCGGTCCCGGTAGGCGGTCGCGTTCGGAATGCACCCCATGCAGCGCTAGAATGACAAATCCACTGCGCCGCCCCCTGCGGCGGCGCGCAAGGAATCGGAATCACGAATGTCGCAACAAACCACCATCCGTAAGCTGGCCGCACTGGTGAACACGCCGGTCGAGAAACTGCTCGAACAGCTGTCCGAGGCGGGCATGCAGTTCAGCAACCCCGATCAGGTCGTGACCAGTGCCGAGAAGCTCAAGCTGCTCGGCTTCCTCAAGCGCGCCCATGGCAAGGGCGATGCCCCGGTCGAGGAAACCTCCGCGCCGAAGAAGATCACGCTCAGCCGCAGCCGCAAGCAGGAACTGACGGTCGGCGGCGGCAAGAACCGCCAGACGGTCGACGTGGTCGTGCGCAAGAAGGTCACGCTCAGCCGGCCTGCCGATGGCGGGGCGCCGGTCGATCCCGACAGCGAGCGCGCCGAGATCCTGCGCAAGCTCGAGGAATCGCGCCAGCGCAACCTCTCCGAGCAGCAGCGCCTGGCCGAGGAAGACAAGCGCCGTGCCGACGAGGCCGAGCAGCGCAAGCGCGAAGCCGAGGCCGAAGCCGAGCGGCTGCGCCAGGCTGCCGCGGCTGCGGCCGCCGCGCCGGACGTCGCTGATGCCGCGACCGCCCGCAAGCCGGCCGGTGGCCACGCGCATGCGCACAAGGCGCCGGCGGCGCCGCGCAGCGACGACCGCAACGCCAATGCCAAGAAGGGCAACCGCGGTTCGCACGCGATGGTGTCGGGCGTCGAGGACGACGACAGCACCGCGCGCTTCGCCGGACAGTTGCACCTGAGTGCGTCCGACCGGGCGCGCCGCAGCACCAGCACGCGCGGCCGGCCGACCCGTGGCCCGCAGCGCCGCGGTAGTGCGCCAGCGCGCAGCGGCGCAGGTCCGCACGGCTTCGAGCGTCCGACCGCACCGGTCGTGCGCGAAGTCGCGATCGGCGAGGCGATCACCGTGGCCGATCTCGCCCAGAAGCTGGCGATGAAGGGCGGCGATGTGGTCAAGGCGCTGTTCAAGATGGGCGTCATGGCGACGATCACCCAGTCGATCGATCACGACACCGCGGTGCTGGTGGTCGAGGAACTGGGCCACACCGCCGTGCGCGCCGATGCCGATGACGCCGAGAGCGAGCTGATCGCCCACGTCGGCGAGTCGCAGGGCGAGCTGGCCGCGCGTCCGCCGGTGGTCACGATCATGGGCCACGTCGACCATGGCAAGACCTCGCTGCTGGACTACATCCGGCGCACCAAGGTCGCCTCGGGCGAGGCCGGTGGCATCACCCAGCACATTGGCGCCTACCATGTCGAAACCGACAAGGGCGTCATCAGCTTCCTCGACACCCCGGGCCATGCGGCGTTTACCTCGATGCGCGCCCGCGGCGCCAAGCTCACCGACCTGGTGGTGCTGGTGGTCGCGGCCGACGACGGCGTCATGCCGCAGACGGTCGAGGCGGTGAAGCACGCGAAGGCGGCGAAGGTGCCGTTGATCGTGGCGATCAACAAGATCGACAAGTCCGATGCCGATCCGAACCGGGTCAAGAACGAGCTGCTCGAACACGAGGTCGTGGCCGAGGACTTCGGTGGCGACACGCAGATGGTCGAGCTGTCGGCCAAGACCGGTGACGGTGTCGACGACCTGCTCGATGCGATCTCGCTGCAGGCCGAGATCCTGGAGCTGCGCGCGGTCGCCGAAGGCCGTGCCAGCGGCACGGTCATCGAGTCCTCGCTCGACAAGGGCCGCGGCCCGGTGGCGACGGTGCTCGTGCAGCAGGGCCTGCTGGCCCGCGGCGACTACCTGGTCTGCGGCGTGCAGTACGGCCGCGTGCGTGCGCTGTTCGACGAGACCGGCACCCAGGTGCAGACCGCGGGGCCGTCGATCCCGGTGCAGGTGCTCGGCCTGTCGGGCGTGCCCGACGCCGGCGACGATTTCGTCGTCGTCGCCGATGAGCGCCTGGCCAAGGACGTCGCCCAGCAGCGCGAGGCCAAGCGCCGCGAGACGCGTCTTGTGCAGGCAGCGGGCAACCGCATGGAAGACATCATGGCGCAGATGGGCCAGGCCGAGCAGCAGCTGTCGCTCAACCTGGTCGTCAAGGCCGACGTGCAGGGTTCGGTGGAGGCGCTCAAGCAGGCCCTGACCGCGCTGTCGAACGATCAGATCCGCGTCAACATCATCGTCTCGGGCGTGGGCGGCATCACCGAGTCGGATGCCAACTCGGCCGCGGCGGCGAAGGCGACGATCATCGGCTTCAACGTCCGTGCCGACGCCTCGGCGCGCAAGGTCATCGAAGGCAACGGTCTGGACCTGCGCTACTTCTCGGTGATCTACGATGTGATCGACCAGGTCAAGCAGGTCGCGTCCGGCATCCTGGGCATGGAGATCCGCGAAGAGATCATCGGCATCGCCGAGGTCCGCGACGTCTTCCGCAGCTCCAAGTTCGGTGCCGTGGCCGGCTGCATGGTGGTGGAGGGCGTGGTCAAGCGCTCCAAGCCGATCCGTGTGCTGCGCGACAACACCGTGGTGTTCGAAGGCGAACTCGAATCGCTGCGCCGCTTCAAGGAGAACGTCGACGAGGTGCGCAACGGCACCGAGTGCGGCATCGGCGTGAAGGCCTACAACGACGTCAAGGCCGGCGACCAGATCGAGTGCTTCGAGCGCATCGAGGTGCAGCGGACGCTGTAAGCGTCCGCGACCGATCGGCGATGAGGGATTCGTGATCCGCGAACGCGGGTCACGGGTCCGCACTCCATCGCAGGATCGAGCAAGCTTTTCGCACCCCCCTGACGAATCACGAACTACGAATCACGTGCCGACCAAATCCTTCCACCGCACCGACCGCGTCTCCGCCCAGCTTCGCCGTGAACTCGGCACCCTTGTCCGCGAGGCCGTGTCCGAGCACGGCCTGCCGTCGGTGAGCGTGTCCGACGTCGAGGTCACGCGCGACATGGCCCACGCCAAGGTGTTCGTGACCGCGCTGCAGTCCGAGCGCGCGGCCGAGGCGCTGAAGGGGCTCAAGGCGGTCGCACCCGAAATCCGCTTCCGTCTCGCGCGCGCGGTCAAGCTGCGCCACGTGCCCGAGCTGCATTTCCACTACGACGATTCGGTCGATCGCGGCGAGCGCATCGACCATTTGCTGCGCGATCTCGACGACGGCGGCGAGCGGGTCTGACCGCGATCGTCGTGAACCGGCGGCCCGGCGTTCGTCGGTGCCGCATGGTCGTCGGGGCTCGATACGAGGCCGCACGCAGGGCGTCGGACGCCCACGCTGCGGCCATGACGCCGCCCGTGTCCTGCGGGACGTCGCTCTTGTTTTCGTCCGCCGATATCCGATGAGCCGTCCCCAGTCCCGCCCGCGCACCAAGTTCCGCAAGCTCGACGGCATCCTGCTGCTCGACAAGCCGGGCGGCCTGAGCTCCAACCAGGCCCTGCAGCGCGTGCGCCATCTGTTCCGCGCCGAGAAGGGCGGCCACACCGGCAGCCTCGATCCGCTGGCGACCGGGCTGCTGCCGGTCTGTTTCGGCGAGGCGACCAAGATCGCCGGCGGGCTGCTGGGCGCCCGCAAGGCCTATACCACCGTCGCCCGGCTCGGCCAGGTCACCGATACCGACGATGCGGCCGGCCAACTGCTGCGCGAGCGGCCGGTGCCGCCGCTGGATCTGGCCACGATCGACGCCGCGCTGCGGCGCCTGACCGGTCGCATCGACCAGCGCCCGCCGATCTATTCGGCGCTCAAGCGCGGCGGCGAACCGCTGTACGCCAAGGCCCGCCGCGGTGAGGCCGTGGAGGTCGAGTCGCGGCCGGTCGATGTGCACGCCTTCGAACTGCAGTCGGCGGCCGACCTGCTCGACGGCGTGCTCGACCCAGGGGGGGCGCCGCAGTTGCGCCTGCACGTGGAGTGCGGCTCGGGCACCTATGTGCGCAGCCTGGTCCGCGACCTTGGCGAACTGCTGGGCTGCGGCGCGCACGTCGCGCAGTTGCGCCGGCTGTGGGTCGACCCGTTCCGCGATCCCAGGATGTGGACGCTCGACGAACTCCAGGCGCTCGCCGCGCGCGGCGAGCACCAGCTCGAGGCCTGCCTGTTGGACCTGGAGGCCGGGATGCTGGCCTGGCCGGCGGTCCACGTCGACGCCCGCCAGGCGGCCCGGCTGCAGAACGGGCAGTCGCTGCCCGGCCCGTTCGCGGCGACCGGCGAGGTCGCGGTCTTCGGGCCGAACGCACGGGCCGAGGGGCTGGCGCAGGTGCAGGGCGACGGCAGCCTGTGGCCGCGGCGCATGTTCCGGCGTGCGGGCGTGCCGGACTGAATAGGTCGCCTTGTTCGGGCAGGCCGCAGGCGATACAATCTTGGCCGCCTTTTTCCAGGCGAAATGCACTCTCCATCCACAGGCGGTCCGGGCGGTACGTGACGGTTGATCCGTCGCTGTCTCTGCGGGACGCGCGTCAAGAGCGAACACATGACCACGATCGACAACAGCAAGATCATCGAAGAACACAAGCGCGGCGACAACGACACCGGCTCGCCGGAGGTCCAGGTCGCCCTGCTGACCGCACGTATCGTGCACCTGACCGAGCACTTCAAGACGCACAAGAAGGACCACCACAGCCGCCGCGGCCTGCTGATGATGGTCAATCGCCGTCGCAGTCTGCTCGACTATCTGCACCGCAAGGATGCAGACCGCTACAAGGCGCTGATCGAGAAGCTCGGCCTGCGTCGCTAAACCCGTCTCCCCCCGCGGCGCAGAAATGCGCCGCGGTCGTTTTTTGGGCGCGTGCAGCGTCCGCCCGGTCGGGGCAAGGGTTCCGTCCGGTCCATCGCAAGAGTCATCAAGGGAATTCAACGTGGCAAAAGTGACAAAGAGCTTCCAGTTCGGTAACCAGACGGTGACGCTCGAAACCGGCGAGATCGCCCGCCAGGCCGGCGGTGCGGTCATGGTCTCGTGCGAAGGCACGCAGGTGCTGGTCACCGCGGTCGCCAACAAGACCGCGCGCGAAGGGCAGGATTTCTTCCCGCTGACCGTCGATTACCAGGAGAAGTTCTACGCAGGCGGCCGGATCCCGGGCGGCTTCTTCAAGCGCGAAGGTCGCGCGACCGAGAAGGAGACGCTGACTGCGCGCCTGATCGACCGTCCGATCCGCCCGCTGTTCCCCGAAGGGTTCCGCAACGAGGTTCAGGTCATCGCCACGGTGATGTCGCTCAACCCCGAGGTCGACGGCGACATCCTCGCCCTGATCGGCGCCTCGGCCGCCCTGTCGCTGTCGGGCGCGCCGTTCGACGGCCCGATCGGCGCGGCGAAGGTCGGCTACAAGAACGGCCAGTACCTGCTCAACCCCACGACCAGCGAGCTGGTCGATTCCGAGCTCGAGCTCGTCGTCGCCGGTACCGCCAAGGCGGTGCTGATGGTCGAGTCCGAAGCCAAGGAGCTGTCGGAAGACGTGATGCTTGGCGCGGTGGTGTTCGGTCACCAGCAGCAGCAGGTCGCGATCGCCGCGATCAACGAGCTCGTCGCCGAAGCCGGCAAGCCGAAGTGGGACTGGCAGGCTCCGGCCGCCGATGAAGGCCTGATCTCGACCCTGCGCACCGCCATCGGCGAGCAGCTCGCGGGCGCGTTCCAGGTGCGCGACAAGCTCGAGCGCAAGGACGCCATCTCCAAGCTCAAGAAGGCGATCCTCGAAACCATCGCGCCGCACGCCGAGGCCAATGCCTGGTCGCAGGGTGAGCTGTCGAAGGAGTTCGGCGAGCAGGAATACCAGACCATGCGCAACTCGGTCCTCAAGACCAAGAAGCGCATCGACGGCCGCGGCCCGGCGGACGTGCGTCCGATCAGCTCGAAGGTCAGCGTGCTGCCGCGCGTCCACGGCTCGGCGCTGTTCACCCGCGGCGAGACCCAGGCGATCGTCGCGGTCACCCTGGGCACCGCCCGCGACGGCCAGATCATCGATTCGGTCGCCGGCGAGTACAAGGAACACTTCCTGTTCCACTACAACTTCCCCCCCTACTCGGTGGGTGAGGCCGGCCGCATGATGGGCCCGAAGCGTCGCGAGATCGGCCACGGCCGCCTTGCCAAGCGCGGCGTGCTCGCGGTGATGCCGACGATGGAAGAGTTCCCGTACACGATCCGCGTCGTGTCGGAGATCACCGAGTCGAACGGCTCCTCGTCGATGGCCTCGGTCTGCGGTTCGTCGCTGGCGCTGATGGACGCCGGCGTGCCGGTCAAGGCGCCGGTCGCGGGTATCGCGATGGGCCTGATCAAGGAAGGCGACGACTTCGTCGTCCTGTCCGACATCCTGGGCGACGAGGATCACCTCGGCGACATGGACTTCAAGGTCGCCGGCACCACGAACGGCATCTCGGCGCTGCAGATGGACATCAAGATCCAGGGCATCACCGAGGAGATCATGAAGGTCGCGCTGGCCCAGGCGAAGGAAGGCCGTCTGCACATCCTCAATGAGATGAGCAGCGCGCTGACCACCCCGCGTGCCGAGCTCAGCGAGTTCGCGCCGCGCCTGATCACGATGAAGATCCACCCCGACAAGATCCGCGAGGTCATCGGCAAGGGCGGTTCGGTCATCCAGGCGATCACCAAGGAGACCGGCACCCAGATCGACATCCAGGACGACGGCACGATCACGATCGCCTCGGTCAACGGCGCTGCCGGTCAGGCCGCGAAGTCGCGGATCGAGCAGATCACCTCCGACGTCGAGCCGGGCCGTATCTACGAGGGCAAGGTCGTCAAGCTGATGGACTTCGGTGCGTTCGTGACGATCTCCCCCGGCAAGGACGGTCTGGTCCACGTGTCGCAGATCTCCAACGAGCGCGTCGAGAAGGTTGGCGATGTGCTCAAGGAAGGCGACGTGGTCAAGGTCAAGGTGCTGGAAGTCGACAAGCAGGGCCGCATCCGCCTGTCGATGAAGGCCGTTGCCGAAGGCGAGGGCACGCCGGCCGAGTAAGGCCTGGCGTTACGAGACGAAGAAAAAGCGGGCCGAAAGGCCCGCTTTTTTTCCATATGAGAGCGGCGACTTCGGATGGGTAGCGGCCTGCCGGCCGGAAGCCGCTTCCCCCTCGGCAGGACATCCTGTCCTGACTCGGGCGCGCACCATCCATGGTGCGCTTGGCGCGGCCACCGGCCGCCAGTCCGCCGCTGTGAACGTTCGCAATCCGGCTTCGGTTGGACAGAGGCGTCGTCCGGTGGAAGAAATCGTGCACTGTAGTCTCGGTGTGTCGCGCCGGTCGGGGACTGCTCACCGGCCCGATCAGCCCGCTCCCCAGTTTGGCACCGACGAAGAACGCGGGGGCGTTCGCGAAGTCGCGCGGCAGAGCAGCGCAAGCGATCTTCGCTCACCCCTTGCTCGCTATCGCAATCCCATTCTCGACCAGTACGACGCACTGAGGCCCATGGTGAGCGACTTCTTCAAGCAGGCGACTCCGCATTGAACCGAAGTAGGGTTGCCAATGTCTGCTGCAGCGGACTGGCGGCCGGTGGCCGCGTCGAGCGCGCCATGGGTGAGCCCGCTCTGTTTGCGCGGCATGCCGCGCGAGCGGGCGAACGCCCGGCGTGCTGCGCCGGGCCGGACCGATCCGCGAAGCGGAGCGGGCGCGCGCCCGAGTCAAGGCAGGGTGAGCATGGATGGCATGCGCGGCACTGCCGCGCATCCATGCGAACGCCACGCGTGCTTCGCGTGGCTGGACCGCGAAGCGGCCTTGACCGAGGTGAAAACGGCTTCCGGCCGGCAGGCGGCTGCCCATCCGAAGTAGAGCGCCCTGTGTCAACACTGCGTGCTCGTTTCGACGTGCGAGAAAGTGCGGGTGCGCCGCTCAGTCCTCGAGGCTGACGCCTGGC
The DNA here is from genome assembly GCF_039674545.1 of Luteimonas sp. TWI382. Lineage (NCBI taxonomy): Bacteria > Pseudomonadati > Pseudomonadota > Gammaproteobacteria > Lysobacterales > Lysobacteraceae > Luteimonas > Luteimonas sp. TWI382. Next base: position 118,265 of record NZ_JBDJNS010000005.1, read on the forward strand.
GGCACGGTGCCGGCGGTGTGCAGGCGCGGTGCGACCTCGGCCCACCAGTCGGCGTAGACCGCGCTGTCGAGATAGGACGCGAAGCCGACATCGTCCGGCATCGCGGCCGGATCGCAATCCAGCCGGCCCTGCGCGAGCAATGCGCATAGCGTGCGCAGCAGCGGAAGCTCCGGTGACGCCTGCTCCAGGAACAGGAACTGCCCCGCCTGGTTGACCTCGATGAAGTGCAGCGCGCCGCTGCGATCGACGACGAGGTCGACGCACCCCAGCGCGAGATCGAGCTTGCGATGCAGCGCGAGCAGACCGTCGTGCCAGAAGGCGGGGAGTGCGTAAGCGGACGTCTCCACCGCACCGGCGATCGAGGCCGAACGCCAGTCGACCACGTCGTCATCGTGCGGCGCGTCGAGGCGCGCGGCGAACACGTGCGCGCCGATCACCGTCACCCGCAGGTCGCAGACCTTGTCGATCGCCTGCTGGTAGATCCCCGGACACAGCTGCAGACTCGCGTCGGAGGCGAGCATCTGCGCATCGACGACGCGCGCGTAGGTGCTGAACAACCGACCGTCGGCATCCTGCCAACTGTGTGTCTGGAATGGTTTGTAGACGACCCGGCCGTGGCGCGCGACAAACGCGCGAATGCGCGCCGGATCGCTGGATATCAGTGTGGCTGGGACCGGCAGGCCGAGTTGCGCGGCGGCCTGCAGTTGGACGAGCTTGTGCTCGGCGCGCAGGGCCGATGCCGGCGGATTGACCCATAGTGGCCCGGCCACGTCGCCGGCGATCGCATGCAGATTGCCGGCGTAGCGGCGCCACTCGTCGCCGACGAAACGCTGGTCGGGCTCGGCCACGCCCGGCAACTGCGGCGGTGGCATCGGACGTCGGAACCACACGCTGCGCGGCATGCCGTCAGGTCCCCAGCCGTCGACGGTCGGGGCGCCGTCGGACGCGATCTCCAGCGTCGGCGCGCCAGCGTGCCAGCCGGCGATCCAGCGCGGCGCAAGGCCCGTGCGGCGCAGCCCCCAGCACGCGGCGGCGGCATGGATGTCGTGCGCGAGCGACGACACGATCAGAGGGGCGGTCATGGCGTTGGCGGCATCTGGAATGCAATGCGGCCGACCGTCGGGGGACGGCCGGCCGCGCATGGCTCGCAGCGGGTCAGACGACGCCCGGGTCGCCCGGATCGTCGCCGTTGGGGCCGGTGGCGTGGGTGTGGTCGGGCTTGCCGCCAGCGACAGCGGCGACCTCGTCCTCGGTCAGCTCGCGGGCCGCGAGGCGTGCGATGGGGCGGACATGCTGCGCGTCTTGATGGCTCATGTTTCCTCCAGTGGCTTGTCCGGATCGAAAGGGGCCGGTCCGGTTCCGGCGTCTTCGATGCTAGTCGCCTGCAGGGACGATGCGGAACCCCGGATTCCGGACCTACGTCGTGTTTCCGGACTTTCGATGCCGACGGTCAGGTACCGTTGGTGTCGTCCGCGCCGTCGTCTTCGACGACGCGCCCATTCACCAGCCGCACGACGCGATCGGCGCTGCGCACGGTCTCGGTGCGGTGCGCGATGATGATGCGGGTCGCGTGCAGGTCGGCGATCAGCGCATTGACCGCGCGCTCGCGCGGCACGTCGAGATGGCTGGTGGCCTCGTCGAGCAGCAGCAGATCGGGCTGGCGATACACCGCGCGGGCGATGATCACGCGCTGCTTCTGGCCGCCCGACAAGGCCGAGCCCATGTCGCCGACCAGCGATTCATAGCCCATCGGCATCGCGGCGATGTCGTCGTGGATCTGCGCGATCCGTGCGGCGTTCTCGATCCGGTCCAGCGTCGCATCGGGATCGAACACGCTGATGTTGTCGGCGATCGAGCCGGCGAACAGCACGTCGTCCTGCATCACCACGCCAAAGCGGGCGCGGTAGCGCGCCAGGCCCAGGTGCCGGATGTCGACGCCATCGATCAGGATGCGGCCCTCGCTGGGCGCCAGCAGGCCGAGGATCAGCTTGGCGAGCGTGGTCTTGCCTGACCCCGAGGCGCCGGTGATCGCCACCGACTCGCCGGCGTTGATGTGCAGCGAGCAGTCGCGCAGCACCCAGGGGCCGCTCTCGTCGTAGCGGAACGACACGCCCTCGATCGTGAGCTCGGGCGCGGGGTCGGGGCCCGAATGCACAGCCTGGACATCGGCCTCGGGCGCGGCCAGCGCGACGTCGGCGATGCGTTCGCCGTGCATGCCCAGCAAGCGGAACTCGACCAACTTGTCGACCAGCGCCCCGCCGCGCGTGGCCAGCAAGTCGGCGTAGGTGACGAAGACCACCATCATGCCCGCGGTGAACCGGCCATCGAGCACCAACAGCGCGCCCAGCCAGATCAGGCCCACGCGCATCAAGCCGAAGATCAGCTTGGAGAGCGCGCCGAAGGTCGCAGTCGTGCGCGCGATCGCGGCCTCGCGCGTGGCGACCTCCAGCGTCGCGTTGCGCAGTCGCGCCAGGCGCGCGGCCTCCAGGCCCGCGAGCTTGATGGTCTGGATGCCGCCGATCGACTCGATCATCTGGCTCTGCTGCCGCCCCAGGTGGACCAGTTGGGTCTCCTTGAGGTCGCGCAGGCGCCGGTAGGCAAGCCAGCGCAGCAGCGCGTACAGCGCGAAGGCCAGCAGCACCAGGGCGGTCAGCGGCCCGCTGTAGAACAGCAGCAGCGCGAACACCAGCAGCACGGTCAGCCCGTCGAGCACCGCCTCGACGAAGCTGCCGGTCAGGGTCTGCTGGACCGACTGCACCGACAGAAAACGCGACAGCACGCCGCCGACGCTGCGCTTCTCGAAGTAGTCCAGCGGCAACCGCAACAGGTGCGCGAACAGGTTGCCGATCCACTGCGCATTGAGCGAGGCGCCCAGGTCGGCCACCAGCCAGCCGCGCACCGCCGCGATCGTCGCCTGGAACGCGACCACGCCGAGGAAACCCAGCCCGATCAGCGTCAACAGGCTGGTATCGGCGGTGACCAGCACGCCGTCGATCGTCCACTGCAGGGCGAGGGGCAGCAGCAGCGTGAACAGTTCCAGCGACAGCGCCAGCAGCAGGATCTGCGTCGCCGCCGGGCCGATGCCGGAGATTCGGCCGAACAGCGCGCGCAGCGGCACGCGGGTACGGTCGGAGACCGGGGCGAAATCGGCGGCTGGCGTCAGTTCCAGCGCCACGCCGGTGAAGTGCCGGCCCAGTTCGGCCAGCGGCATCGTCACCGCGCCGCGTGCCGGATCGTGGATCAGCGCCTGGCCGCGCGACACGCGCACGAGCACGACGAAATGATTGAGGTCCCAGTGCAACACGCACGGCGCCTGGAGCGTGTGCAGATGCTCGGGTTCGGTGCGCAACGGGCGCGCTTCGAGACCGAGCTCGCGGGCGATCGCCATCAGCCGCGACAGGCTCGCGCCCTGGATCGGAATCGGAAACCGCCGGCGCATCGCCGCCAGGTCGAGATCGTGGCCGTGATGCACCGCGACCATCGCCAGGCAGGCCAGCCCGCATTCGGCGATCTCGTTCTGCTGCACGACGGGCACGCGTCGACGGGAAGACAGGGCCATCAGTCGGCTCGGGCGGCGGTGGGGCGGGCGAAGCGATCGCCGAACAGGCGCTGGTACAGCCGTTGGCGTTCGAGAATCAAGTCGGCGTCGACCCCGATATCGGTGCGCAACGCGGCGTCAGCGCCTGGTACGTTCTGATGGTCGGGCCGCACCAGCACGCGGTACAGCGGCACGCTGGCGTCGGCGCCGGTGCGCGCATGTGGCGGTGCGGACTGTGCAGCACGGGCCACGCTGACGATCGTGCCCGGCTGCTGGCCGTAACGACGGTGCGGGAAGGCGTCGTAGCGCATCTTCACGCGCTGCCCCGGCGCCAGGTGCGCGACCGCCTGCGCGGGCACCCACAGTTCGGCGACGAAGCGCGCGTCATTGGGCACGATCGTCAGCAACGGCTCGCCCGCGGCCACCGGGCTGCCGATCGACAACCCCGAGGTGCTGACCACGCCCGGGCGCTGGGCGCGCAGCCGGATCGTGCCGCGTGCGCGGTTCTCGGCATCGCCACGGTCCAGGTCGGCCAACGCCTGGGCCAGCGTGCCGCGCTCGTTGGCCTGGGACAGTGCCTGCTCGCGCAGGCTGCGACGTCCATCGGCGAGCCGGCGCTCGGCCTCCAGGCCCGCACGCCGGGCAGCGCCGAGCGCGGCGCGCGCTTCCAGGGCCTGGTTCTCGTACTGCTGGACCTGGACCTCGCTGACGATCCGCGCCTCGCGCAACGGCTGCAGCCGTGCGAACACATCTTCGGCATTGGCGGCCTGGCGCTCGCGCAGCGCGATCTCGTCGCGCGCCGAGCCGGCCTCGTCGACCAGCGTCGCCAGCCGCGCCTGCAGGTCGGCTTCGCGGGCCGGCTGCGCAACGTCGAAGGTCTGCAGCGCCGCGCGCAGGCGCGTGCGTTCGGCCTCCAGGCTCTCGGCCACCCGTGCCGACAGTGGCGCGCCACCATCAGCGAGGTCGCGATCGACCGCGATGTCGAGCAAGGGATCTCCGGCTGCGACGATCGCGCCGTCGGTCACGTGGACGCGGACGACGACGCCGGCCTCGGGCGCCTGCACACGCTGCAGGCCTTCGGCGGGTTGCAGCGTGCCCGAGGCGCGCACCGTCCGGTGCAAGCTGCCGAACGCCAGCGTCGCGGCGATCACCAGCAGCGCAGCGCCACCGAGCGCGGCGAGCAGCCAGCCGCGGCGCGGCACCGGCAGGCTCACGGTGCCGAGCCAGGCCTCGCGGCGCGCGCGCAGCACCTCGTCGCGGAACAGCCCCGTGCTCATCGGGCGCAGGACTCGTGCTGGCGGGGCGGTGCGGCGGGCGGCATCCCCCGATGGTGCACGGGCGGCGCCGTGATCGCCAGCATGGCGGCGGTCGCACTGTCGCGATCGCCGCACGGCGCTTGGCCGGGACGCAATGGCCGGCCGTCAGCCGCCGTCGGCGACGTCCACCCAGACCAGGCGGTGGTCGGTCCCGTCGACGATCTCGGCATGCGGGGTGTCGCTGGGCGGCCAGAACACGCCGCTGGCGAGCGGGACGTGGCCCACCGACGGCAGCACGTAGTCGAGCCGGAGGTTGCCCACCCGCGGGCCGAAGCTGCCGGTGTCGTGCGCGGCCGCGCCGCGGTGCTCGAGATTGGCGCCGCCATCGCGCGCGGCCGCCTCGACCGCGCCTTCGCTGCGCGGCGTGGCCATCCGCAACACGCGCGGGTGTTCGAGGAGACCGACGATCGCCTCGTGCGCACCGGCACCGTCGACCGGGTCGTTGTTGAGGTCGCCCAGGATCACGAACCGGGCACCGGCGGCCAGGCCACCGCAGCGCCCCGCATCGTCGCACAGCCAGTCGTGCGCGCCCGGCGACAGATAGTCCTGCCAGAAGCGGATCTCGTCGTGGTTGCGCGCAACGTTGCGCTTCTCCGGCCCGTCGAACGCCGGTGGCGTGGGATGGGAGGCGAGCACGTGCAGCACGCCGGTGGGCGTGCGCACCGGCACGTCCCAGTGCGATTTGGACGACAGTCGCAGCTGCGCCCACACCGCGTCGGGATGGAACGGCGCGCCGGTCGCCGGGTCGCGCGGGCGCTGCGCATCGGGCATCGCGCTCCACTTGAGCAACTGAAACGTGCGCGCGGCCTCGGCGTCGATGGGATAGCGCGAGAGCAGCAGCATGCCGTACTGGCCCGGATGCAGGCCGTAGCCCCAGGCGTCGTTGCCGCGGTCGCGGCCCTCGCCGCCGACCGTGCCGTTGCCGTCGAGGTCCAGCCCGCTCTGCACACCGGTGTTGACCGGCGCGAGGTAGCGGTAGGGATAGTGCAGCGGTGCGCCGCCGCCCGGTTGTGTGCGCTCGAGCCAGCGGGACTGGAACAGCGTCGCCGCGCTGCCGTCGGCGACGTAGTCGAACTCATTGAGCAGCACGATGTCCGGGCGCACCCGTTGCAGCACGGCGGCGACCTTGCGCGCGCCCGCGTCGTCACCCTGCAGGCGTTGCAGCAGGCCGCCGGGTGCGTCGCTGTTGAGCGAGGTGTTGTAGGTCGCGATGCGCAGCGCGCCGGCGGCCGGCGCGGGCGGCGAGGCCGTGGTCGGGCGGTCGCCGTGCACATGCACCCGGACGCAGGCGGCCAGTCCCAGCGCGACGACGACGAGCAGCAGCCAGAGCATGCCGCGCCTCATCGTGCCCACGCCGTCATCGCGCGCCACTGGAGTCCATCGAAGCCTTCGAGCGGCTGGAAATTGCGTTTGTAGTCCATCTTGCGGTGTCCTTCGATCCAGTAACCGAGATACAGGTATCGCCTGCGGTCGCGCTGCGCCCAGGCGATCTGGCGCAGGATCGCCAGTGTGCCGAGGCCGCGTGACACGAAGTCGGGGTCGTAGAAAGTGTAGACGGCCGACAGCGCATCCTCGATGAGATCGGTCACAGCAACCCCCACCAGCTGCCCGTGCAGGCGCAGTTCCAGCAGGCGGCCCTCGTTCCAGCTGCCGATCAGGAACTGGTCGAACTCGTGCGCACCATGGTCGTCCATGCCGCCGGCCGGATGTCGCGAGACGAGATAGCGCCGGTACAGCGCCAGGCGCTCGTCGTTGCGTTCGGCCGGCACCACGCGCGATTCGATGTCGGCATTGCGCGCGAGTGCGCGGCGCTGGCTGCGGTTGGGCGTGAAGTCCTCGACCGGAATGCGCACCGCCACGCACGCGCGGCAGTGCGCGCAGTGCGGGCGATAGACGATGTCGCCTGAGCGGCGGAAGCCCCAGCGCAGGGCCTGGGTGTAGACATGGGCCAGGCGGGGATCGTGCGGGTCGAGCACCAGATCACGGGCTTCGCGTTCAGGCCAGTACCCGCAGGCATGTGGCGCCGTGTGGAACAGGCGCAGATCGCTGGCCGCAGCGTCGGGGGCGGGATCGGGCGGCGGGGCGTCGTGCATGCGGCGAGGATACCGACGCGCGTCGCAGGCGGCGCGACCGGTTCGCCGGCTGCCGGCTGAACCAGGCCGACGCCGCGTCAACGGATCGCATGGCCGGCGCGTTGATCCCTGCATAGCGGCACGGTGCCGCGGCAACGGGATATCAACATGAAGAAGCGCCTCATCACCACCGCACTGCTGGCGGCACTCTCCATCACCACCATCGGCGCTGCGGCTGCGCAGAACCCTGCAGCCGGCACGCAGGCGACCAAGCCCGACGGCGAGCGTCATCGCGGCCACGGCATGCGCGGTCACGGCGGCGATCGCGTCGACGCGATCGCGCGATTCGACATCGACAAGGACGGCCGCATCAGCCGCGCCGAAGCGCAGGCTGCGCAGCAGGCCATGCAGGCACGTCGCGACGCGCACCGCGCCGAACGTACGGCACGTGGCGACGCACCGCGCGCGGAGCCGCCGGCGGCGGCACGCGGCGAACGCCCGCAGCGCGGGCCCGGCGCGCGTTCGCACAAGGGCGACGGCTTCGATCTGGTCGCCAACTTCGATGCCATCGATACCAACCGCGATGGCTATCTGACCCGCAGCGAACTGCGTACCTGGCACATCGCGAAGGCCGCGGAGCGCCGCGCCGAGGGCGAGCGTCGTTTCGATGCGAAGTTCCGCGAGACCGACCTCAACAACGACGGCAAGCTGAGCCGCGTCGAAGTCGCCGAGAAGATGCCGCGACTGGCCGGACGCTTCGACTGGCTGGACGACAACCGCGACGGCTTCCTCAGCCGCGAGGAACTGCGTCCGGCGCGTCCGCAGCGCTGAGTCGGCAGAACAAGTCGTCAGCAAGAGGCCGCGCACTGCGCGGCCTCTCCTGTTTCAGCGGCGGACGGACTTCTTCGTGCGGATCGGGGCGACCGCGAATCTTCGATGGACGGCGCGCGCCACGCGACACCGGCCTGCGTCGCGCGTGTGTCCGATCAGGCCGTCCTGAGCCAGAAGATCAGCAGCACGCCGATCAGGCCGACATTCGTCAGGATCAGGCCGCTGGAGCCGAACATCAGGCGATAGCCCAGTGCACGCCGCGCGCCGCCCTTGGGATCGCGTGCGATGTCGCGCGCAATCAGCGGATTCATCAGGCGCGGCATGCTGGTCAGGAGCGGATAGTTGTAGAGGAACAGCGCGATCGCGACCGACAGCAGGATCCAGCCGTCCGCGATGCGGCTGCTGGCCGTCATGAAGCCGATGCCGGCGCTCAGCAGGCCGCCGGCCAGCGAGCCCCACACGAACCATCTGTCGTAGAGCTTGAGGATCGCCCGGCGCTCGGCCTCGGTGTCGGCATAGCGCGCGACCATCTTCCGGCACAGCCACAGCGTCAGGCCGCCGAAGACCAGCGAGACGCCGGCCGCGCCCAGCGCGCTGGCGCTGCCGAGCGCCGCCTTGCCCGCGATGCTCGTGCCGAATGCAGCGCCGGCGGCGACGCCCGCGGCGGTGCCCGCCGTGGCGGGTTTGGCGAAGCTCATCAGGCCTGCGGTCACGAGCAGCGTGAACGCCGTGCCAGGCGCGGAACTCGTCGCGAACTCGCGGAAGCGCGCCATCAGGTCCTCGCGCAGGCTGCGTCGCGCGCGCGACAGGCGCTTGCGCACGGCCGCATCCGACAGACCGAGCAGGGCGGCGACCTGGCGGGAATTGCCGCCCTCGCGGTAGTACAGCAACAACACTTCGCGGCTGTCGTCGGGCAATTCGGAGATCAGGTCGGCGGCCACGCGCCCGCTCTCGTCGTCGATGATCTGCTGCATCGGACAGCCATCGGGATCGGCGGCCTGCGCGATCGCGAGCTCCGCAGCCTCGCCGGCGACCAGCCGGTCGCGGCGCGCGCGCAGGTGATCGCGCGCGAGATTGCGGGTGATCTGGCGCAGCCACGGCAGGAAGCTGGTGGGGTTCTGCAGCCGCCCGAGCTGCTGCCAGGCCTTGAAGTAGGCTTCCTGGGCGATGTCCTGGCTGGCCTGCACGTCGCGGGTGATCGCCAGGGCGATCGCGGTTGTCGCGTTCTGGCTCAGCCGCACGATGCGACCGTACGCGGCCTGGTCGCCGTCGCGCGCGGCGGGCAGCTCCAGGTGGATCCGGTCTTCGAGGCTCGGGTCGACGGCAATCGCGGACATCGGTCGCTTCCAGCGGAGGATCTGACCAGGACGCAGCCCGGTGGCCGGATGTGACCGACCCGCCGATCATGCCCCATCCCGGCGGCCGCGCGCAGCGACCGGCGACGAGTCCCGGCTACTTGGCCGGCGCGAAGTGCCAGTCGCGGCCTTGCCGCTGGACGTCGAAGGTGTGCGTGATCACGCCCTGGGCGGCGTCGGTGCCCCCGCTCGACAACTCCACTGTGCCCCGGCCCGAGCCGTCGGTGCGGTAGTTGCGTACTTCCAGCCACGCGGCCTGGCCGTCGCCGCCCGTGCATGCCGAGGCTGGCAGCACCTGCGCATAGCCGGCCTCGAGCTCGGCCAGCAGCGGGGCGGTCGGGGTATCGCCGTCGACGGCCACGCAGACCGGGCCCGATTGCGCGCGCAGCGCATCGGTGAGCACCGTCGCGACCAACGCCTGCGGCACCGGGATGCGGAATACGCCGGCCTCGACCGTCTGCGGCAGCATGTCCAGCGCCGGGCCCTGCTCGGCGACCGGCGTGGCGGCGGGTGCCGGCGCCGGTGCCTCGGGTGACGGCCGCGACCACCAGGACAGCCCGATCACCACGACTGCGCCGCCCAGCAATGCGTAGCGGATCTTCGCCGCCCGGCTCAGGCCCCGGCGGGGCGGCGGTGCGTTGTCGGCCGCGAACGTCAGTTCGCCCTGCGTCAGGTAGCTGCGCGTCGAGGGCTGGGTCTGCAGCAGGCCGGTGTCGCGCAGCAGCGCGCGGGCGCGCGGCTGGTCCTCCGAGCGCGTCACCCAGACCGCGGGGCGGGGGCCGGCGGCCTGGTCGCGATAGCTGAAGGTGCCGCGCCGGTTGCCCTTGTAGGAGCGGCCGTTGCTGATCTGCACCTCGATGCCTTCGGCGCGCAGCATCTCGGCGACGCGCTCGACGTTTTCCAGGCGCGCGCTGGAGAAGACCTGGCGCATGTCAGTCGGCCGCCGGGGCCGGCGGTGCGTCGGGGCGCACGCGGATCATGCCTTCCTGCGCGCTGCTGGCGACCAGGCGCCCTGTGCGGTCGAAGATCTGGCCGCGGGCCAGCCCTCGCGCATCCTGTGCGCTCGGGCTGTCGAGCGAATACAGCAGCCACTCGTCAACCCGGAACGGACGATGGAACCACAGCGCGTGGTCGAGCGAGGCCATCTGTACGTTCGGCTGGTAGTAACTGATGCCGTGCGGGAAGGTCGCGGTCCCGAGCAGGTGGAAGTCGGAGGCGTAGGCCAGCAGCGCACGGTGCAGCGAGGGCGCATCGCCGACGCGCTCCGACAGCCGGAACCACACCTGCTGGAACGGCGGGCGCTTGGGCGGCTGCAATTCGTCGCGCGGATATACGTGGCGGAACTCGAACGGGCCGCTGCGGTCGAGCCAGCGCTGGACCTTGACCGGCAGTCGGGCCAGCACTTCGGCCGGCAGCGGGTCCTGCGGGGCGATGTCCTCGGGCGCGGGCACTTCGGGCATCGTCAACTGGTGCGTGGCGCCGGCTTCGGCCTCCTGGAACGAGGCCGCGCAGAAGAAGATCACCTTGCCGTGCTGGATCGCGGTGACGCGGCGCACCGAGAAGCTGCCACCGTCGCGGGTGCGGTCGACGTCGTAGACGATCGGCGCGTCGACATCGCCGGCGCGCAGGAAATAGGCATGCAGCGAATGCGCCGGGCGCGGCGCGGTCATCGTCGCCTGCGCGGCCGACAGCGCCTGGCCGAGCACCTGGCCGCCGAACACGTACTTGGTGCCGATGTCGCGGCTCTGGCCGCGGAACAGATTGTCCTCGAGGCGCTCGAGCGAAAGCAGGTCGATCAGTTCCGAAACGGGCGGGGTCATCGCGGCAGGGTCGTGGCGGGCGGCACCGGGCGGACGATTATAGGGGGCGTCCGATGCCCGGCCCCGATCGCGTCGTTCAGGCGACGGCGCGCCGCAACGGCACCTGCGCCAGCACCTTGTCCCAGGGGAAGCGCGGGCCGGGGTCGCGCTTGCGCGGTACACGGCGCTGCGGATCGTCGCTGGCCGGCACCTGCTCGACATCGAGGTCTTCGTGGCCGGCGATCTCGCGCAGCGACGGCAACGTGTCGCACAGCTGCCGCAGCAACGCCACCAGGGCCTCGATCTGCGCGTCGGTATAGGGCTCGTCCATCGCCTGATGGCGCGAGTCGAGCCAGTGCGGGAAGCGCCCGCGGTTGACCAGCTCGATGCCCACCGATTCGGCGTTGCGGCCGCGCACATGGTGGGCGACGTGCTCGGCGGGCACGTACTCGACGATCGTGCCGTCGCGGTCGATGTACCAATGTCCGCTGTTGCCGGTGCCGGCCGCGTAGAGCACGCGCTCGCCGTAATTGCGGGCGGTCGCCAGGTCCGGCAACTCGGTGCAGTGGATCACCACCAGCGCGATGTCGGTGCGCGCACGTCGCGGCAGCCGGTCCACGTAGGGCAGCGGCTGCTGCACGATGGTCGAGAAGGGCGCGGCGGTGGACATGGCGCGGATGGTAGCCCGGATCGCACGGCGCGAACGCACTGTTGGACTTGGCACGTGCGCGTGTCCGAAAGGCGTTCCGGGCTACCATTGCCGCGATGAGACTTCCGCCCGCCGATTCCCCGCTCCACGCCTTGATGACGCAGTTTCCCCGCGCCGGCCGGCTCGACTGGATCGGCCTGCGTCCGGCACGCGATGTGCCGATGACGGTCGTCGAGACCGCGCAGGCACATGCGGGCGCAGGCCTGGCCGGCGACCGCTACGCCGGTGGCAGCGGCAAGCGCGGCGCCACCCTGATCCAGGCCGAGCACTTGCCGGCGATCGCTGCATTCAGCGGCCGGGACGCCGTCGCGCCGATGACCTTGCGCCGCAACCTGGTGGTCTCGGGCATTCCGCTGATCGCGTTCAAGGGCCGGCGCTTTCGGATCGGCGAGGTCGTGTTCGAAGGCACCGATCCCTGCGACCCGTGCTCGCGCATGGAGACCGCATTGGGGGCGGGCGGTTACAACGCGATGCGCGGCATGGGCGGGCTGTGCGCGCGGATCGTGCAAGGCGGCACGCTGCGCGTCGGCGACGCCGTGCACTGGGAGGCCGCCGCATGAGCGCGCGGCGCATGCCGATGCGAGGCCACTGCATCCTTTCGCACGGCTTCGAGAGCGGGCCGGACGCGACCAAGGTGACCGCGCTGGCACAGGCGGCCGAGGCGCTGGGCTGGACCCACGAGCGGCCCGACTACACCGATCTGGACGCGCGGCGCGAGGTGAGCCCGCTGGGCGATGTTGCCGCGCGCATCGAGCGGCTGATGCAGGCCGCGACCGCCGCCGCCGCGCGCGGCCCGCTGGTGCTGGCCGGCTCCAGCCTGGGCGCCTGGATCGCCGGGCACGTCTCGCAACGGGTGCCGGTCGCGGCGCTGTTCCTGATGGCGCCGCCGGTCCGGCTCGACGCCGCGCATCCGTTGCAGGCCGCCGAGGTGCCGCTGTCGGTGATCCATGGCTGGCACGACGAGCTGATCCCGGCCGCCGATGTCGTCGACTGGACCCGCGCGCGCCGGGGTCGGCTGCTGCTGGTCGACGACGACCACCGCCTGGGCGCGCACGTCGCGGCCTCGGCGCAGGCCTTTGCCGAGTTGCTGGTGCGGCTCTAGGGCGGCGCGCGCAGGGCTTGCGCCGAACACCAGGCTGCGGGGGGGCGAGGCGCGGCGATCAGCCGTCCGTCGATCGGGTCACCGTCTCCCAGGCGGCCAGTTCGGCTTCGAGAGTGGCGAGCTTGCCGCGCACCAGGTCGAGTGCATCGCTGCCCAGCAGCAGGTGCGTCGGCGGACGCGGCGCGTCGAGCATGGCCAGGATGGCGCGCGCGGCCTTGGCCGGGTCGCCCGGCTGGTGGCCGCTCCTGGACCGGCGCGCTTCGCGGATCGGGTCGAACAGCGCGTCGTAGTCGGCGATGCTGCGCGGCGTGCGCACCATCGAGCGGCCCGCCCAATCGGTGCGAAACGACCCGGGCGCAACCGCGGTGACGTGGATGCCCAGGGGCGCAACCTCCTGGCCCAGTGCCTCGGAAATACCTTCCAGCGCGAACTTGCTGCCGCAGTAGTAGGCGATGCCAGGCATCGTGATGAAACCGCCCATCGAAGTGATGTTGACGATGTGTCCGCGCCGCCGCCGGCGCATCCCGGGCAGCACGGCCTTGATCATCGCGACCGTGCCGAACACGTTGACGTCGAACTGCCGGCGCAACGCGTCCATTGCGGATTCCTCCAGCACACCCTCGTGGCCGTAGCCCGCGTTGTTGACCAGCACGTCCAGCGGCCCGATGTCGGCCTCGATCGCGTCGACGACGCCGGCCGTGACGATCGGGCCGCACGCGCGTCATCGGCCGGGGCGCCGGGTTGCGCGGGACGGTCGGCTGCGTGACCGCGCTGCGGTCTCCAGGTGCGCGCCGCGGTCGTCTTCGCGATGGCTGGCGGCCTGCGCGTCGTATCGCCCTGCAGCCGAGGCGAGCAGGGCCCTGTGGTATTTTGCGCGCCATCGTCGTGCCGTCCGTTGCACGCCATTCCCGATCCGTGGTCATCGCTGCGGCCGCCGAGGATCCGGCGCGGCTGCTGGCGATGCGCACGCGTGCGGCGTGCGCCGCATCCTCCTTTTCCCTTTCGTTGTGGACCGCCTGTCCGTGAAATTCTTCGTCTCCTGCGCCAAGGGCCTGGAATACCTGCTCGTCGATGAGGTGCTCGCGCTGGGCGCGGTCCAGGCCACCGCTACCGTCGCCGGGGTCAACGCCGAAGGCACGCTGCAGGACGCGCAGCGCGCGGTGCTGTGGTCGCGGCTCGCCAGCCGGGTGTTGTGGCCGATCGCCGATTACGCCTGCGACCACGAGGACGCGCTGTACGCCGGCGCGCGCGCGGTCGACTGGGCGGCCCATCTCGACCCGTCGATGACGCTGGCGATCGATGCCCATGTCTCGGGCAGCGCGATCACCCATGCGCGCTACGCCGCGCAGCGGGTCAAGGATGCGATCGTGGACACCCTGCGCGAGGCCACTGGTGCGCGCCCGGATGTCGATGTCGAGGCGCCGGACCTGCGCCTGAGCCTGGTGGTGCGCAAGGGGCGCGCGCTGCTCTCGGTGGACCTGGGCGGTGGGCCGTTGCACCGACGCGGCTGGCGCCGCGCCCAGGGCGAGGCGCCGCTGAAGGAAAACCTCGCCGCCGCGGTGCTGATGCGCGGCGGCTGGCCGGCGCTGTACGCCGCGGGCGGCGCACTGCTCGACCCGATGTGCGGCAGCGGCACGCTGTTGATCGAAGGCGCGCTGATGGCCGCCGATGTCGCGCCGGGCCTGGCACGGGATGGCGGCGCGGCGACCGCAGGCCGCGCCCCGAGCCGCTGGCACGGCTTCGACGCCGGGCATTGGCGGACCCTGTGCGACGAGGCCTTGGCACGCGAGCGCAGCGGCCGCGAGCGCCTGCGCAAGGCGTTTTTCGGCCGCGACCTCGACCCGCACGCGATCCATGCCGCCCGCGAGAACGCTACCGCGGCCGGGCTGCGCGATGCGATCGATTGGCAGGTCGGCGACGTTGTCGCCCTGCAGGCGCCGCCGGCGTCCGCGCCGTCCGACGATGTCGCAGCAGATGCCGCCGCGCCGCGCGGCCTGGTCGTCTGCAATCCGCCCTACGATGCCCGTTTGGCTGCCGATGCTGCGCTCTACCGCAGTCTCGGCAATGCGCTGGCGCGCGCGGTGCCGGACTGGCGCGCGAGCCTGCTGTGCGGCGATGCCGAACTCGCGCACGCCACCGGCCTGCGCGCCAAGAAGAAGTATCAGGTCTTCAACGGTGCGCTGGAGTGCAGCCTGATCGTCTGCGATCCGGTGCGCCCGCCCCAGCGCGAGGTCGACGACGCGCCGCAGGCGCTGAGCGAAGGCGCGACGATGGTTGCCAACCGCCTGCGCAAGAACCTGCGCAGGTTCAAGGCCTGGCGCGAGCGCGAAGCGGTGACCTGTTATCGCGTCTACGACGCCGACCTGCCCGAGTACGCGGCCGCGATCGACGTCTATATCCAGTCCGCATCCGATCCGGCCGCCGACGGCGCGCCGCTGTGGCTGCACGTCCAGGAGTACGCCGCGCCGGCCGAGATTCCCGAAGCCACGACCCGGCGCCGCTTCGGCGACGTGCTGAGCGCGGCCCGCGAGGTGTTCCGCATGCCGCGCGAGCGCATCGCGATCAAGACCCGCAGCCGCGGCAAGGGCGGCAGCAAGTACGGCCGCCTCGACGCGCGCCATGCGTTCATGCTGGTCGACGAGGGTCAGGTGCGTCTGCGCGTGAACCTGTTCGACTATCTCGATACCGGGCTGTTCCTCGACCATCGCCCGATGCGCCTGCGCATCGCAGAGGAGGCGGCGGACACGCGCTTTCTCAACCTGTTCGGCTACACCGGGGCCGCGACCGTGCATGCCGCGGCTGGCGGTGCGCGTACGACCACGACCGTCGACCTGTCGGCGACCTACCTGCAGTGGTGCGCGGACAATCTCGCCGCCAACGGCATGGGCGGCGCGCGGCACCGGCTGGTGCATGCCGACGCGCTGCAGTGGCTGGAGGCCGAGACCGCGCAGTACGACCTGATCTTCTGCGACCCGCCGACGTTCTCCAACTCGGCGCGGGCCAAGGATTTCGACATCCAGCGTGAGCACGTCCGGCTGCTGCGCGCGGCCGTTGCGCGGCTGGCGCCGGGCGGCGCGCTGTATTTCTCCAACAATTTCCGCCGGTTCCGGCTCGATGCCGAAGCCGTGGCTGCATTCGCGCACTGCGAGGACATTACGCCGGCGACGATCGCGCCCGACTTCGAGCGCAACCCGCGCATCCATCGTGCCTGGCGCTTGACCGCGCGCTGACGCGGCCGGGCGTGCGATCGCGCCCGGTCATGGACCTCGGCGATGCGGCCGGGGATGGACCTGGCCCGTCATGACGACGATGCGCTGCGCGTGGTGCCGGCGGAAACCTTGCGTTCCATCCGCGCCGATGGAATTGGCCTGTCGCACCCGCATCGTGTGCATTCCGACCCTGACCGGAGTTCCCGATGACTGCCTCCCAGACTGCCCGCGTCGTGCGCACCGTGCGCGGCATGCCCGCCAGCGACGGTGCCGGCGTCAAGCTCACCCGCGTCATCGGCACGCCGCAGTTGCCCGATCTCGATCCGTTCCTGATGCTCGACGAGTTCGGCACCGATCGCGCCGAGGATTACCTGGCCGGCTTCCCTGAGCACCCGCACCGCGGCTTCGAGACCGTGACCTACATGCTCGACGGGCGCATGCGCCACCGCTACAACCACGGCAACGAGGGCCTGCTGGTCCCCGGCAGCGTGCAGTGGATGACCGCCGGGCGCGGCGTGGTGCATTCGGAGATGCCCGAGCAGCAGGCCGGACGGATGCGTGGCTTCCAGTTGTGGGTGAACCTGCCCGCGCGCGAGAAGATGACCGCGCCGCGCTACCAGGAGTTCGCGCCCGAGCGGCTGCCGGTGGTCGAGCCTGCGCCCGGCGTGACGGTCAAGCTCATCGCCGGCAGCGTGGACGGCACCGCTGGCCCGATCGCGCAGCCGGCGACCGAGCCGCTGTATCTGGACATCGCGCTGGCGCCGGGCAGCGCCTGGGCGTTCGACCTGCCCGAAGGTCACAACGTCTTCGCCTACGTCTACGAAGGCCAGACGACGGTGGGCGAGGGCGAACAGATGCGCCCGCTCGCCGCGCAGGAGCTGGGCGTGCTCGGCGGCGGCGCGCGGCTGCAACTGCGCGCCGGTGAGGACGGCGCAAAGCTGATCGTCGTGGGCGGTCGTCCGCTGCGCGAGCCGGTGGCCCGCCACGGCCCATTCGTGATGAACACCCGCGAAGAACTGATGCAGGCCTTCGTGGATTTCCAGGAGGGCCGGTTCTAAAGCCGGCCCCAGGCACGCCCTCTCAGTTGCCGAGGCGCACGTCGGCGAATTCCAACTGTTCGACCTGGCGCAGCGTGCGTGCCAGCTGCGCCGGGTCGTCGGCCCGCACGATGATGTGGGCGTAGTCGCCCGAGGCCAGCTCCAGCAGCGTCTCGCGCACGATGGCGCTGGTCAGGTCGTTCTGCGGTGCGTGCCACCACGCCGACAGCCCGTCGATGCGGATCGGTTGGCCGATCCGTTCGCCCCGGCGCGGCTGGAAGGTCGGCGTGCGTCCGATCGCCACTGCGAACGGCTGACGCTGGGTGTCGAACTCGATCGCGCGGCAGAACACGAAATCGTCGCTCTCCTGCACGATCCACTGCACGTTGGCGATGACCGGCAACTGCGGACAGGCGCTGGTGGTCTCGGCCTGCGCGGCGCTGGCGCCGCAACCCAATGCGCCAAGCAACGCCAGCGTTCGGATGCGATGCATCATTGGCTCCCTGTGTGACTTGAACAGACCATAGCGCAGGGCCCGGCGAGCGCGTATGGGAAACGAAGAGAACGCGCTTGGGAAAGCGCCGCGTCCGCGGATCGGAGAGCTGCGCGTGTGCCGGCGATCCGCATCGCGGCAGTCGCGCTCTCGCGTTGGCGACGGGCGCGCGCCCACGGCCGGTCAGGCGTCGCACAGGCCGGTGCGCCAGGCGGCGAGCTTGGCGTCGAACCGCAGCGCCGCATGCGCCGGGCTCGTCGAGGGCAGCCGCGCCAAGTCCGGGACGCGCAGCAGTGCCGGCAGCACGTGGCGACGGAACAGGGTCTGCGCGGCGCTGCCGTTGAAGCGGATGCGGTCGATGCCCGGATGGGCCGCCAGCAGGCCGGCAATGTCGTTGGCGACGACGCTGCCGGCCTCGATCCGGGCATCCAGGCTGCCCGGCCGCACGCATTCGCCAGCGACGTCCCACAAAGCGATCCCTGCCTGTTGCAGGCGCGCCAGCCGCTGCGCGTAGGGCAGTTCGGGTCCGGCGTCGAACAGCGCGCCCATGATCGGCCAGAACAGGTTGCGCGGATGCGCGTAGTAGCGACTGGCCTCCAACGAGGCCACGCCCGGCATGCTGCCGAGCACCAGCACGCGTGCGCCGGGGCCGACGACGGGAGCGAAGCTGCGGAGCACGGGATCTGGCATCGGTGTGGAACTGAGGCGGGGCCCGCATGCTGCCATGCCTGCAATGACGCCTGCGCTCCTGGGGTCGACCCGGGCTGGGGTCGGCCCCGGATTGTGCCGGCTGTGCGGGTCGCCGAGGGTGGTGCTATCGCGTTGCGAGCCTGCTGCCATGGTCAATGCCGTCTCATCGCTTTCCAGCCACGCCAACCGCAGTGCCGGCAGCGACTACGCCGTCCGTCCGGGCGACACGCTCTCGGCCATCGCGCAGCAGCATGGTGTCAGCGTCGATGCGCTGCTCGCCGCCAATCCGCAGGTCCGCGATCCGGATCGGATCGCCGGCGGCCAGACACTGTCGATTCCCGAACCGGTCGCCGGGACCGCGGCACCGGCGGCGCATGCCAGCTCCGAGCCGTTGTCGAGCGTGCACCCGAGCATCCGCGCGCAGTTGCCGGCGGCCAACGACGGCGGCGCTGACTGGATGACCATCGCCGAGCGCGAGCTCGGACAGGCCGAGGTCTCGGGGACGCGCGCGAACCCGCGGATCATGGAGTACCACGCCGCGTCCGGCTTCTGGGGCAAGGACGACAGCGGCCGCGACAACGCCTGGTGCGGCTCGTTCGTCGCCTTCGTGATGAAGGCGGCGGGTCATCCGATCGCCAACGAGGCCTACCGCGCACGCGAGTGGGCGAACTGGGGCGACGCGGTGCCGCGCGCCGAGATCCAGCGCGGCGACGTGGTCGTGTTCCCGAACCATGTCGGCTTCGTCGATCGGGTCGAGGGCGACACCGTGCACTTGCTCGGCGGCAATCAGAGCAATGCGGTCAACGTGGCCCCGTACGACCTGGGCAACGCGATCGCGATCCGCCGCCCCAGCGGGGCGCCGGTCGCGCCGCCGTCGACGCCGGACGCGCCGGCTCCCGCGCCCGATCCATCGCCGGCTCCGCGCGGTGGGCAGGTCACGGTGGTCGCCGGTGACACCCTGTCGGGCATCGCGCATCGTCATGGCATCGGGCTCGATGCGCTGCTGGCGGCCAATCCACGCTTGTCCGCGGCGCCCGACCGGATCCATCCTGGCGACACCGTCGCGCTGCCGGCAGGGGCGAGCACCACGTTGACCGTGCGCGACGGCGATACCCTGTCGGGGATCGCCGGCCGGCATGGCGTCGGCCTGCCGGCGCTGCTGCAGGCCAATCCGCACCTGGCGGCGAACCCGGACCTCATCCATCCCGGGCAGTTCGTCCGGGTGCCCAGCGGAGGGGCGTCCACGTCGTCCACGTCCACCGCGTCCGGCCCGGATGCCACGGCGGCGACGGGCGAGGGCGGCGCGCGCGCCCGCGCGCAAGGACGCGATACCGTCATCACGCACGCCGACGGTTCGGTCGAGACCCGCAGCGGCGGCACGCTGGCCTGGCGCAACCACAATCCAGGCAACATCCGCGCCGGCGATTTCGCCAATGCCCATGGCGCCCTGGGCACAGGGCCGGGCGGATTTGCGGTTTTCCCCGATCGTGCCACCGGCGAACGGGCCATCGGCGCGCTGCTGCAGGGGGCGAGCTATCGCGATCTGAGCATCAACAACGCGATCCATCGCTACGCACCGCCGGTGGAGAACGACACCAACGCCTACCAGCGCACCATCGAACGCCTGACCGGGCTCGACAGTGGCCGCAGCATCGCCAGCCTGTCGGCCGCCGAACTGGCGCGCGTGGTCGGCGCGATCCAGGTGGTCGAGGGCTGGCAGGAAGGCCACGTGACCCGCACGCCATGACGGCGCGGCACGCGTTGCCGGCCGCAGTCCGGCCGGTGCGTGCGGCGCACAGCTGTGGGGATCTGGCGCGCCGGCGCGCCGGCCTCTAGGCTGGGCCATCGCCCGGTTCGGACCCTGCCGCATGGCCGTTCGCAACTGCAGATTCGCCTGGATGCTGGCCCTGGCCGGGCTCGTGGCCTGCGGGCCGCAACCGGCAGCGCCGGCCCAGGCGCCACCTGTGCCGCCAGAAGCCGAGGCCGCAGCGGCTGTCGCGTCAGCACCAGCGCCCGCAGCGCCTGTGCGCTATCGCCTCGAGCCCGAAGTGTCGGTCGTCACCGGCCGGGTGGCGATGCGCGAGGAGCGGGGCCCGCCGGACTTCGGTGAATCGCCGGACGATCCGGTGGTGCGGGTGCCGGTGCTGCAGCTGGACGCGCCGATCGAGGTCGAGGACGGCGCGACCACACGGCGGGTGGACGCCCTGCAGCTCGCCGGTAGCGGCGCAAGCGGGATCGAGCCTGGTTGCCGGCGCGTGCGCGGCACGTTGTTCCCCGCCGAGACCGGGCATCACTACACCGAGGTGCTGATCCAGGTGGCCGACAGCGCCCCCTCCAACGCCTGCACGCGCACCGGCGCGGCCACCGCGCCTTGTCTGGCGGGCCCGTTCGACGCCGCGTGGCCGGTATTCCGAGACGCGTTGGCCCGGCGCGACTGTGCCGCCCTGGTCGATCACGCCCGGCTCCCGCTGCACGCGCCGGGCCTGTTGGACGACGATCCGGTGCAGACCCTCGACCGCGCCGCGCTGCTGGCGGCGTGCCCGGCCTGGCTCGACGACGATGCCGGCCTGCCGAGGGCCTCGCGTCCGCTCGTCGATTACGCGGCCTCGTCTGAGGGTGCGATGCCGAACTGGCGGATCGCGCCTGGCGTCGACGACCAAGCGCGCGTCGGTGCGCTGATGTTCGTCCGGGAGTCCGGCTGCTGGCGCTGGACGGCGTACTACCGGCAGTAGCCTCGCAGGGGCGGGGCGCGGTGAAGCCGGTGCCGCCCTCCGGCCGGACCGGTCAGTGCCGGCCCCCTGTGCGCACGGGCTCGGACGCGGCGATTCCCGACCCCGGGGTGCACCGTTGCCGGACTGCGCGCGGCCGCGCCGCACCGCAGGCTGTCACCAGGACAGTGCAGGACGCGCGCGATGGAACAGGACGAGGCTGCGGTCGCCGGGCCGCATGGAGGCGCCTGCGACAGTGACAGCAGTGGCGGTGGATCGGGCCGGATCGAGGTCGGCGCGACGGGTCCGTCGGCCGCGACGTTCGGCACCGCGACCGCCGCGGCGCTGGTGCTCGGCGCGACCGTCTGTCTCGCGTTGCCGGCGCTGCTGCCGATGTGGGTGCTGTGGGGCCTGCTCGCGCTCGGGGCGGTGGCCTGGGCCCTCGGGCGTGTGGCGCTGCGCGTGGCAGGCGCGAGCGTCCTTGGCCTTGCCCTGTGCGGATTGCAGGCGACGCACGCGCTCTCGCTGCAGTGGCCGGCCGCGATGGCGCGCAGCGACGTCGTGGTGTCGGGGCGCCTGGTCGGCCTGCCGGTGCACGAGGCGCAACGGACCTGGTTCGAGTTCCGGGTCGACGCCGATGCGGCGCCTGCGGCCTTGCGCGGCCGGCTGCTGCGGTTGTCGTGGTTCGATGCCCGCGACGCGGCCCCGGACCCGCGCCGGCTGGCGCTCGAACCCGGCGACCGCTGGCGCTTCACCGCGCGCATCCGCGCGCCACGCGGCCTGCGCAATCCCGGCTGGATCGACAGCGAGAAGCACGCGATGGCGCGGCGCGTGACCGCCGTGGGCTACCTGCGCACCGGCGAGCCGATGACGCGGCTCGAAGCGACCGGCGGCATGGACCGCTGGCGGCATCGCACCGCCGAGCGGATCGAGCGGGTGGTCGACGGGGACGCCGCGCGCTTTGTCCGGGCGCTGGCGGTCGGCGATACGCGCGGCCTTGGCGAACTCGACTGGGAAGCGCTGCGCGCCACCGGCCTGACCCACCTGATCGCGATATCGGGCTTCCACGTCGGCATGGTCGGCGGTGCGTTCGCATTGCTGGCGGCCGCGGTGTGGTGGTGTCTGCCGTCGCTGGGGCGCCTGCTGCCCCGGCCGCAGGCGGCGGCGCTGGTCGCGCTGGCCGCCGCCAGCCTCTATGCCGCGGCGGCCGGCTGGGAGCTGCCGACCGTGCGCACGGTGTTGATGATCGCGGTCGCCGTCGTCGCCCGGCTGGTGCGCCGTCGGCTGCGCATCGCCGATGCCCTGGCCTATGCCGCGACCGCCGTCGTGTTGGTCGATCCGATGGCGGTGCTGTCGGCGGGTTTCTGGCTCAGCTTCGCCGGCGTTGCCTGGCTGGTGTGGTGTCTGCCCGACGCGCGCGCCCTGTCGGCGGCGCGGGGGCTGCTGGCCTCGCAGTGGGTGGCGACGCTCGGGCTGTTGCCGCTGACCGCGGCTCTGTTCGGCCAGGCGTCGCTGGCCGGTCCGTTGGCCAACCTGGTCGCGATTCCCTGGTGGAGCCTGGTCGTGGTGCCGCTTTCGGTGCTGGGCACCGGCCTGGAAGCGCTGCATGCCGGCGCCGGGGACTGGGCCTGGCGGCTGGCGGCGTGGGCGTTCGCGCCGAGTTGGCGGCTGTTCGACTGGCTCGCGGCCGCGCCGTTCGCGTTGTGGTGGCTGCCGGCCCCGCACCGGCTCGCGCTGCCCCTGGCGCTGCTGGCCGCGTTCTGGCTGCTGCTGCCGCGCGGCGTGCCGGGCAAGGGGCTCGCCGTGCTGTTGTGGCTGCCGTTGCTGTGGCCGGACCGGGACTTGCCCGGCGTCGGCGAGGCCGAACTGGTGGTACTCGATGTCGGCCAGGGGCTGGCGGTGCTGATCCGCACTGCCAGCCACACGGTGCTCTACGACACCGGGCCGGCGATGCCCGATGGCTACAATGCCGGCGAACGGGTCGTGGTGCCGGCACTGCACGCCCTGGGGGTGCGCCGGCTCGACGCGATCGTGGTCAGCCATGGCGATGCCGACCACGCCGGGGGCCTGGATGCGGTGCAGCGGCGTTTCGCCGCCCCGGTGGTGTTCGCGCCGCAATGGGACCGGGTACCGGGGGCTTCGCCGTGTCTGATGGGCGTGGCCTGGCGCGCCGACGGCGTCGTGTTCCGCTTTCTGCATCCGGATCTGTATTTCCCGCCGTTCCGCAATCCATCCAGCTGCGTGCTGCGCGTGGAGACCGCCTATGGCACGGCGCTGCTGCCCGGGGACATCGATACGCTCGTGGAGCGGCTGCTGGTGCACCGCGACGCCGAAGCGCTGGCGGCGGACGTCGTGGTCGCCGCGCATCACGGCAGCAGCGGGTCGTCGGATCCGGCGTTCGTGGCCGCGACCGGGGCGGGGCATGCGCTGATGTCGTCCGGCCACGGCAACCGGTTCGGCCATCCACATGCCCAGGCGCTCGCGCGCTGGACGCACGGGGGGGCTGCCACGCCGGGCACGGCCGAGGCCGGCGCGCTGCGGGTGCGCCTGGGGCAGGGCGGGGTCCGCGTGGCCGGCGAGCGCACCCGGACGCCGCGGCTCTGGGACGCGGCCCGCCGCAGCGAGCGCGGCGCGGGGGGCTGAGTCGCGCTACGTTATCCTAGTCGCCCGAGTGGACCGGCCCCGTGGCCGAAGGGGTTTGCGTGCTCGAACTGGTGAAGGCCGGCGGCTGGCCGATGATGCCGCTGCTGCTGCTGTCGGCGTTCGCGCTGGCAATCATCGTCGAGCGCTTCTGGGTCCTGCGTCGCCGCGCGGTGCTGCCGCCCGGGCTGGGCGAGGAAGTCCGGGCCTGGGCTGCGCGCGGCGCGCTCGACCCGACGCACATCGCCTCGCTGCGCGCGACCGCGCCGCTGGGCGCATTGCTGGCGGCGGCGCTCGATGTCCGTGACCGGCCGCGCGAGGAGATCCGCGAGCGCGTCGAGGACGTCGGCCGCCATGTCGCCTTCGCGATGGAGCGCCATCTCAACGCGCTGGGCACGATCGCCGCGGCCGGCCCGCTGTTGGGCTTGTTCGGCACGGTGGTGGGCATGATCCAGATGTTCCTGGGGGTGATGGACCACGGCATCGGCGATGTCGACCAGCTCGCCGGCGGCATCGGCAAGGCGCTGGTGTGCGCGGCGACGGGCATGATCGTCGCGGTGCCGGCGCTGATGTTCCATCGGCATTTCCGCGCGCGGATCGACGGCTACATCGTGGCGATGGAGCACGAGGCGATCCTGCTGATGGACGCGATCGACCCGCGCACGGCGCGCCGCCCGCCTTCCGTCGCGCCGGGGCGGGGCTGAGCGATGCGCATCCGCGACCGGCGCGCGCGCGACGAGCCCGAGATCAACCTCGTGCCGTTGATCGACGTGATCTTGGTGCTGATCATCTTCTTCGTGATCACCACCACGTTCGACGCGCGCTCGGTGCTCAAGCTCGAGTTGCCGCAGGCCACCGGCGAGCGCAACGACGCCCGGGGCGATACGCTGACGCTGCTGATCAATGCCGATGGCCGCTACTTCGTCCAGGACCGCGAGGCGCTGCGCACCGATGTCGACGCGCTCAAGCGCACGATCGTCGAGGTCGCCGGCGACGACCGCGAGCGCGTGGTGCTGCTGCGCGCCGACGCCCGCACCCCCTGGCAGGCGGTCGTCACCGCCTACGATGCGCTCGGCCAGTTGGGCTTCACCCGCATCGCCAACGCGACCGCGCCGCAGACGGCCGGACGCGTTGCCGAGCCCGCTTCACAGGAACGTTGACGTCATGGCTTCTCCCCCCCAAGGCGCGACACGCGCCGATCGCGCCTGGCCGGTCTACCGCCGGCTGCTGACTTTCGCCGGCGCCTATCGCGGCCTGCTGTCGGTCGCGCTGGTCGGCATGCTGATCGAGGCCGCCGCCGGCGGCGCCTTCACCAAGATGATGGAACCGATCATCGACGAGACGTTCGTGTCGGCCAATGCCGGCGTGAACCTCTGGTTGCCGGCGGCGATCATCGCGCTGTTCGTGGTCCGTGGCCTGGCCGGCTACCTGGCCGACTACAACATGGCCAAGTCCGGGCGCGGCATTGCGCGGGATCTGCGCGTGCGCGTGCTCGCCAAGTACCTCGGGCTGCCGGGCATGCGCTTCGATGCCGAGCCGGTGCCGTCGATGCTGGTCCGACTGGGCTCGGACAGCGACCAGGTCTCGCAGGCCGCGATCGACGCGGCCAAGGTGATGCTGCAGCAGTCGCTGCAGATCATCGCTTCGCTGATCGTGATGCTGATGACCAGTTGGCAGGTCACGCTGACCATCCTGGCGATCGCGCCCCCGTTGTCGTGGATCATGGGCAAGGTCGCGCGCCGCTACCGCCGCGTCAGCCACAGCATCCAGGACAGCGCCGCGATGCTGATGCAGACCGCCGATCAGTCGCTGAGCAACCAGCAGGAAGTGAAGATCTACGGCGCCCAGGCCGCGGAGAACGCGCGCTATGCGGAGGTCGCCGAGCGGCACATGCGGCTCAATCTCAAGGTCGAGGCGACGCGCGCGATCTCCTCGGGCGTGGTCCAGCTGATGGGCTCGATCGGTCTGGCGTTGCTGCTCTTGATCGCCGGCTATGAAGCCTCGCAGGGCCGGCTGACCGCAGGCGGCTTCGTCGCGTTGATGATCGCAATGATGGCGATCATCCCCGCGCTCAAGCAGCTGACCAACGTGCAGAACATGCTCCAGCGCGGGGTGGCGTCGGCCGAGCGCTTGTTCGAGATCCTCGATGCGCCCGACGAGCACGACCCGGGCGTGCGGCCGCTGGCGCGCGCGCGCGGCGAGATCGAGTTCCGCCACGTCGGCGCGCGCTATCCGGGGCAGGCCGAGCCGGCGCTGGAGGATGTGAGCTTCGTCGCGCGTCCGGGCACCGTCACCGCGATCGTCGGCCGCTCGGGCAGCGGCAAGTCGACGCTGATCAAACTGCTGCCGCGCTTCTACGAACACGAGACCGGCGAGATCCTGCTCGACGGCCATCCGCTGGAGGACTACCGGCTGGCCGACGTGCGCCGGCAGATCGCGCTGGTCGGCCAGCAGGTGATGCTGTTCGACGACACCGTCGCAGCCAATGTCGCCTATGGCGAGATGGCGGGCGCGCCGATCGCCGCGCTCGAGGGGGCGATCCGCGGCGCGAACGCGATGGAGTTCGTCGACAAGCTGCCCGGCAGGCTCGAGAGCGGCATCGGCAGTCGCGGCGGCCGTCTGTCGGGCGGCCAGCGGCAGCGCCTGGCGATCGCCCGCGCGATGCTCAAGGACGCACCGATCCTGATCCTCGACGAGGCGACCGCGGCGCTGGACGCCGAATCCGAGCGCCTGGTGCAGGACGCGCTCGAGCACCTGATGCCCGACCGCACCACGCTGGTCATCGCCCATCGGCTGGCGACGATCGAGCATGCCGACCAGGTGCTGGTGCTCGATCATGGCCGGCTGGTCGAGCACGGCACCCATCGCGAACTGCTCGCGCGCGGCGGCCTGTACGCGCATCTGCATCGCATGCAGTTCCGCGAGCCCGAGCCGTCGGCGGAGCAGGGCGCGTGAAGGCACCGGACTACTGGTTCGACGGCAGCCGCCCACCGTTGCACGCGCGCTTGCTCGCCCGCGTGTACGCCCGCGCCAGTGCTTGGCGACGCGCGTGGCTGCGCACCCGCAAGGTCGCGCGGCCGGTGCTGGTGATCGGCAACCTGATCGCCGGTGGCAGCGGCAAGACGCCGTTGACGATCGCGATCGTCGAGCGGCTGCAGGCCGCGGGCTGGACGCCCGGCGTCGCCAGCCGCGGCTACGGCCGCGACGAGGCGGGGACACCGCGCTGGGTCGAGCCGGTCAGCGACCCGCGCTGGTCGGGCGATGAGCCGGTGCTGATCGCTGCCCGCACCGGGGCGAAGGTCCGCGTCGACGCCGACCGGGTCGCGGCCGCCAAAGCGCTGATCAAAGCGGGCTGCGACATCGTGGTCTGCGACGACGGCCTGCAGCATTACCGCCTGCAGCGCGACGTCGAGATCGAGGTGATCGATGGCCGCCGCCGTTACGGCAACGGCGCCCTGATCCCGGCCGGACCGCTGCGCGAGCCGGCCGAGCGCGGCGCACGCTGCGATTTTCGCGTGCTCAACACCGGCATGGACGACAGCCTCGAGCCTGGTTTCGGCGAGTGGCCGATGCGGCTGGAGACCGCGCACGCGCTGCCACTGGCCGGCGGGCGGGCGCGGCCGTTGTCGGCCTTCGCCGGGCAGCGCGTGCATGCGGTCGCCGGCATCGGCGATCCCGAACGCTTCTTCGACACGCTGCGCCGCCAGCGCATCGCCGTAGTGCCGCATGCGTTCGCCGATCACCATCGCTACACGCCCGAGGACCTGCGCTTCGGCAGCGACCTGCCGGTGCTGATGACCGAGAAGGACGCGGTCAAGTGCATGCGGTTCGCCGGCGAGCGGCATTACAGCGTGCCGGTCGCCGCGCGGCTGCCCGAAGCGTTTTGGATCGCATTGCTCGACCGTCTCGAGGCGGTCCGCAGCCCGGCCGGCAAGGCTTGAACGCGGCGCGGGCCGCAGCGCCGGTCAGGAGGCGCGCTTGACCGCGGCCATCGCGCGCGCGCGCTCGGGCGGCGCGAAGCTGTCGGCGCGCGCCACCGGCCAGAACGTCCGGAACACCGCGTGCTCGGGCACGCCGGTCAGCAATTCGCCGGGCTCCAGGAACCGGTAGAGCGCGGCCAGCGAGCGGACCTCGGTCGGCGTGACCCGGCGCAGGATGTGCTCCGGCCCGATCTGCATCGGGTGCTCGAGCCCGGCCGCGCCGAGCATGTCGCGCAGCCCGCGCAAGGTGTTCTGGTGGAAATGGAACACGCGTTCGGCCTTGTCGGGCACGTCGAGCAGGCGCCAGCGACGCGGGTCCTGGGTCGCCACGCCGGTCGGGCAGCGGTCGTTGTGGCAACTGCGCGACTGGATGCAGCCGAGCGCGAACATGAAGCCGCGGCCGGCATTGCACCAGTCCGCGCCCATCGCCAGTTGCCGGGCGATGTCGAAGCCGCTGGTGATCTTGCCCGCCGCGGCGACCCGGATGCGTTCGCGCAGCCCGATGCCCACCAGGGTGTTGTGCACCAGCATCAGGGCCTCCTGCAGCGGCAGGCCGACGTGGTTGATGAACTCCGACGGCGCGGCGCCGGTGCCGCCTTCGGCACCGTCGACGACGATGAAGTCGGGCAGGATGCCGCTTTCGAGCATCGCCTTGGCGATGCCGAACCATTCCCAGGGATGGCCGATCGCCAGCTTGAAGCCCACTGGCTTGCCGTCCGACAGCGTCCGCAGCCGCGCGACGAAGTCCAGCAGTCCGCGCGGGGTGGAAAACGTCGAATGCGCCGCCGGCGATTCGCAATCGATCCCGACCGGGATACCGCGGGTCTGGGCGATCTCGGGCGTGACCTTGGCGCCGGGCAGCAGCCCGCCGTGTCCCGGCTTGGCGCCTTGCGAGAGCTTGATCTCGATCATCTTGACCTGCGCCTCGGCGGCGTGCCGGGCGAAGCGCGCCTCGTTGAAGCGGCCCTGCTCGTCGCGGCAGCCGAAGTAGCCCGAGCCGATCTCCCAGACCAGATCGCCGCCGTGCTCGCGGTGGTAAGGCGAGATCGCGCCTTCGCCGGTGTCGTGATAGAAGCCGCCGCGCTGCGCCCCCAGGTTCAACGCCCGGATCGCATTGGCCGACAGCGAACCGAAGCTCATCGCCGAGATGTTGAACACGCTGGCGGCGTAGGGCTGCGCGCTTTCCTCGCCGACCGGGATGCGGAAATCGTGCGATGGGGCGTGCGCGGGTACCAGCGAGTGGTTGATCCATTCGTACTGCGTGCCGTACATCGGCAACTCGCTGCCGAACGGCACCACGTCGCTGACGTTCTTGGCGCGCTGATAGACCAACGCGCGCTGCTGGCGCGAGAACGGCACTTCGTCCTGGTCGTCCTCGATGAAGTACTGGCGGATCTCGGGTCGGAAGGACTCCAGGCCGTAGCGGAAATGCGCGGTCAGCGGATAGAGCCGGCGTAACGTCGCCCGGCGCTGCAGCAGGTCCAGCGTGCCCAGGCACGCCAGCGCGAGGAACACCGCCGCCGCGACCGCCCAACCGCCCGAACGCAAGGTCCATGCGCAGACCAGTGCGACGATCGTCATCAGGACCGAGACGCCATATGTCAGGTAACGAATCATCCGACTCCTTCGTGCGGCCCGGCCGATGCCGATCCCGATGCGGATAGCCATGGTAGGAGAGGGCGCGACCGGCCGGCCACCCCGGATCTGAACGGTTCGCCGACCCGGCGATGACTTCACGGCGGATTGGCGTCGCCTTGCCTAGGCTGACGCCACATTCCCAGAACGTTTCGACCCCCAATGCACCGCGCCGTCCCCCAAGCCCAGCATCAGGTCATCCTCGCCGAACTGGCGCGCGCGACCCGGGCCGGACATCCGGATGCGGATTGGCATGAAGTCGAGCCGATGATGCGTCAGGTCTGGGAGTCGGCCACGCGCGGCGCGAGCTGGGAACAGGTGCGGCCGCAGGCCGCCACGCATTGGCGGTCGGGCGATCAGTATCCGTGTCCGGCGTTGGTGCTGGCACCGCCGGTGCGCAAGTCCGGTCTCGCTGCTTGTGTCGAGGGGGGCGGACGCGGTCTGGTTCGGCCCGCGTCATCCTTGTCCCGACAGGCGCCACGGCCATGAGGCCCGCACGTGCCGTCTGGCGGATCCTCATCCTGCCGTCGTATGTCCTGATTGCCGGTGCAGTGTTTGCATTCGCGCTCGCCCGCACGCAGGGTTCGATCATCGGGGCGATGGCTGGGCTTGCGCCGTGGGCGTTGGCGGTCTCGGTGATGCTGGCCGTCGCGCTGGCTGTAGGCGGGCTTGTCCGCTGGCGTCGGCGACTGGCGACGATGCGCCGCGCGGTGCGGCATGCCCGCGTCCGTGCCGCGGAAGGCCGCCGCCGTTCGTCCGCGCGCGCGCTGTGGGCGCAGATGCGTGGCGCACCTGCTGACGCCGCCGTAGTCGACGAGCAGGAACCGGACGCGCAGGCAGCGGGAATCCGCTCCTGAGCCAGTACGGCGGTCCTGTCGTGCGTCATCGCGGCCCATACCGGCGCACCTGTGCCGCTCCCATCCGGGGCGGCAACCGACAGGCGCGCAACCTGTGACGCGCACCGCGCGGCGGGCTCGGCGACGAGGTCGCGCACACCCCTAGAACCACCGCGTCGTACATCGGCCGCCATGCGAGAATCGCGCCATGGACGTCCCCGCTGATTTCATTGTCGCCATTCCGGCCCGCTATGCCTCGACCCGTCTGCCCGGCAAGCCGCTGCAGCCGCTGGGCGATGCCCCGCTGGTGCTGCACGTGGCCCAGCGTGCACTCGAGGCCGGCGCTGCCGAAGTGTGGGTGGCCACCGACGATGTCCGGGTCCGCGATGCGCTGGCCGGTACACCCGTCCACGTGGCGATGACCTCGTCCGCGCATCTCTCCGGCACCGATCGGCTGGCCGAATGCGCGGCGCTTGCAGGCTGGGCAGACGAGCGGGTGGTCGTGAACCTGCAGGGCGATGAGCCGTTCGCGCCGGCCGCCGGCATCCGTGCGGTCGCGGCACTCGCGGCGCAGCCGCAGGTCGCGCTGGCCACGCTGGCCGCCCCGATCGACGATGTCCAGACGCTGCTCGACCCGAACGCGGTCAAGGTCGTACTCGGCGCGGGCGGCGATGCGCTCTATTTCAGCCGGGCGCCGGTGCCGTGGCCGCGCGATGCGTTCGCCCGCGACCGCGCGACGATGCCGGCCGGCGAGTGGTGGCGGCATATCGGAATCTACGGTTATCGCGCCGGTTTCCTGCGCCGGTTCGCCGTGATGGCGCCCGGGCGCCTGGAACAGATCGAAATGCTCGAGCAGTTGCGCGTGATCGAAGCCGGGCTTCGGGTCGCGGTCGGCCCGACCCCTGCACCGTTCCCGCCGGGCGTCGACACCCCCGAGGATCTGGCGCGGGCCCAGGCGCGGTTGTCGGGTGCCGATGCCGGGCGTGGCACCGGCTCCGGCGCGCCTGCCTGAACGCGTTCGGCGGCCTGCGCTGACCGAAGTGCTCTCGACAGGGCGCCGCGGCGGGATCCCGCATAATTGCGTCATGAACGACGCTGTCGCAGCGCCCGAATTCCCGGCCGGCCTGGCCTGGCTGAACCTGCGCGACCCGCTGCGCATGGCGCAGCTGCGCGGGCGGGTCTGCGCGCTGGCGTTCGTCAATCTGAGCTCGGCCTGGTGCCAGCAACGGCTCGCCGATCTCGGCCACCTGCGCGCGCGCCATCGCGAGCGCCTGCAGGTGGTCGTCGTCCACGTCCCGCGTTTCGATGCCGAACGCGACGCCAGGCGCAGTGCGCACCGCGTCGACCTGCAGCAGTACGACTTCCCGGTCGCGCATGACGGCGACTGGACGGCCTGGCAGCACTTCGGGCTCGATGCCTGGCCGACGGTCCTGTTGATCGATGGCGAAGGGCGGGTGCGCGAGCGCATCGTCGGCGAAAACGGCATCCGCGACCTCGATGCGCGGATCGGCATGTTGGTCGAGGGCCTGACCCCGCAACCGCTTGCCGGCGATCCGATCCGCTTGCGCCGGGACAGCGAGTCGGCGCTACCGCTGCGGTTCCCGGCAGGGCTGGCGGTGTCGGGCGATCTGCTCTATATCGCCGACTGCGGCCATCACCGCGTGCTCGAATGCGATGCCCGCGGGCGCATCCTGCGCCAGTTCGGCAGCGGACGCGCCGGCTTCATCGACGGCCCGATGGAACTGGCCGCGGTGACCCGGCCGCACGGGCTGTGTCTGGCGCGCGGCGCGCTCTATGTCGCCGACACCGGCAACCATGCCGTGCGCCGGATCGACCTGCGCAGCGGCGACGTCTCCACAGTGTGCGGTGCCGGCCGACCCGGCGTCACCGTGCCCGGATCGCTGGCCGACCCGCGCGCGGTCGCGCTCGACCAGCCGCGTGCCGTCGTGTTGTCGGGCGACCGGTTGTATGTCGCGACCGCCGGCGACAACCGCATCTGGCAGCTCGACCTGGGCCAGACCCGGATTGCGCCGCTGTGCGGCAGTGGCGCGCTCGGCACGCGCGACGGTGTGGGCGCGCAGGCCGCATTCGCCGAGCCGGTGGCACTGGCGTGCGTGCAGCACACGCTCTACGTCTGCGATGCCGCGGGCTCGGCGATCCGCAGTGTGCACCTGCCGACCGGGCAGGTCGCCACGCTGGTCGGCGGCGGACCGTGGCAATTTGGGGCCGTCGACGGCGCGCGCGACGATGCGCAGTTGCAGGCGCCCCAGGCGTTGGCACTCGATCCCGAGGCGCCGGTGCTGTGGATCGCCGACAGCGGCAACGACACCTTGCGCCAGCTGCGTCTGGGCGGCGGCGCGCTGTCGACGCTCGCGTTGCCCCAGCGCCTGCATGGGCCCGCGGCCTTGGCCGTCGGGAACGGGCGGCTGTGGATCGCCGACACCGATGCCCATGCCGTGCTGCGGCTGGACCCGACCACCGGCGCGCTGCGCCGCGTCCCGGTGGGCGAATGACCGGCACGACGAAAGCGCGCGGCGCGCGGCCGACATTCGACGGCAAGGCCTTCGTTGCAGGCCTGAGCACTGCACCGGGCGTCTATCGCATGATCGCGGCCGACGATGCGGTGCTGTACGTCGGCAAGGCCGCGGACCTGCGCAAACGCGTGGCGAGCTACTTCAACGCCACGCCCAAGGCGACGCGGACGATGGCGATGATCGCGCAGATCGCGCGCATGGAAGTCACCGTCACCCGCACCGAGGCCGAGGCGCTGCTGCTGGAAAACCAGCTGATCAAGTCGCTCAAGCCGCGCTACAACGTCTCGCTGCGCGACGACAAGAGCTATCCCTACGTGCTGGTCACCCGCGATACCTGGCCGCGGATCGCGGTCCATCGCGGCCCGCGCAATGTGCCCGGACGCTACTTCGGGCCGTACCCGGGCGTGACCGCGGTGCGCGAAACGCTGAACCTGATGCAGAAGCTGTTCAAGCTGCGCAACTGCGAGGACAGCGTGTTCCGCAACCGCTCGCGGCCCTGCCTGCAGCACCAGATCGGCCGCTGCACCGCGCCGTGCGTCGGGCTGGTGTCCGAGCGCGAGTACGCCGACGCGGTGCGGCGCGCGTCGATGTTCCTAGAAGGTCGCAGCGATGCGCTGACCGACGAGGTCACGCGCGACATGGAAGCGGCGGCCGAACGCCTGGATTTCGAAGAGGCCGCGCGCTTGCGCGACCTGCTGGGCAACATGCGCGGCATGCAGGCGCGCCAGTACGTCGACGGCAAGGTCGCCGAGCTCGACGTGCTCGCCTGCGCGATGCGCGGCACCCATGCCTGCGTGCTGCTGTTGTCGTTCCGCGATGGCCGCAACCTGGGCACGCGGGCGTTCCACCCGCGCACCAACGGCAGCGAGGACCCGGCCGAGGTGCTCGCCGCGTTCGTGTCCCAGCACTATGCCGAGCAGGTGCCGCCGCGCGAGATCGTGCTCGATCGCGCGATCGAGGATGTCGCTTTGCTCGAGCAGGCGTTCAGCGAGGCGGCCGGACGCCGGGTGCAGCTCAAGTGCAACGTGCGCGGCGACCGGGCGCGCTACGTCGACCTGGCGCGGCGCAATGCCGAGATCGCGCTGGCCAGCGAGCTCGGCAGCCAGGCCGCGCAGCAGGCGCGCGCCGACTCGCTGCGTCAGATGCTGGGCCTGGCCGAGCCGGCGCAGCGCATCGAGTGCTTCGACATCAGCCATACGATGGGCGAGGCCACCGTGGCCTCGTGCGTGGTGTTCGATGCGCAAGGGCCGGTGCGCAGCCAGTACCGGCGCTACAACATTGCCGGCATCGAACCGGGCGACGACTACGCGGCGATGCACCAGGCGCTCACCCGGCGCTTCCGCAAGGTGGCCGAGGAGGGCGGCGTGATGCCCGACGTGCTGCTGATCGACGGCGGCGCCGGCCAGGTCGCCCAGGCGCGCGCGGTGCTCGACGGCTACGGCATCACCGGCATCTGTCTGGTCGGCGTGGCCAAGGGCGAGGCGCGCAAGCCGGGCGACGAGACCTTGCTGTTGCCCGCCACCGACGGGCAGCCGGCCCGCGAACTCAAGCCCGGCGCCGCCTCGCCCGGCTTGCAACTGGTGCAGCAGGTGCGCGACGAGGCCCACCGCTTCGCGATCACCGGCCATCGCGGCCGACGCCAGAAGGCGCGCAACACCAGCCGGCTGGAAGACATCCCGGGCATCGGCCCGCGGCGCCGTGCGAACCTGCTCAAGCATTTCGGTGGACTCGGCGGCCTCAAGGCGGCCGGTGCCGAGCAGATCGCGCAGGTCGAGGGCGTCAATGCAGCGCTCGCGCAGCGCATCTATGCGACCCTACACGGGCTCGATGCCGGCGCATCGGGTGCCGGCCAGGACTGATTGCCACGAGTTTGCGATGAAATTGACGATTCCCACCTGGCTCACACTGCTGCGGATCCTGATGATCCCGGTGCTGGTGCTGGTGTTCTACCTGCCGTTCAAATGGACCAACTTCGCCGCCGCGTTCGTGTTCGGGCTGGCGGCGGTCACCGACTGGCTCGACGGCTGGATCGCGCGTCGCTATGGCCTGTCCTCTGCGTTCGGCGCGTTTCTCGACCCGGTCGCCGACAAGTTGATGGTCGCCGTGGCGCTGTTTCTGATCGTGCAGGGGCACCCGTCGCCGTGGATGGCGATCTGGGCGGCGGTGATCGTCGGGCGCGAGATCGCCGTGTCGGCGCTGCGCGAGTGGATGGCCGAATTGGGGCAGCGGGCGACGGTCAAGGTCGCGGCGATCGGCAAGATCAAGACGATCGCGCAGATGGTCGCGCTGCTGTGCCTGCTGTACTCGGTCACGCCCGAGCGGCCGGTACCGCCGCCACCGTGGCTGGGGCGCGAGATCTTCGTCGTCGGCGACTGGCTGCTGGCGCTCGCCGCGCTGCTCACGCTGTGGTCGGGGCTGGCGTATCTGCGCGCGGCCTGGCCGATCATGCGCGCCGCCGAACGCAACAAGTATTGACACCCTGCCGGCGAACGGTAGAATTTCGCCTCCCAAGCGGGAATAGCTCAGTTGGTAGAGCACGACCTTGCCAAGGTCGGGGTCGCGAGTTCGAGTCTCGTTTCCCGCTCCAGTTTCAAACGCGAAACCCCGGGTGGTACGCGGGGTTTCGTTTTGTCGGCAGGATCCTCCGGATCCCGGCGACGGGTCACCGGCCTGGTGGCAGAGTGGTTATGCAGCGGATTGCAAATCCGTGTACGCCGGTTCGATTCCGACCCAGGCCTCCAGCCGGCGCACCACACAGGTCGCAGGCAGGGTACAATTGAAGTCATGCGGGAATAGCTCAGTTGGTAGAGCACGACCTTGCCAAGGTCGGGGTCGCGAGTTCGAGTCTCGTTTCCCGCTCCAGTTCGATGAACAACCCCGCGCAAGCGGGGTTTTTCGTCTGTGCGACACGTGACGTCGCCGGCCTGCCGGGGTTCGGGTTTCAATTCCCCGGGCGCTCAGGCACGCTTGGCGCCGCATGCCCGGATGGCGAAACTGGTAGACGCACCGGACTTAAAATCCGTTGGCCGCAAGGCCGTGCCGGTTCGATTCCGGCTCTGGGCACCATCGCAAGCCCTGCGGGCGGCGGCCGCGTGGACCCGCGGCGTGCCCGCGCATCGTGTCATTCCCCCTTCACCCGGCGGGCTCTAGATTCCCTGTCGACGCTCACTGGGGATCGAGGCGCATCGCGACCGCGGATGCGATGCAACGTATGGCCGTCTCCAGAGTCCGCGACGATTTCCAACTCGCGATCGTCTCCTTGCTCGGGCTGACGACGCTGTTGACGCTGTCGGGCTTCATGCTCTGGCGCTGCCTGCGTGGGGAATGGACGCTGGCTGCGTTCGACGCACTGGTGATCGTGGTGATCGCCTTGATCGTCGGGCGCGCCTGGCGCACGGGCCGGACCAATGCGGCCGGCGGGTTGATGGCGATTCTGAACTCCGGCTTCTGCCTCACCGCCTGCGTGCTGATCGGCGATGCCGCCAGCGGCTGGGTGTACGTGGTGCTGATGACCAACTTCTACATTGCGCGGACCGAGATCGCCGCGTGGTGCGGGGCGCTGCTGATCGTGGGCGCGACGACGCTGCTGATCGTGCCCGATGCCAGTCTGGGACGGTGGGCGACCGTCATCACCTGGTCGCTGGTGTATGCGTTCTCGTTCGCGTTCTCGCGCCGCCTGCGCGACTACAGCGACTCGCTGGAGCGTCGGGCCATGCTCGACCCGTTGACCCGGCTGCCCAACCGCGGCGCGATGGAAGCGCATCTGCGCAGCCTCGTGGACGATCGCCGGCAGCCCGGGATCGGCCTGCTGGTCCTGGACCTCGACCGCTTCAAGGCGGTCAACGACACCTTCGGCCATGCGGTCGGCGATGCGGTGCTGGTCGAACTGGGCACGATCCTGCGCGACACGCTGCGCGAGGGCGATGCCGTCTACCGATTCGGCGGCGAGGAGTTCGTCCTCGTGCTGCCCGCAGACGACGATGCGGGGTTGACGGCCGCGGCCGAGCGCGTGCGGGTCGAGGTCGAGCGGCGCCTGCGCAGTCCCGCCGGCCCCATCACGGTGTCGATCGGTGGCGCCATGCTCGCCGCCGAGCAGGACTGGCAGGATTGGTTCGGGCGGGCCGATACCGCGCTGTACCTTGCCAAGCGCGCAGGGCGCAACCGCACGCATATCGCCAAAGGGCTGGACTGACGCGGTGTCGCCTCGCCCGGCGCTGCGGCGTCAGGGCAGCAGGTCGAGCAGGCGCTCGGTGGGGCGACCGACGACCGCGCGCGTGCCGTGCAGCAGGATCGGGCGTTCGATCAGGCGCGGATGCGCCGCCATCGCCGCGATGATCGCGTCGTCATCGAGCGCCGGGTCGGCCAGGCCCAACTCGCCATAGACCGCCTCACCGGTGCGCAGCAGCGCCCGGGGTGCGAGGTCCAGGCGCTGGAGCAGGTCGCGCAGCGCCGCGGCATCGGGCGGGGTCTCCAGATAGAGCACCACCTGCGGCGCGATGCCGCGCGCCTGCAACAGCTCGAGCGCGGCACGCGATTTCGAGCAGCGGGGGTTGTGATAGAGGACGAAGGAATCGGTCATGTCGGGGGAGCTTCGGGATCGGAGGCGGAGGGAGGCACGCCGCTGCGTCGTGCGACCACGCCGGTCGCGGTGACGTCGGCGGTGGTGTTGGTGACGGTCGCAAACGCATCGGGCAGGGTGTCGACCGCCAGCAGCACACCCAGTGGTTCGACCGGCAGGCCGACAGCCTGGGTGACCGGCAGGTTGTTGGTCATGAAGCTGACCTGACCGGGCAGGCCGACCGAGCCCATGCTGATCACGATGGCCAGTGCGACCGCGATCGCCAACTGGCCGGCGCCCAGCTCGATCCCGTAGATCCAGGCGATGAAGCTGACCACGCTCAGATACTGGACCGGGCTGGCGATGCGGAACAGCGACACGGCCATCGGCAGCACCAGCGAGGTTACCGCGAGCGGATAGCCCAGGCGGCTGCGCGCGCTGTCGACCATCACCGGCAACGCGGCCAGCGACGACTGGGTGCTCGCCGCGATCGCCTGCACCGGCAGCAGCGCTGCGGCAAAGCGCGCCGGACGCTCGCCGGCGACGACGACGGCGATGAGGTACATCAACAGCGTGATCGCCACATACAGCACGCATTGCAGCGCGATGTAGGTGCCCAGCGCGGTGAACACGCCCAGCCCGACATGCGCGCACACCGACAGCACCAGCGCGAACACGCCCAAGGGCGCGGCGACCAGCACCCAGCGCACGACCACGATCATGGCATCGGCGATCGTGCGCACCAGGTCGAGCATGCGTTCGCGACGCGCGGCCTCCAGGCGGGTCAGCGCGAAGCCGAAGAACATCGAGAACACCACCAGCGGCAGCATCGCGCTGGCGGCCGCCGCGGCGATCGCATTGCTGGGGATCAGGCTGGTGATCCACAGTCCGAACGCTGGCGCCTGCGGCAGTACGTCCGGCGCGCCGATCGCGGCGCGAAACAGCGCGGTCTGGGTCTCGTCGCGCGGCACCAGCGACAGCAGCGCGGGCGCGGCGAGTGCGGCGAACGTCGCTGACAGCGCCAGCATCACCACGAAGGTGGTCATCGCCAGGCGCGCGGTGCGTCCGGAGGCCGCGGCATCGGACGCGGCGTTCACGCCGACGACCACGAGCGCTGCGACCAGCGGGACCACGGTCATCTGCAGTGCGTGCAGCCACAGTGTGCCGATCGGCTGGACGATGTCGGCGGTGCGCACCGCCATCGCCGGGTCCCAGGCGGCCAGCAACAGGCCGATGACGGCGCCGGCCAGCAGCGCGAGCAGCACGCGCGCGGGCATCGACAGGCGGAAGCGAGCGGGCGCGGACGGGCTGGGCGTCATCGGTCGGGTCGGCAGCGGCGGACCCGGCGAGCATGCCATGCCGGCGGCCGCCTGCGATGCAGGGCGGTCATCGCGCCGCAGGGGCGTCCAGTGACAGCGTCAGCATGTCCCGATGGCCGTCGACGAAGCCTGCGCGCAGATACAGCGCCTTGGCGCGCGGGTTGTGGTGATGCACCTCCAGCCGCAGCATCGCCACGCCCCAGGCGCGGCTGCGTTCGGCTGCCAGGGTCAGCGCCTGCGCCCCCAGGCCGCGGCCGCGCGCCTGCGGCGCGACATAGAGCTCGTCGAGCAGCGCGAACGCGCCGCCCTGTTCGAGGCTGAAGCCCCGGGTCAGCACCAGATAGCCGTCCTCGCCGGCATCGCCGAGCAGCAACACCACGCCGTGCGCGGGGTCGGCCAGCAGCGCATCGAGCCCGGCACCGACGCGGACCGGGTCAAACACCAAGCGGTCCTCCGCATAGAACGCACGCATCATCGCCAGCACATGTGCGCGATCGGCGGCGGTAGCGTCGCGCGCAAGCGGCGCCGGATCGACAGGAAGCACCATCGGACAACTCCAGACAACGACAGACGCCCCATTGTCGCCCGTGGGCGAACGAGCGTCAGGCGGGAAGCGGGGCGAGATCGCGGATCGACACGATGCCAAGGCCCGGTGCCTCGCTGATGCGGATGGTCGGCCCGTCGAAATGGACGCCACCCTCGACCGGGTCGTACGCGCACAACGACGGACCATCGAGATCGACCTTGGTGATCGCGTCGGCCTTGGCAACCGCCAGGTGCACGGCCGCGGCGACACTGATGCTGCTCTCGAGCATGCAGCCGATCATGCAGTCGATGCCGTGCAGGGCGGCGATGTCGGCCAGCCGGATCGCGTTCGACAGGCCACCGGTCTTCATCAGCTTGATGTTGACGATGTCGGCCGCGCGCATGCGGATCAAGTCGATCAGCTCGAGCGGGCCGAACACGCTTTCGTCGGCCATGACCGGCACGGCGACCCGATCGGTGACGAACTTCAGGCCGTGTAGGTCGTGCGCCGGGACCGGTTGCTCGAGCAGTTCGGGATGGATACCGGCCGCCTCGAGCCGGCGCATCGTCTGCACGGCCTGCTTGGGCGTCCAGCCCTGGTTGGCATCGAGCCGCAGCGTGGCGCGGCCGTCGACCGCAGCATGGACCGCGCGGACGCGGTCCAGGTCCAGCGCGGTGTCCTGGCCGACCTTGACCTTCAGCGAGCGAAAGCCGCGTGCGAGCGCGGCCTGCGCGTCGGCGACCATCGTGTCGACATCGCCGACACTGATCGTGAGGTCGGTCGCGAGCACCGGCTCGCCGCCACCGCCGAGGATGCGGTACAGCGGCGCGCCGTGCAGCTGCGCGAACAGGTCGTAGAGCGCGATCTCGACCGCGGCCTTGGCGCTGGTGTTGCGCAGCAGCGCGGTCTGTACCAGGCGCACGAGGCGGTTGAGATCCCCGACCTCCCGGCCGACCAGGCGCGGTGCGATGACCTGGGCGATCGCCGCGACGATCGCGCCGTGCGTGTCGCCGGTGATCACCGCGGTCGCGGCGGCCTCGCCGTGGCCGACGTGACCGGTATCGGTGTGGATCGTGACGACGATGTCCTCGACCCGCTCGACCGTGCGCAGCGCGGTCTTGAACGGCGTTCGGAGCGGCACGCGCAGCATGCTCAGGCGAATGTCGGTGATCTTCATGGCGACAGGTCCGGGCAGGGCGTTCAGCGCACGCGCTGGATGCTGGTGATGCGGTCGATCGTCGCCTCGCCGTCGCTGCCCAGCAACGGCAGCAGCGGGGTCACCACCACGCCATTGAGCGCCAGCCGCGCGAGCGCGCCGTCGGCGCCGCGCAGCGAGGTGCCGGCGGTGTCGTGGATCACATAGGGATCGCCGTCGACATGGCCGATGACCATCATCACGTGGCCCGGGATGAACACCAGA
This sequence comes from Luteimonas sp. TWI382, assembly GCF_039674545.1. NCBI lineage: Bacteria > Pseudomonadati > Pseudomonadota > Gammaproteobacteria > Lysobacterales > Lysobacteraceae > Luteimonas > Luteimonas sp. TWI382. Next base: position 158,572 of record NZ_JBDJNS010000005.1, read on the forward strand.
TCGCCGACATCGGTCTGTCGCAGCAGGCGCAGGCGCGCCTCGCGCGACATCGCCGGCGCGAAGGCGATCCGGTCCAGCGCCGGGCTGGTGCCCTGTGCGCTGGTGTTGCGCGGCAGCAGGATCCCGAGGCTGCGGTAGACCTCCGAGACGAAGCCGCTGCAGTCGCGCGCGTTGTACGAATGCCCCCAGCCGTAGCGCTCGCCGAGGAACTTGAACGCCTGACGGATCAGCTGGGCGCGGGTGAACGCGAGCGCGTCGTCGGCGACGTCAGCCGCCTGCGGCAGCATCGCAGGCGCGAACGCCAGGCCGCCGGTCGCGGTGCGCACCGGCAGCTCCACGACGCGGCCGTACCACGGAATCTGGCCATTGAGCACGCGATCGCCGGGCCAGTCGAGGGCGGGCACGCGCACGCCCATCTCCAACTGCACATCGGAGACCTCGGGCGCTTGCGGCGTGTAGACGGTCCGCGCGGTCGCGCCGGTCACGATCGGCCCGTGCGCTGCACGCGCGACGTAGTCGGCGACCGCGTCGCGTGTGCCCAGTGCGACCTGCGTGGCGTCGATCCAGGCCGCGTAGCGCTCGCTGACGACGAAGTACCAGGCGCCGTCTCGGCTCGCGTGCACCACCGCGACCGGCGCGCCTGGAAACAGGGCGTCTTCCTGGAACCGGTCGATGTCGGTGTCCTCGGGGCGGCTGAACACCCGTGTGCGGGTCGGGAACGCACGCAGGTCCGCGCGGCGCACGACCAGACCGAAACGGGGCGACGGCGCGGCGGGCAGGGCCGCCAGGTCGACATCGGCGCGCAGACGGGCGAGCGCCGCTGCATCCAGCACGCGGCCATCGAGCGTGTAGCGCGGCTGCGCGGGGCGCGTCGACACCGCCTCGATCCAGCCGGCGACGGTGGCGCGGTCGAGCGTGTCGAGCAATGCGAGCACGTCGTGGATCGAGGGATCGACGCGCCGCATCGCGGCGTTTTGGGTCGCGATCGCGGCGCGATCGAGCAGGCGCGCATCGGGCGCGTCGAGCCGGTCGATCCAGTACTGCGGATCGAGCTGCGCGCGTGTCATTCCGGGAATCGCCGGCGGCGTCGCCGATGCGCTCGCCGCCAGCAGCGAGGCCAGCAGCGCGCCGGCCATACATCGCCAGGGACGGCGGCGCCCGGGCGAGGCGCCGCGTCGCGTCCGCATCGTGGCCGTTGTCGTCTGCATCGCAGCTCCTGCATGGCGGCCGCACGGGCCGCGGGGACGCATTCGAGCATAGGTGTTTTGGCGCAGCGGACAAGCCGGCCGACGCGATTGACAAGGCTCGGGGTGCGGTGTAATCACAATGGCATCGTGTCGCGCGCATGGGGAGCGGGCACACACATGGCAGGCCGGCATCGATGCGCGATGGCGCGTGTGGCCGCCGGCTGTGCCCGTCACGCCATCGCCAGGGGAACGCCGCATGCCCGTATCGTCCAGACATCTGTGCTCGAGCCGTTGTCCGCTCGCCATCGCGTTGTTGGCGGCCATCGCGATGCCGGCCGCGGCGCAGTCGACCGATGCCCACGTCAACACGCTCGACCAGGTCCAGGTGACCGGCTCGCGCATCGCGCGCACGCAAGTCGAGGGGCCGGCGCCGGTGACCGTGATCACGGCCGAGGAGATCCAGAAGCAGGGGTTCAGCACGGTCTGGGAGTCGCTGGGCACGCTGACCCAGTTCACCGGCAACACGCTCAACGAATCCGATCAGACTGGCAACGCGCCCAACGGCCAGTTCATGAATCTGCGCGGCCTGGGGCCGGGCTACCAGCTGATCCTGCTCAACGGCCAGCGTCTGGCCGACTATCCGCAGCCCTACGGCTCGAGCGGTACCGCGGTGAGCCTGGGCAGCATTCCGGCCGCGGCGATCGAGCGTATCGAAGTCATGAGTGGCGGCGCGTCGGCGATCTACGGCTCGGATGCGGTGGCCGGCGTGGTCAACATCATCACCCGCGAGAACTTCAGTGGCGACACCGTGCGCCTGCGCGGCGGCACGACATCCGGCGGCGGTGGCGACACCGGCCAACTGCAGTGGAGCGGCGGCCGCAGCGGCGACCGCTGGAGCCTGACCTACGCATTCGAGCGACTGGATCGCGAAGAGATCGTCGCCGCGCAACGCGACCTGACCTATCTTGCGCACCCGCAGTACCGCACGAACCCCGAGCGTCCGACCGCATCGATCTCGGGCGTGTACTTCCTCGCCGGTTCCAACTATCTGTGGCGCGGCGACAACGGCGTGCTGTCCCCCAGCTACGACGCGATGGTGCAGGCGTGCGCGGCAACCAATCCGAGCTTCGTGCCGTTCCATTCGGCGACCAGCGCACCGCTGCCCAATCGCTGCGGCGCACTGGATTACTACAACGCCCGCTCGATCCAGAACGCCTACGGCAAGACGTCGGCCTACCTGTCGGGCAGCGTCGACTTCAGCGAATCGGTGACTGGCTACGCCCAGGTGCTGGGCAGCCGCTCGCAGGACAAGAGCTCCAGCCAGACGCACTATTACATCGGCGAAACCCCGTTCACGGTGCAGGATCCGACGCGGGGGCTGGTGACCGCGCAGCGGATCTTCCTGCCCGACGAGGTCGGCGGGGTGAAGCGGATCGAGTACGACGAGCGCGCCTGGAACCTCAATGCCGGCGTGCGCGGCACGGCGTTCGGCGGCCGCTTCGATTGGGACGTGGGTTTCACTTCGTCGCGCTTCGAGATCGAAACCAGGCGGCCGCGCTTTCTGACCCGCGCGGTGCGCGATTACTACATGGGGCCGATCCAGGGCTATACCGCCAATGGCACCGAGATCCGCGAGTTCCTCGTCGACCGGCTGTTCGCACCCGGCACGCCCGAGCTCTACGACCAGCTGACCACGACCGTCGTCAGTTCCGGCACGTCGAAATCCGACCAGGCGCAGTTGGTCTTCAGCGGTCCGCTGTTTGACCTGCCGGCCGGCCCCTTGCAGATGGCCGCAGTCGTCGAGGCTGCGCGGCAGGAGTACACGCTGACGCCGGACCCGCGCACGACCGTCGACTACACCGGCCCGGATCGCGTCTACAACCTGACCAGCACGCCCGGCGGCGGCCCGCGCAATCGCTACGCCGCCGGTCTCGAATTCCGCGTGCCGGTCTTCTCCAAGCTCGAAGCCACGCTGGCCGGCCGCTACGACAAGTACGACGACATCACCTCGGTCGACGATGCGATCACCTGGCAGGCGGGCCTGGAATGGCGTCCCTTCACCACGCTGCTGCTGCGCGGCGCCCACGCGACGAGCTTCCGCGCGCCCGATCTGCTGTGGATCTACGCGGGCACGACCGGCTCCAATCCTTTTGTCGACGACGAGTATCTGTGCCGTGCCAACGGCATCGCCGCCGAAACGCCCGCGTGTACCTCGGCCTACAACTACCAGACCTACATGACCCAATCCTCCAATCCCCTGCTGCAGGAGGAGGAGGGCAAGTCGACGACGCTCGGCGTGGTGTGGGACGCGCTGCCGAACCTGTCGATCGGCGTCGACTGGTACCGGATCGAGCTCGAGGGTCGCGTCCAGGCGCTGTCCAATAGCTACTACCTCGAACAGGAAGCGAACTGCCGGCTCGGTGTCGACCGCGCCGGCAATGCGGTCGATACGACCTCGCAGGCGTGCCAGTTCTACGCCGGGGCGGTCGAGCGCACGGTCTCCGATCTCAATCCCGAAGGCCGCATTACCCGCTTTGCGACCTATCCGATCAATGCTTCGCTGATGCGCACCGAAGGGCTCGATGCGACCTTGCGCTGGGCGCAGGACCTCGGCCGCTGGGGCGATCTGGGCGTGCAATTGGGCTACACGCATGTGCTCGCGTTCGAGGTCGCGCAGTTCGGCGACGAGGCGCCGCGCGACGTCCGCAGCACGGTCGAGTACAACGCCTTCCGCAGCCGCGCCAACTGGCGCGCCAACTGGGCGGTCGGCGACTGGACCACGAGCCTCTACGGCTACCGCTGGGGCGGGCGCCCCAACTACAACGGCACGCTGCGCCCCGGCCGCACACCGGCCTATGTGATCTGGAACGCCGACGTGTCGCGTCGCATCACCGACCACGTCACGCTCGGCGTGAGCGTACTGAACCTGCTCGACGAGACGCCGCCGCGCGACGATTCCCACACTGCGTGGCCGTACTTCGCCAGTTCCTACAGTGCGATCGGTCGCCAGGTGTTCGCCAACATCACGTTCGATTTCTGAGGCATGCGCGCCACTTGCCTGGCCTGGACGCTGGCGGGCTGGCTGGTCGCCGGCCTGCCCGCAGTCGCCGCCACCCCCGTCGCGCCTGCGCGCCTGGCGGCGCTGGTCGACGCTGCGGCCGAGCGCTACGCGCTGCCCGGCATCGCGGTCGGCGTGGTCGTCGATGGCGAGGTCGTGCTGCGGCATACGCGCGGCGAACTGCGTGCGGGCGAGGGCGAGGCGGTCGATCCCGCGACGCTGTTCAAGATCGCCTCCAACAGCAAGGCGATGACCGCTGCCGTGCTCGCTCGGCTGGTCGATGCCGGGCAGCTGCGCTGGGACGATCCGGTGGTGCGGTACCTGCCGCAGTTCCGCATGTACGACGACTGGGTCACGCGCGAGATGCAGGTCCGCGACTTGCTGATCCACAACAGCGGCCTGGGCCCGGGCGCCGGCGACTTGATGCTGTGGCCGTCGCCGAACGCCTTCACCCGCTCCCAGGTGATCGAAGGGCTGCGCCACCTGCGGCCGCGCTGGAGTTTCCGGTCACGCTACGCCTACGACAACACGCTCTACATCGTCGCTGGCGAAGTCGCGGCTGCGGCGGGCGGCGCCCCATACGACACGCTGGTGCGCCGCGAGGTCTTCGAGCCGCTCGGCATGCACCGTTGCCAGGCCGGCGCCTGGCAGCGCGATGCGGTCGGCAACGTCGCCCAGCCGCACGCCCGCTTCGATGGCCGCAATACGGTCGTGCGTGGGGACGAGGCGACGATTCCCGACGAACCGATGATGGCGGCCGGCGGCTTGCGCTGCAGTCTCGACGACATGCTGCGATGGGCGCAGGCCTGGCTCGACCCGGACGCCGGGACGCCCGGCCAGCCCTGGCTGTCGGCTGCGCAGCGCGAGGCCGCTTGGACCGCGCAGATGCCGATGCCGCTGACTGCGCGCATGCGCGCCTGGGACCGCAGCCATTTCTCGGCCTACGGCTACGGCTGGCGGTTGACCGATGTCGACGGCACCGCGAAGGTGTCGCACACCGGCACGCTGGCGGGCATGGTGTCCTCGCTGGTGCTGCTGCCCGAGCAGCGCGTGGGCATCGTGGTGTTGATCAACGGCGATGCCGATCCCGCGCGCACGGTGCTCACCCAGGCGCTGGTCAAGCAGTTCGTCGCCACCGACGGTGGTCCGCACGACATCGACGCCTATGCCGGACGGCTGGAGGCGGAGCGCGGCACGACAGCGCATGCCGCACTGCCGGACGCCCACGATGCGGTCGCCGTCTCGGCCGCGGTCGCCGCCTCGCTTGCCGGTCGTTACCGCGATCCCTGGTTTGGTGACGTGGCGTTGTGTCCGCGCGACGGAGGCCTGCGCTGGATCGCGGCGCGTTCGCCCAAACTCGATGGCGATGTCGTCGCCGTCGATGGTGGGCTGCAGGTGCGCTGGCGCGCGCCCGATGTCGACGTCGATGCCTGGCTGTGGCCCACGCCAGCGGCTGGCCGCACGGTCTCGCTGCAAATGGCCAAGGTCGATCCGGACGCGGATTTCAGCTACGACTTCGAAGACCTGGCACTGACGCGCGTCGGCGACTGCGACTGAGCGATGCAGCGTCGCCGTTGGCGGCGATGGCGCATCTGCGCGGCCCCGCGTGCCTGGGAGATGCGTGCGATGTGCGTTGCTCCTTCCCTTCGCGTGCGGGGCATTGCGCTCGTTACGGATGGAAGGTTGGGCTGGGGCAGGGCGGCTGCGTGCAGAACGAAAAAACCCCTGCATTGCTGCAGAGGTTTTTCGTAACACTGGCGGAGCGGACGGGACTCGAACCCGCGACCTCCGGCGTGACAGGCCAGCATTCTAACCAGCTGAACTACCGCTCCGAGCCGCGAGATTCTACGCGAATTCGCCCGTTTGGGAAGGGGGTGCGCGATTTTTTTTCATCTCGCCTTCGTCGGTGCGTGCGCTCCCCGAATCGGCGCGTTCGCGAGGCGCGCGATCTGCATCGGTCGACGTGCGTGGCTGCGTGGTGTGTCGCCGGATCGCTACGTGGGGACGACCAGCGACATGCGATGCGCGATGTCACTGCACGCGTGGATCGTCGGCCCGCGTGTCGAGGTCGCCACAGTGACGGGGGCGCTACACCGGCACGCGCATCGAGAGTGACGTCATGCGAGTGCACGTCTCGAGCTGCCACAGCGCGAAAAGCCCGCGCCCCCACCCGACGCCTCCGGCGTCGACCTCCGCCCGCAAGCGGGGGAGGTGGTGCGCTGCTCGACGACTGCGTCCTCTGATCGAACCGCAAAAAGCCCTCCCCCGCATGCGGGGGAGGGTTGGGTGGGGGGCAGGGCTCGCGACGTAGGACTCGACGCCCATGTTCAACAGCGCGCCACACCCGCACCCACATGCAAAAAAAAACCCCGCCAGAGCGGGGTTTTTTTCAACCAGTGGCGGAGCGGACGGGACTCGAACCCGCGACCTCCGGCGTGACAGGCCAGCATTCTAACCAGCTGAACTACCGCTCCACATTGGAAACCTGTTGCTTGGTGGGTGCTGAGGGTTTCGAACCCCCGACCCTCTCCTTGTAAGGGAGACGCTCTACCGCTGAGCTAAGCACCCATGCGGAACAGCCGAGCCGCTTACTTTACCGCATCCTTGAGCGCCTTGCCAGCCTTGAATGCCGGGACGGTCGAGGCGGGGATCTGGATCGTTTCCTTGGTCTGCGGGTTCAGGCCGGTGCGCGCGGCGCGCGGACGGGCGACGAACGAACCGAAGCCGACGAAGTTCACCGCGTCGCCGTTCTTCAGCGCTTCGGTGATGGTGTCGAGCAGCGCGTCGACCGCACGGCCAGCGTCGGCGCGGGACAGACCGGCCTTCTCGGCGACGGAAGCCAGGACATCGTTCTTGCTAAGGGCCATCAGTGAATTCCTCTTTTAATTATTCGACGTTGAGCGTCTGGACGCTGAGCCGGCATGCACGGCGCCGCCGGCCGGGCGGCGCCGGTCGGACGCGCATGGTACGCCATCCCCCGGTCGATTACGACCTTGCGGGTCCGGGCCTGAATGGCTGCCCGACGAGGCTGCCGCGAGCGCTTGGCGGCGCGGTCCTGCGCGGGTCCGTGCTTGCGGGTAAACTGCCCGGCTCGCCCATCCCGTGCCCCGACTCATGCTGCAAGCGCTTCGAGAAAAGACCAGTGGTTGGATCGCCATCGCCATCGTCGCATTGCTGGCGGTGCCGTTCGCGTTCTTCGGGATGGAGCACTACCTGTTCCAGAACAATGCCGACTATGCGGCCAAGGTCGAGGCGCCGCCGACCTGGTGGCGCTCGGCGCCCGATATGTGGCTGGTGCGCAAGCTGGTATGGACCTCGACCGAGGTCACGCCCGAGGAGTTCCGCCAGACGTTCGACTCGGTCCGTGAGCAGCGCCGTCAGGCCGAAGGCGAGAACTTCGACGCGCGCGCGTTCGAGACCTTGGACAGCAAGCGCGAAGTGCTCGAGCAGTTGATCGACCGCGCGGTGCTGGGCCTGGCCGCCGAGCGCGCCGACATCGTCGTCGGCGATGCGCAGGTGCGCGAGATCATCGCGTCGATCCCCGCATTCCAGGTCGATGGCCGTTTCGATGCGCAGCGCTACCAGATGACGTTGCAGTCCGGGCAGCCGCCGCGCACCCCGGCCGAGTTCCAAGCCTCGATCCGCCTCGACCTGCAGCGTGCGCTGGTGCCGCAGGCGATCGCCGAATCGGCGTTCGTGACGCCGTCGGAAGCCGAACGCATGATGCGTCTGCTCGACGAGCGTCGCGACGTCGCCTTCGTGGTCGTGCCGCCGCCGGCGGCCGATGCGGCGCCGGTCGCCGATGCGGATCTGCAGGCGTGGTTCGAGAAGAACGCCGGCCGCTACCGCGATCCGGAAAAGGTCGCGCTGGAATACATCGAAGTCGTGGCCCAGCCGCAGGCCGGTGGCGGCGACGTCGACGAAGCCGAGGCGCGCGCGCATTTCGAGCAGGTCAAGTCGCGGTTCGCGACCACCGAGCGTCGCCTCGCCTCGCATATTCTGGTCGAAGTGCCGGCCGATGCCGATGCGGCCACGCAGCAGGCGGCGCAGAAAGAAGCCGCGGACCTCGCCGCGAAGGCGGCTCAGCCGGGCGCCGACTTCGCCGCGCTGGCACGTGCGCATTCCGACGACCCGGGCTCGCGCGACAACGGCGGCGATCTGGGCTGGGTCGAGAAGGGCATGATGACCGGTCCGTTCGAGGACGCGCTGTTCGGCATGCAGGCCGGCGCGGTCAGCCAGCCGGTGAAGACCGACTTCGGTTGGCACGTGTTGCAGTTGCGCGAGATCGAGGCCGGCAAGCCGGTTGCGTTTGAGGATGTGCGCGAGGAGATGGAGCGCGAAGTGCGCGACGGCGAAGGCGCGCGTGCCTACAACGAGCAGATCGGCCGGATCGTCGACGAGATCAACCGCCACCCGATGTCGCTCGAGCAGGCTGCGGCCGCGGGGCAGGTCGAGGTGCGCACGCTCGCGCCGTTCGCGCGTGGTGCCGGCACCGGCATCGCCGCGAACCGAGCGGTGGAGCAGGCGGCGTTCTCCGAAGCGCTGACCCAGGACGGCACGGTCAGCGACCCGATCGAGATCGCGCCCAACCACACCGTCTTCATTCGCGTGACCGCACACACCCCCGAGCGCGCGTTGACGCTCGACGAGGTCCGCGAGCGCGTGACCGCCGAAGTCCGCGCCGATCGCACGCGCCAGCGCGCCGAGCAGGCCGCCGATGCGATGGTCGCCGAGCTGAAGGCCGGCAAGACCCTGCAGGCGGTGGCGCAGGCGCACGGACTGGAGCCGGAGTCGGTGCCGGGTATCCCGCGCGGCGCGCCGGTGCCCGACCCGGCGTCGAACACGGCGTACTTCCAGACGATGCCGCCTGCCGAGGGCAAGACTGCGCCGGGTCGCACGCTGCGGCCTGACGGCAGCGCCGTGGTGTTCGTGGTCGAGCGCGTGGTGCCGGGCGATCCGACACAGGCGCCGCCGCAGCAGCAGGCGATGCTCAAGCAGCAGCTCGGCGCATTGCTCGGCAACGAGGATGCCGACGTGCTGCAGCGCGCCCTGCGCCGGCAGATGAAGATCACGGTCAACGAAGAGCGGCTCTGACGCCGTCCTTCGGGGCCGGCGGCGCGTGCGCCGCCGAGGCCTCCTGGATCCAGCGAAAAACGCCCGGCGATGCCGGGCGTTTTGGTATGCGCGTCGCAAGCTCACGCGGGCGCGCCTGTGCATTGCGATGCCGTCAGTGCACAGTGCAGACGGCGTCCGGCGGGCAGGCGGTTGCTCGATACGGAGTGGGGCGCCCGTTCGCGCAGCCGCGGAAACGTGGGAGCGTTGTATCCCGCCGCACGCCTCGACCGCGGAGCCGCACGCAGGCGCGCATGCGCATCGACGCCGTGCTGCGCGCGCATCCGAGCCGGCGGCAGCTGCGCGCCGGCCGCGCCTTCGCGCCTAGTGCGCGTCGCCGATGTGCAGTTCCATTCCTGGCCGCAGGATGCTGCGGGGATCGAGCCCATTGCGGCGGAGCAGTTCCTGACTGCTCAGGCCATAGCGGCGTGCGATCGACCAGACCGATTCGCCGCGCGTCACGGTATGCACCGACGGCGTGGCGCCGCGTGTCGGGGCCGCGCGCGACGTGCCCCCGGCCGGCGGCAGGGGTTCGAATTCCGGCGGCGCTTCGGCCAGGAATACCGGCGGTGTCGCTGCGGCCTGCGGCACCAGGACCTGGGTCGGCTGTCCGATGCGCGCGATGCGGCCGTCGGTGTGCGCCGGGTTGAGGCGCTTGAGCTGGGCGGCGTCGGTCTCATGCCGCGATGCGAGACCATCGAGGTCGCGGATGCCGTCGGGCACGGGGATCGCCTGCAGGATCGGCACCTCGCGATCGAGCGCGGCCATCCAGTCCTCGCGCTTCTCGGCTTCCTTGATCAGGCACGACAGCGCATGGAGCTTGCGCACGTAGGCATGGGTGAGCGCAGGCATCGGCAGCGCCTGCGGATCGGCGTTCGCGGCAACCTGGCCGGCACGTTCCAGCGCACCGAAGACACGGTACTCGCCGGCGTTGTAGGCCATCACCGCCAGCCGCCAGTCGCCGGCGAACATGCCGTGCAGGGTCTTGAGATAGCGCACCGCCGCGCGCGTGGAGTCGGCGGGCGACAGCCGGCCGTCGTAGCCGGCGCGGATCGGGATCTTGTGGTTGCGTGCGGTGACCGCGATGAACTGCCACAGCCCGGCTGGTCCCGACGCGCTGCGGGCGCCTGGGCGGTAGCCGCTCTCGACGAACGGGATCAGCGCGTACTCGGTCGGCAGGTGCGCCTGGCGCACCGCATCGACCACGTAGCCGAACAGCGGCAGGACATCGGTATTGCGCGAGACGAGCTGGCGCGGGACATGCGCAAAATGCGAGCGCCAGCGTTCGCTGGCATCGTCGCTGCAGTCCTGCTCGGCCAGCCCGTCGCGAAAGCGCAGGTAGATCTCCCGTCCGGTGCGGGTGGTGGGCGGCGCCAGATCCAGCGCCGGAGCCGGCGAGGTGGCCGGCGGTGCGAGATGCGCGCGCTGGCCGGCGGACGCGGTGGGCGGCGGTTGGGCCGGGCCCGAGGCGTTGCCGGCCTGGCACAGCGCCGACACCGCGGCGGCCAGCAGGCCCGCCACGAGCCGCAAACGAGGACCCGCGCTCATGCGCGGAAGCCGTCCTTCCAGTGCCGCAGCGCGGCGAACACGTTGGCGCGGCTAGCGCCAGGGGCGAGGCCGGCATGCGCGCAGGCCGCGGCCCGGACGGCCGGGGCGTCGACGCGCAGGAACGGATTGCAGGCCAGCTCGGCCTGCAGGGGAACGGGAAGCGTGGGCCGGTGGGCACTGCGCATCGAGACGATCTCCTGTTCGCGACGCCGCAGCGCCGCGTTGTCCGGATCGACAACACGGGCGAACGCCGCGTTGGACCGGGTGTATTCATGGCCGCAACAGACCAGCGTATCGACGGGCAGGGCCGCCAGGCGGTCGAGTGAGGCCAGCATCTGGACCGCGCTACCTTCGAACATCCGCCCACAGCCGAGGCTGAACAGCGTGTCGCCGCAGAACAGGTGGCCGTGGCCAACAAACGCGATATGGCTGCGGGTATGGCCCGGGACGGCCAACACGTCGAAGGCCCAGGGGCCGATCTGGAGCCGATCGCCGTCGTTCACCCGGCGGGTCGCCTGAGGGATGCGGGCGTCGTCCGGTGCGACCACCTCCAGCGCAGGCCAGCGGTCGCGCAGGGCGGCGACACCGCCGATGTGGTCGTCGTGATGATGGGTCAGCAGCACCAGTGCCGGGCGCAGGCCGTGTTGCGCGGCCGCCAGCACCGGCCCGGCCTCGCCGGGGTCCACGACCAGCGCAGCGCCATCGTCGGCTTCGAGCGTCCAGATGTAGTTGTCCTCGAACGCACGCAGCGCCTGCAGTCGCATCGGTCGGGAAGGTCGGTGGCGGCCGGAGGCCTTACAATGCGGACCATGCCCGCGATTTCTCCATCCGGTCAACCCGACGGCGTCGGCGACTGGTTCCAGACCCCGGCCGGACGCGCGGTGCTCGACAGCGAACATGCCCTGGTGGCCGAAGCGCTGGGCGGGCATCCTGGGCTGCCCTGGCTGTGGCTGACGCCGGTCGCGCCCGAGATCGCGGTCGATGGGCGCGGCCTGTGCCTGGTGCGCGGCGGCCGCGGCCTGCACGGCCCGGTGCGCTGCGGCTGGCCGTTGCCGCTGCCCAGCGAGGCCTTCGGCGCGGTGCTGCTGCAGCACGTGGTCGGCCCCCACGGTGAGGATCGCGGCCTGCTCGAAGAGGCCGCGCGCGTGCTCGCCCCTGGCGGCCACCTGTGGCTGTTGCTGCTCAACCCGCTGACGCCCTATCGCTGGCGCTGGCGCGGTAGCGGCATCGCCAGCGCCGAGCCGCTGGCCTGGCGCCGGCGGCTGCGCGAGGCCGGACTGGCGCCCGATGCGGTCTCGCGCGGCGTCGGCCCCAGTTGGCGGCCGGTGCCGTCGCCGATCGTCCAACACGGGCCAGGCTTTCGTGCCGCCTACGCGATGCGGTGCCAGAAGCGGCATCTGCCGCTGACCCCGGTCCGCCAGCCGCGCACCCTGGCCCTGCCGGCCGCCGCGCCCGCCGCCTGACCCTTTCGCAACAGGACATTGATGAAGTCGATCGAGATCTATACCGATGGCGCCTGCCTCGGCAATCCCGGCCCCGGTGGCTGGGGGGCGCTGTTGCGTTACCGCAGCACCGAGCGCGAACTGAGTGGCGGCGAGCCGCAGACCACCAACAACCGCATGGAGTTGATGGCCGCGATCGCCGCGCTCGAGGCGCTGACCGAACCGTGCCGGGTCGACCTGCACACCGATTCGCAGTACGTGCGCCAGGGCATCACCGAATGGCTGGCCAACTGGGTGCGGCGTGGCTGGAAGACCGCCGGCGGCGGCGCGGTCAAGAACCAGGACCTGTGGCAGCGCCTGCAGCAGGCCTGCCAGCGCCACGAGATCGCCTGGCACTGGGTGAAGGGCCATGCCGGCCATCCGGAGAACGAGCGCGCCGACGCGCTCGCCACCGCCGCCGCGCGCACCCAGCGCGCCGCGATCGCCTGACCCGACGACAAGAAGGAATTCCGACCCGATGCGACAGATCGTGCTCGACACCGAGACCACGGGCCTCGAATGGAAGAAGGGTAACCGGGTCGTCGAGATCGGCTGTGTGGAACTGGTCGAGCGCCGTCCGACCGGCCGCACCTATCATCAGTACATCCGGCCCGATGTCGATTTCGAGCAGGGTGCCGCCGAGGTCACCGGCCTGAGCCTGGAGTTCCTGGCCGACAAGCCGCCGTTCGAGGCGATCGCCGACGCCTTCCTGGCCTTCATCGACGGCGCTGAACTGGTCATCCACAACTCCGCGTTCGATATCGGCTTCCTGGACTACGAGCTGTCCCGGCTGGGGCCACATTACGGCGATATCCGCAGCCGGGTGACGGTCGAGGACTCGCTGCTGCTCGCGCGCCAGCGCTATCCCGGCCAGCGCAACTCGCTCGATGCACTGTGCAAGCGTCTGGGCGTGGACAACGCCCATCGCCAGCTTCACGGCGCGCTGCTCGACGCGCAGCTGCTGGCCGAGGTCTACCTGGCGCTGACCGCCGGCCAGCACGAGATTGGCTTCGCGGCGCCGGTCGAGGCCCGGACCATGGTGCAGGTGACCGCGGTGCAGCCCACGGGGGTGCGGCCTGCGCTCGTGGTGCCGGAGGCCGACCAGGTGCTGCACGCAGCGCGGGTGGAGGCGATCCGCCGCAAGGCCGGCCAGTGCCTGTGGGACGCGGCCGCCGTGGCCGAGGCCGTCTAGCGCTTCGACTGCGCCGCCGGATCAGTGGCGGCGGATCAGGATCGCGGTGATGTTGTCCGAGCCGCCGCCGTCGAGCGCGGCGGCCACCAGGCCGTCGACGCATTCCTGCGCGCTGCATTCGGCATGCGCCAGCACCTGCGCGATCGCGCGGTCGTCGACCTCCTCGGTCAGGCCGTCGCTGCACAGCAGCAGCTGGTTGCCCGGCGCGAGTTCGCCGGCCAGTGTCTCGACGTTGAGCGCCTGCGGGTCGGTGACCCCCAGCGCCTGGGTCACGACGTTGCGCTGTGGATGGGTGCGCGCCTGGTCCACGCTCAGTGCGCCCTGGGCGATCAGCGCCTGCACGTAGCTGTGATCCTGCGACAGCTGGGCCAACTGGCCGTCGCGCCATAGATACACCCGGCTGTCGCCGACCCAGGCGACCTCGAAGCGGCTGCCGGTGATGCGCGCCGCGACCACGGTGGTGCCCATGGGCAGGGTGTCGCTGCGCCGCCGCGACGCGCGGATGATCTCCTCGTCCGCCAGTCGGATCGCCTGCGGCAGCGAGCGCCCCTGGCGGATCTCGCGCACGATCGCCTCGCGCGCCAGTGCGCTGGCGACCTCGCCGTACTCGTGTCCCCCCATGCCGTCGGCGACCAGCCAGAGCCCGAGCTCGCTGTCGCCGTAGTACGTGTCTTCGTTGAGCTCGCGGCGCAGGCCGGCGTGGGTCAGATGTCCAAATTCGATCATGCGGGGTCTCCGCGCCGACGGGCCAGGCGTGGACCGGGGCAGGAAGGGGCTCGGGCGGCGGGGCTCTGGGGCGGGATGGGGACGCGCATGGGGCATTGTGGCGCCGGTCGGCCCGCGAGCATAGGCCGCCCGCTGTACCCAGGCCGTGTAGGCGGGCTTGCGGGCGCAGCCGGCTGCCGTATCGTGATGGCCTTGTCTGCCGCGCGACCCCGCAATGCAAGCACCCGATGTCCCGTGGCACTGGAACGATGGCGAGATGGCATCGCGCATCCGCGCGTTCGACTGGCGGTCGACGCCGATCGGGAGCATCGAGCGCTGGCCCGCGGCGCTGCGCCAGGCGGTCGCCACGATGCTCGATTCGCCGGCGCCGATGGCGATCGCCTGGGGCCCGAGCGGCCTGCTGCTCTACAACGACGCCCATCGCGACGTGGCCGGCACGCGCCATCCGCGCCAGCTCGGCCTGCCGCTGATCGAGGCTTGGCCGGAGGCCGAGGCGTTCGTGGATCACATCCTGGCCGAGACGCTGGCCGGACGCTCGCTGCAACTGCGCGGCCACCCGCTGGACCTCATGCGCAACGGCGTGCCCGAGCGTGCGTTGTTCGACGCCGACTACTCGCCGCTGCGCGACGAGCAGGGCCGGCCGGTCGGCATGTTGGCGATCATTCGCGAGTTGACCCGCGAGTCGATGCTGGCCGCCGCGCGCGAGGCGGGCCGGCACGAGGCATTCCTGCTGGCGTTGGGCGACGAACTGCGCGGCCTGTCTGCGCCGGCCGAGATCCTGCGGGTGGCTTCGCGCAGGATCGGCGAGCATCTCGGTCTCGATCGCGTGGGCCTGGCCGCCCACGATCCAGGGGACGGTCTGCGCGTGCGCGAGGGTTGGAGCCGCGACCCCCGTGCCCCGGCGCTGCACCTGCCCGACTGGGAGGCCCGGCACGGCGATGTGGCCAGCGACGACCTCGAACGCGACACCGCGTTCGATGCGGCGTCGCGCTCGGCGTTGCGGATGCAGGATGTTGCCGCGCTCGCGATGACGGTGCGCGCCGGGCGCGGGCAACAGGCAGCGTCGGTGTTCGTTGCGGCCGCGCGCACGCCGCGGCACTGGACCACCGCGGAACTGAACCTGCTGCGCGAAGTCGGCGAGCGAGCGGGCGCGGCGTCCGAACGGGCCGCTGCCGAGACCGCGCTGATCTCCAGCGAGCAGCGCTACCGCGCGGTCGTCGAGCAGGCCGGCATCGGCGTGGCGATCGCCGACCGCGACACCCGCCTGGTCTACGTCAACGAACAGTACTGCCGGACCGTCGGCGCCCCGCGCGATGCGCTGGTCGGCAAGCGGATCGAGGAGCTCACGCACCCCGAGGACTGGCCCGAGAGCGCCACGCTGCTGCAGCGCGTGCTGGACGAGGGCGTGGCGAACACCGTGGAAAAGCGCATCCTCGTCGATGGCGAGCGGTACTGGCTGCGGCTGTCGGTGGTGCCCTGGCGCGACGCCGACGGCGAGATCGTCGGCAGCCTGGCGGTCAGCATGGACATCACCGGCCGGCGCCAGGCCGAACTGTCGCTGCGCGAAAGCGAAGCGCGGTTCCGCCAATTCGGCGATGCCTCGTCGGACGTGTTGTGGATTCGCAATGCCCAGACGCTCGCGCTGGAGTACTTGAGCCCGGCGTTCGAGGCCATCTACGGTGTTGCGCGCGAGGCCGCCATCCGCGATCCGGGGCTGTGGATGTCGACCGTGCATGCCGCCGATGCGGCCGACGTGCGCGCGCGGATGCGCAAGGTGCGCCACGGCAGTCGCGCCGACTTCGAGTTCCGCGTGCAGCGCCCTTGCGACGGCCGCACGATCTGGGTGCGCAACACAGCCTTCCCGCTGTTCGACGATGCTGGCCGCGTGCAGCGGATTGCGGGCATCGGCCGCGACATCACCGCCGAGCGCGAGCACGCGGTGCTACTCGAAACGCTTGTCGCCGAGCTCCAGCACCGCACCCGCAACCTGATCGCGGTCGTGCAGTCGCTGGCGCGCCGCACGTTGCAGGGCAGTCCTGATCTGGCCGCGTTCGCGAGCCGGTTCCGCGCTCGGCTCGATGCGCTCGGGCGGGTCCAGGGCCTGTTGTCGCAGGGCGCCGCCCTGGACCGCGTCACTTTCGACACCCTGCTGCGCCAGGAACTCGAGGCCCACGGGGTGGGCGAGGACGATGACAGGGTCACACTCGACGGTCCAACCGGTGTACCGCTGCGTTCGCGCGTGGTGCAGACGCTCGCTCTCGCATTGCACGAACTCACCACCAACGCCTTCAAACACGGCGCGCTGTCGGACGCGGGCGGTCGACTGGATATCCGCTGGGACATCGTGCCCGGGCAGGCGCAGGAGTCGACGCAGTTGCGGCTGACATGGCATGAACACGGTGTGGCCGGCGTGGCGGCCACCGACAGCGTCGCCGGCTACGGCCGCGAACTGATCGAGCATGCCTTGCCCTACCAACTCGGCGCACGGACGACGCATACCCTGCTGGCGGACGGCATCGTGTGCCGCATCGATGTTCCGCTCGACGGCACGCGCGCGGTGCTGCGGGAGCGCGCAGCGTGACGACGCCGCCGCGGATCCTGGTGGTCGAGGACGAGTACATGCTGGCGATGCACCTGCACGATGGCCTGTGCGCGCGCGGGATCGAGGTCGTCGGTCCGGTGCCCACGCTCGGCGCGGCGCTGGCGCTGCTCGAGCCCGAACCCGACTTCGACGCGGCCATCCTCGACGTCAACCTCGACGGCGAGAAGAGCTACCCGCTGGCGCAACGCCTGCAGCGCGCGGGTATCCCGTTCGTGTTCGCCTCCGGCTACGACCTGGCCATGCTGCCGCGCGAGTTCGCCGCCTGCCCGCATTGCCTCAAGCCGGTGGATCTCGACCAGGCGCTCCAGCAGTTGGGCTTCTGAGCGGTGCGGTGTGCGCGCGGCGTGGGCTTAGCCGCCGTGTGCGGACGGAGTCAGCAGCGTGCGCAGGCGTCGGCAGGCCGCGTCGGACTCGTCGAGGAACTGGAACGCGCGTGCCCGGTCGCCCGCATCCAGCGCGCTGCGCACTGCGGCGGCGGCGATCGTCGCGGCATTGGCGGCATTGCGTAGCGCGTGCAGCCACTCCGGATCGACCGTCCCCGGTTCGGGCATCGCCGGGGTCACGGTGCGGCCTTGCGCTGGGGCGCGTCCGGCCCGGCCAGTCGCGCCAGCTGGTTGTGGACGGTGCGTACGCTGATGCCCAGCGCACGGGCCGTGGCGGTCTTGTCGTTGTTGAAATGCGCCAGCGTCTTGAGCAACGCGCGCCGCTCGAGTTCGGCCAGCGTCGTACCGACCGAGAACATGATCGAGGTCTCCGACTCCTTGAGTACGGTTTCGCTGGGCAGGGTGGGGCGGATGTACAGGTCGTCGTCCTGCTGCAGCAGATAGGCGCCCTGCACCGCGCTGCGCAACTCGCGCACGTTGCCTGGCCAGTCATGGCGCAACAGCGCGGACTCGGCGCCCGAGGCCAGCCGTCTGCTGCGGCCGTAGTGCGCGTTGAGCTTGTCGAGAAACACCTGGGCGAGCACCGCCACGTCCTCGCCGCGTTCGCGCAGCGGCGGCAGCGGCAGCGGCGTCAACACGTGATAGAGATCGTCGCGCAGTGTGCCCTCGCGCATCGCCTCGTGCGGGTCGCGGTGAGTGCTGGCGATCAGCCGTGCATCCGGACTGGCCAGCGCCGGACCGGCTTCAAGTGCGCGCAGCAACCGGGCCTGCAGCGCCATCGGGATCGCAGTGAGGTCGGCCAACAGCAAGGTTCCGCCTCGCGCGCGGACGAACGCCTCGCCCAGACTGCCCGTCGCGTCGAACAGCTCGGTGGCGAGTCGGTCCGGATCGGTCGCACTGCAGTCCAGCGTCACCAACGGCCCTTGTCGCCCGCTCGCGCTATGCAGCGCACGCGCCACGAGCGTCTTGCCTGTTCCGCGCTCGCCCCACACCAGCACCGGCGCGTCGGTGGCGCCGATGCGCAGCACCTGATCCACGACCCGTCGGATCTGCGGCGAGTTGCCCAGGATGTCGCCAATCGCACCCGGTACGTCCGGAGACGGGGTCGGCTGATAGCGCGCGACGACGCGTTCCATCAGCCGGCGCAACTGCATCGCATCCAGGGGCTTGACCAGGTACTCGATCACCGGTGAAGCAACCGCACGTACGGCCGATTCCACCGTCGGCCGTCCGGTCACGATCGCGATCTGACCGTGCTCGGCCAGGTCGATGTCGTCGAGCAGGTCCAGTCCCGAACCGTCGGGCAACTGCAGATCGAGCAGCATCAAATCAGCGCGTGCGCGTGACAGATAACCTCGGGCCTCGGCGAGCGTTTCGGCCAGTTGAACGCGCAGCCCCGCGGCGAACGCGAGTTGGCCGGCTGCCCGGGAGAACGTGCCGTCGTCGTCGAGGATCAGCACGGTGGGTTGCGACATGGCAGGGGTCCGTACTGGAAAACCCCGACTGTAGTCGGCCGGCGGTCAATGGGACGTAGAAGGGGCAGGCTCGACTGGCGCCGAGCATGAATGCGCCATATGCGTGCACGACAGCGGCGCGGCCGACCGGCATGGCCGCGCGCAAGTTGCGCAGGTCCGGCTGGCGCACAAAGCGGGGTGGCCCCGCGATCGGACTACCGCATCGCCTTACGTCGACGCAGACGATCGCCCCGATAAGCGTCGCCCGCTTGTCGGCCACGCACCGCCCCCGTATGATTGCGCCCCCGGGTTCTGCATGCAGGTCCGGGGCCGCCGGAGAGGTGGCAGAGTGGTTGAATGTACCTGACTCGAAATCAGGCAGGCGTTTATAGCGCCTCGGGGGTTCGAATCCCCCCCTCTCCGCCAGAATCGACAAGGGGCTGCGTCCAGGACGCAGCCCTTTTTCGTTGAAGCCTTCTCCTGCGTGTGAGGAGGGTGGGGCCCAGGCCGATGCGCTGTCATTGGTGTTGGTCGGCCCAGCCCGCGCGCCCACCCGACGCCTACGGCGTCGACCTCCGCCCGCAAGCGGGGGAGGGGTTGCGCCATCCAATGCGCACATCGGTCCGCTCGACGCCGCGGAAAAGCCCTCCTCTGCGTGCGGGGGAGGTGTTGCGCCATCCAACGCGCGCATCGCTCAGATCGACGCCGCGGAAAAGCCCTCCCCCGCGTGCGGGGGAGGGTTGGGTGGGGGGCCAGGCCGATGCGCTGTCATTGGCGTTGGTCGGCCCAGCCCGCGCCCCCACCCGACGCCTACGGCGTCGACCTCCGCGCGCAAGCGGGGGAGGTGTTGCGCCATCCAACGCGGGCATCGATCTGCTCGACGCCGAGAAAGCTCTCCCCGCGATGCGGGGGAGGTATTGCGCATCTGACGCGCGCATCGCTCCGATCGACGCCGCGGAAAAGCCCTCCCCCGCGTGCGGGGGAGGGTTGGGTGGGGGCAGCAGGCCGATGCCATGTGGATTTTTCCTCCCAGGCAACAACGGCGTCGCCCGACGCGGCCCATCTGCGGCAGCGGTACACTGGCCGGCCCGTCCGTTCCGGCAGTCCCCATGTCCGAGATTTCCGTGCCCGTGTCCTTCGGCGAGCTGCTCGACAAGATCTCGATCCTGCAGATCAAGTCCGAGCGCATGACCGATGCCGCCAAGCTCGCCAATGTGCGCCGCGAACTGACCGCGCTCGAGCAGACCTGGATGGCGCATCCCGGCGCCGGCCACGACATCGTGCGCCTGCGCGCCGACCTCAAGGCGGTCAACGAGCGGCTGTGGGACATCGAGGACGAGATCCGGCTCAAGGAAAAAGCCCAGGCCTTCGACGCCGACTTCGTGCGGCTGGCGCGCAGCGTCTACATCGAGAACGACGAGCGCGCGCGCATCAAGAAGGCGATCAATCTGGCGCTGGGTTCGGCCTACGTCGAAGAGAAGTCCTACGCCGACTACCGCACCGACGCCGCCGCCCCCTGATCTTCTCGCCGCTCAGGCTTGCCCGAGGTCGGCGCGCCGCCGCTCGAACGCGGCGATCGCGTCGTCCACCGTCACCAGCGCCATCACATCGTCGAACTCGATCTTGGTGCCCCACTTGAGCGCGTCCGCCGGCTTGCCGAGGAACCGGCGCGCGGCGTCGTCGTAGCGGTCCACGCAGAACCGCCGGTCCGAGTACGGACCGCTGCGCACCGGATTGCTGGCCGCGTGCAGGCCCAGCACCTTGGTGCCCATGGCATTGGCGATGTGCATCGGCCCCGAATCGGGCGTGACCAGCAATTGCGCGCGCGCCAGCAATGCCGGCAACTGCTTGAGCGTGTCCTTGCCGACCAGGTCCAGCGCCTCGTGCCGCATCGCCGCCAAAATCGCGTCGGCGGTGCTGCGCTCCAGCTCGCTGCGCCCGCCGCACAGCACCACCCGCCAGCCAGCGTCGGCGGCATGGTCGGCCAGCGCGGCATGGCGATCGGGATACCAGTTGCGGCGCACGTGACTCGAGCACGGCGAGATCATCAGCACCGGCCGGCCGTCGTCGTCCCACTGCGCCCGCGCCCAGGCGTGCGCGTCGTCGGGTACCGGCATGTCCCAGGTCACGCTGTCCTGGCGCAGCCCCAGCGGTTCGCAGAAGCTGCCGATCGCGTCGAGCACGTGGATGCCGGGCCGGTCGGGAATGCGCTCGTTGACGAACAGGCCGTGCAGGTCCTTGGAGCGGGCGCGGTCGTAGCCGACGCGGCGGCGCGCCGGCACGAAGCCCGAGAGCAGATTGGCGCGCGCGGCGACCTGCATCTGCAGCAGCGCGTCGAACCGGCGCGCATCGCCCAGGTGCGCACGCAAGTCGCCTCGCATCGCGCGCATGCCGGCCCATCCGCTCTTCTTGTCGTAGACGATGAAGTCGACGCCGGGCAGGCCCTCGAGCAAGCGATGCTCGCCCTTGCCGATGACCCAGCTCAGCGCGACGTCGGGCCAAGCCCGTCGCAACGTGGCGATCAACGGCAGCACATGGGTCACATCGCCGAGCGCCGACAGGCGCAGCAGACACACCGAACGGGGCCTGAAAGCAGGCGCCTGGCCGGCGGGCACGGGGGAAACGACGGTCGGGGCAGGGGCCAAGGCTTGATAGACTCGCTGGATGAGCAGATTCGACCCCAGCGAAAGCCTGACGCCGATTCCGGCGGACGGTCGCACGGGCGAGTACGGCGCCATTCTGTTCGACGGCACGCAACTGCGGCAAGCCGACCCGCGCTGGTTCGACCCGGCGAAGTGGGGCGAGCGCGCGCAGCGGGTGTCGGGCAGCGGGCGCGGCGGCGCATGGTTCATCGACGCCTCCCACGGCCCCTGCGTGTTGCGGCAGTACCTGCGCGGCGGCATGGTCGGCCGCGTCAATCACGATCTGCACCTGTGGCGCGGCGGGCCGCGCGTGCGCAGCTTCGTCGAGTTCCGCCTGCTGCGCGAGCTGATGCGGCGCGATCTCCCGGTGCCGCAGCCCATCGCCGCGAGCTACCTGCGCCGGGGGCTCACCTACCGCGCCTGGATCCTGATGGAGCGGCTGGTGGACGTGCGCTCGCTGGCCGACCTGGCCGCGCAGGCGCCGGAAGACGCGCCATGGGAGCAGACCGGCCGCCTGATCGCGCGCTTCCACCGCGCCGGGCTGGACCACGCCGACCTCAATGCCCACAACATCCTGTTCGACAGCCTGGGCAAGGGCTGGATGATCGATCTCGACCGCGGCCGCCTGCGGATTCCCGAGACCCGCTGGCGCGCACGCAATCTGGCGCGCCTGGAACGCTCGCTGCAGAAACTGCGCGGGGCCCGCAGCGAGGACGCGGTGGCGGCGGACTTCGCACGCCTGCGCCGCTCCTACGATGTGCTGTGGAGCCGGGGCATCTGATGGACTGGGCGCTGCGGTTTCTGGGTGTTGGCAATGCCTCGGCGGTGGCGCTGGGCTCGCCGATGGCGACGATCGAGCGCGATGGCGCGCCGTGGCTGACGATCGACTGCGGCAACGAAGGCCTGACCGCGCACCTGGACCGCTATGGCGAGGCGCCGCGCGCGCTGTTCGTCACCCATGTGCACCTCGACCATGTCGGCGGCTTCGAGCGCCTGTTCGTCGACCGTTACTTCGATCCCGCGCGCCGCGGCGCGATGCCGCTGTACGTCCCGGCGCCGGTGGTGCCGCTGTTGCACCGGCGCGTGGCCGATTATCCCAACGTGCTGGCCGAGGGCGGTGCGAATTTCTGGGACGCGTTCCGGCTGATCCCGGTCGGCGATGCGTTCTGGCACGACGGCGTGCGCCTGGAGGTGTTCCCCGTGCGCCACCACTGGCCGGAGACCGCCTACGGCCTGCGCCTGCCGGGCAGCCTGGTGTGGAGCGGCGACACCCGGCCGATTCCCGAGATGCTGGCCCGGTATGCCGATCGCGACGAGCTGATCGCCCACGACTGCGGGCTGCACGGCAACCCCTCGCACAGCGGCATCGACGATCTGGAGCGCGAGTACCCGCCGGCACTGCTCGCGCGCTGCGTGCTCTACCACTACGCCTGCGACGCCGACGGCGAGGCGCTGCGCGCGCGCGGCCAGCGCGTGGCCCGCCCGGGCGAGCGGTTCGCATTGCGTGCACCGGCGCCCGCGCAGGATGCCGGCGCATGAGCGCCTTGCCGCAATTGCCCCAGGCCCCGCTGGACCGTCTCGGCCGCCCGCTGCACGACCTGCGGCTGTCGGTGATCGAGGCCTGCAACTTCCGCTGCGGCTATTGCATGCCCGCCGATCGCGTGCCCGACGACTACGGGTTCGACCAGGCGGGGCGGCTGTCGTTCGACGAGATCGAGACCCTGGTGCGTGGCTTCGCACAGCTGGGCATGCGCAAGCTGCGCATCACCGGCGGCGAGCCGCTGCTGCGCAAGCAACTGCCCACCCTGATCGCGCGCCTGGCCAAGATCCCCGGCATCGACGACCTGGCGATGACCACCAACGGCGCGCTGCTCGCCCGCCAGGCCCAGGCCCTGCGCGATGCCGGCCTGCGGCGGCTGACGATCAGCCTGGATGCGCTCGACCCTGCGCTGTTCCATCAGCTGTCCGGAGGGCGCGGTGACATCGCTGCGGTGCTCGAAGGCGTGGCCGCGGCCGAGCGCGCGGGGTTCTCGTCGATCAAGTTCAACTGCGTCGTGCAGCGCGGCGTCAACGACCACGAAGTCGAACGCATGGCCGCGCACTTTCGCGGCACCGGCCACGTCCTGCGCTTCATCGAATACATGGACGTGGGCACCTGCAACGGCTGGGACCGCGCGCGGGTGGTGCCTTCGCGCGCGCTGCATGCGCGCATCGCCGCGCACTGGCCGCTGCGCGCGCTCGATGCCGACTACCGCGGCGAGGTGGCCGAGCGCCACGCTTACGCCGATGGTGCCGGCGAGATCGGCTTCATCAGTTCGGTGACCGCGCCGTTCTGCGGCGACTGCCACCGCGCCCGCGTCTCGGCCGACGGCAGCCTCTACACCTGCCTGTTCGCCGGCCAGGGGCAGCCGCTGCGCGGCTGGCTGGCCGAGGGCGAAGCCGCGTTCGCCTCGCGCCTGACCGACTTGTGGTCGCGCCGCGCCGATCGCTACAGCGAGCTGCGCGGCAGCACGCGCGCGCCGCGCCGACACGTCGAAATGTTCCTGGTCGGCGGTTGAGCGTGGCGCCGGAGACCGCAGCGCTGCTCGAATCGCTGGAGCGCGCACTGCTCGACCCGGGCGTGCGCGCCGATCGCGTCCGCCTCGACGCCTTGATCGCCGACGACTTCACCGAGATCGGCGCCTCCGGAGCGGTCTTCGGCAAGGCCGAGGTGCTCGCTGAACTGCCCGAACAAGGCGGCATCGCCTTCGAGACCGGCCCCATGCGCGTGCACGCGGTGACCGACGACGTGGCCCGAGTGGCGTACGGCATCACGCGCCGCGCCGGCACCGACATGCGCCGCTCGCTGCGCACGTCGTGGTGGCGTCGCGATCCCGATGGCGCCTGGCGGATGGTCTTCCATCAGGGGACGCCGGACACCGGGGCCGGTACCATCTGAGGTCCGCAGTCACCCCGCAGGCGCCATGGCCCGCAGCACATCCCCGGCGTCCCCGGCGCTGACCCACATCGATCCCGACGGCCGCCCGACGATGGTCGACGTCTCGGCCAAGACCGTGACCGCCCGCGCCGCGAGCGCCGAATGCCGCGTCCGCTTCCCGGCGGCCGTCGCCGCGCAACTGCGCGCCAGCGGCCTGCGCAGCGCCAAGGGCGGGATCGTCGACACCGCAATCGTCGCCGGCACGATGGCGGTCAAGCGCACTCACGAGCTGATTCCGTTCTGTCATCCGCTGCCGATCGACGGCGTGCGGATCGCGATCGACTGGAGCGGCGAGCGCGAGCTGCGCATCGACTGCACCGTCAAGACCACCCACCGCACCGGCGTGGAGATGGAAGCGCTGACCGGCGCCACCGTCGCCGCGCTGACCGTCTACGACATGTGCAAGGCGCTCTCGCACGCCATCGTGCTCGGGCCGGCGAAGCTGGTCGGCAAGCGCGGCGGCAAGCGCGACGTCGGCACCATCGAAGGAGGCGCCACGCCATGACCGATGTCCGACTGCTGTACTTCGCCAGCCTGCGCGATGCCGCCGGCCGCAGCGAGGAAACCTGGCAGACCACCGCGCCGGACCTGCGCGCGCTGTATGCCGAAGTGCGTGCGCAGCACGGCTTCACGCTGCCGGCCGAGCGGCTGCGCGTCGCGGTCGACGGTGCTTTCGCACGCTGGGACGATGCGGTCCGCGGCGACAGCGAGGTCGCCTTCATTCCCCCGGTCAGCGGAGGCTGAAGATGGACGACCGCGACTTCTGGCTGGCCGACGCGCCGCTCGACCTGGCGCCGCTGCGCGCGCGCCTGCAGCACGACCGCGCTGGCGCCTTTGCCAGCTTCGAAGGCTGGGTGCGCAACCACAATGACGGCCGTCCGGTGCTCGGGCTGCGTTACGAGTCCTACGTCGCACTGGCGCAGGCCGAAGGCGCGAAGGTGATCGCCGAGGCCCGCGAACGATTCGCGCTGTGCGCGGCGGTGTGCGTGCATCGCATCGGCGACCTGGCGATCGGCGACATGGCGGTGTGGGTGGGTGTCTCCGCCCCGCACCGGGGCGCGGCGTTCGATGCCTGCCGCTATATCATCGACGAGATCAAGGACCGCGTGCCGATCTGGAAGCACGAGCGCTACGCCGACGGCGATGCCACCTGGCTGCACCCCGAGCCGGGGGAGGGCGGGGCGCCGCGATGAGCCGCAGCGTCGCGGCCGGCACGCTCGCGCTGCTGCTGGCCGCGTGCGCCAGCGCACCTGTCCCGCCCGAACCGGCACCCGCGCCGGCTGCGCACGGCGAAGTCGGTGCGGCATTGCTGGCACCCGACGGCGACAGCAACCGGATGGCGCTTGGCCGCCACCAGCGCTTCGTCTATCCCACGCTCGAACAGCCCGCCGCATTGCCCGACTATCCAGCCGCGTTGCTGCCGCTGCGCCTGCCGCCGGTCGAGGTCTGCGTGGATGTCGTCGTCGGCACGGACGGGCAGGTCGTCGCCGTGGCCGAGCGCCCGGACGCGCGCTGCACGACACCGGACGGCGTGCCTGATCGCGCCACGTTCGTGGCGCCCACACTCGCCGCCATCCGCGCCTGGACGTACTGGCCAGCGGCGCTGTGCACCGCGCCGGAGGGCTTCGACGACGGTGACCCCTGCGCCGCACCGGGCGTGACCGAAACGCCGACCCCGGTCCGGCTCTCGTATGCGATCCGATTCCGCCAGCACGACGGCGTGCCGGTGGTCGAGCGCCGCGAATGAGGCGCCGCGGATAGGCGCAAGTGCGCCCGCCCTGTTAGAATCCCCGTCCCGCTGCTGCGGGGCCGGCTCGGCCGGCGCGTGTCTCCATGGTGGCCCCGTCGGCCCCTCGCGACGCTAGATCGAAAATCCCGCCAGGGCCGGAAGGCAGCAACGGTATCGGTCGATGCGGGCGCCGAGGTCAGTCGGCGGGGCCATCGCCTTGTCCGAGCCCGCATCGCGGCGCCGGCGGATCGGCGCCACAGCCGGCTCAAGGCGTCAGCACCACCTTGCGGCAGGCATCGCGTTCGTCCTTGCCGTCGAAAATCTCGTACCCGCGCGCCGCGTCTTCGAGCTTCATTCGGTGCGAGATGATGACGTCTGGCTGCAGGTCGCCATTGCCGATGCGCGTCAGCAGTTCGGGCATGTAGCGCTGCACATCGGTCTGGCCCATCTTGAAGGTCAGGCCCTTGTCGAACGCATCGCCCAGCATGAACGCGTGGATGAAGCCCGCATACACGCCCGGGATGCTGACCGTACCCGCGCGCCGTGTCGCCGCGATGCACTGCCGGATCGCAGCCCCGCTGCTGGTCTCGAGCTTGAGCCCGGTCAGCACGCTGTCGGCCTTGCTGCCCTTGGCCTCGAAACCGACTGCATCGATCGACGCATCCACGCCGCGCCCGTCGGTCTGCGAGACGATCGCATCGGCCGGATCGTCGATCTCCTCGAAGTTCAGCGGGATTACGCCGTAGGTCGCCTGCGCGAAGTCGAGCCGATACTGGTAGCGGTCGACCATGAAGATGCGCTCGGCGCCCAGCATCCGACAGCACGCCGCCGCCATCAGCCCGACCGGGCCGGCGCCGAAGATCGCGACCGTCGACCCCTTGGTGACCTTGGCATCGATCACTGCCTGGTAGCCGGTGGGCAGGATGTCCGACAGGAACAGCACCTGCTCGTCGCTGAGCACCTCCGGCACCACCAGCGGGCCGACATTGGCCTTGGGCACGCGCACGAACTCCGCCTGGCCGCCGGCGATGCCGCCGTACAGATGGCTGTAGCCGAACAACGCCGCCGGCGGCCGGATGCCCTTGCGGTTGAGCGCCGCGCCCTGGCCGGTGTTGGTGGTCTCGCAGGCCGCGAACTCCGACAGCCGACAGTGGAAGCAGTCGCCGCAGGCGATGACGAACGGGATTACCACCCGATCGCCCTTGCGCACCGAGGTCACCTCGGCGCCGACGTCCTCGACCACGCCCATGAACTCATGGCCCAGGATGTCGCCGTCGTGCAGCTCGGGAATCTTGCCGCGGTACAGATGCAAGTCCGAGCCGCAGATCGCGGTCGCAGTGACGCGCAGCAGGATGTCGTCGCGCTCGCGCAGGACGGGGTCGGGCACCGTCTCGACCCGGACGTCCCGCGTGCCGTGATAGGTCAGGGCTTTCATCGCATCTCCTTCGTGGCAAAGCCCGGATGCAATCAATCACAGCCGCAATGCGGTGTGAGCGGGTGGGGCGTGTATGCGGCGCAGCCGGCAAGATCGCCACCCTTGTTCCAAGCATCGGAACGATCCCGCGTTGGGGCGCAACCACACTGGTTCATAAAGCTGGCAAAACGCGCGACGGATGAATGCAGCGCCATCGCACCCGGATAACACCCTGCGGCGCAGCGTCGCCCACGTGGCGAATGTCCGCCGCAAGGAGTAACCATCATGAGTCCGAGCAACCAAAACCCGCGCGAAGGCCAACACCCGAACCCGCAGCAGGGTGGCCGCGAGCAGCGCCAGGACGACAACCAGCGCGAGCCCGGCCGGCCGGAGCAGGGCGAAGAAGAGGAGTAAGCGCCAAGCTCGATCGAACGCCCAGGGAGGGGCGTTCGGGGGGGCGGGGGCCTCAGGATGTAGACGCCCATCAGGACAGCCGCGAGCATGGAATGCTGCGCTTCGTTGATGCACAGCGTCCACACGCAAACGTCGACGCAAAAATCCCGTATCGATCGTGACACGTATGCGCGTAGGACTATTCCTACGGGTGCGTGAGGAGTTCTCTGATTCTCTTTTTCCAATCGACCTACGAGATTGGGTCATGCGGCCTGCGTGCACGCTGATGGAATCACGCGCGACGCCGCATCACGCCAACGCATGGAGAAAGCAGATGAAGTTATTCACGAAGACGCTGGGCACCCTCGCCATCGGGCTGTCGCTCACGATCGGAGCCGCATCGGCTCAGTCATTCGAGACGCCCCCTGCGAGCGAATGCACCGCCAATGGCGTGATCGGATCTGTTGACCTGTTGAACGGGCAGCGCGTCTTCATGTGTCAGGACGGCGAATGGCGCTTCCTGTATGAGTGCACGTTCGACGCCAGTGGCTATTGCGTCATTCCCTGAGTCATCGATTCGCCAAGTCGGCGATCTGCGCGCCGCTCGCGAAACATCGCGGGCGGTTCGTTGCTCGCTTCGGGATGGCTAGCGATGCGTCTGCCGAGCCCCACGTCGCCTGAATTCGGGTCCTCATAAACCAGTATCCGGCTGTGGTAAAACCCCTCAGCGGCGGCATGACGCTGCCGGTCAGGGGGCAACATGAAAGCGATCACGGCTGTGGTTGTTGACAGGCGGTAGCTAGCACCACTTCCTTATCTAGGCGGATATCTTCCCGGGTGCGGTCAGAGGCGCTAGGCGCGTGAGGCAAAGAGTCGCGCATTGGAATGTCAAACGATATTAAGTGAGAAATTATAATTATTTCCGCAGATATTATTTACAACTTCAGAATTCAAGCGCGATCTTGACGCCATGTCGTAGATTATGTTAATATTGAAAATTAATCAATGATTATTACATGGAAAGTTGATCTTGAAATATTCAGCAGTCGGAGCGCTGGCAGGCGTCTTGGCCTTTTTCTCGGCCGGGAATGTTGACGCATCAAATGGCTTCTACAAGCCAATTCGATGCGACACATGCGTCACGGAAAATGACTTCTACGCCCAGGCCATCAACGCAGGCAATGGCCATTTTTTGGTGTACAACTTGCCCGCCGGAACGATGCAGTACTGGCATATTCCCTCTGATCCCACCCCAGGCAATCCTGGGAGGCCTGATCGTCCGATGTCTATCGGCGTACTGAGCGGCCAAAGTGGTACGAAACGCATACCGCCCGCAGAGGCGACTCAAGAGCTTCGCATAGCGACACAGGCTTACTCATACGGGAAGAACACCCTACGACCCATCTATGTGGTGCCGGTCGAGCGGCTGACTCAGTATCCGCATGTTCGGGATAGCACGGTGCATGACTTGGTACGCGACAAGAACATGCAGAGGATGTTGGAGACAGCGACCGGGGATACCGCAACCCTGGCCGCTGCTGTTGATCCGAACTTCCTGGAGCGCTTGGTAGAAATGGGGCAGGTGGCTGTCTCCTATCTCAAGCTAAAGGAGCAGACTGCTGCAATCATCAAGGTCGTGTTTAAGGATGGTAGCTACGCGTACTTCAAGGCGACTGTTAACAATCCGAATGGGGAGTACCAAGCCGACAGTCCGCGCACGGCTGGGGATCAGTATGTTCCAAGCGATATTGCAGAAGTCGAAGGAACTTGGTCCAGTCATGGGGGGGACAACCTTGATCGGATGGCCCAGCACTTTCGCGACTTGGGAGCGCAAATCGTCAACCTAGGTCCTCAGACAGGGAGTGCTAACACGATTTCTTGCACCGGCGCTGGACAGAACAGGACTTGCAGGGTGGTCCGGGTTATCTGGTGACCCTTCCTGCCATAGGTTGACACCTTTGGGAGAATGGTTCGGCCGCCGTCAGGCGGCCAAGGAAGCCCGATGCATCGCATCGGGCGTTTGCATTCTAGAAACAGGGGAGGGCGCTCCGCATTATGGATCGCCGCCGTCTCAGGCACCATCTGACGGGCCTGCCTCAGATCCTGCGGGCGATGGAACAAGAGTTCGCATCTGAGGATTCCGGTGATGCGTTCGGCCAACGCGTTCTGGTAGCAGCCGCAACCATCGGTCATCAAGCATGTCAGACTGAATCCCCCCAGGAGCGGACGCCAGCTAGCGATACTTTGATCGCAACTGGCGGTTCCCATGCAGCGCATTACCCGTCGTCGCTACCCGGATGGCTTCAAGGCCCAGGGTGTGGCGTAGTTGAGTTGGTCAGGCCGTCCAAGGCTGCCCGGCAACGGGGCATGTCGGCCAAGGCGCTGGTCAACTGGCTGGGTGCCTCCGGCCAGCCAGCCGCTGAGCTCGCCCGGCCGCACGCCGGTAAGTGAGATGGAGAGCGAACTGGCCCGGCTGTGGGTCGCGAGCGCCACTTTCACGATGGAGCGCGAGATCCTAAAAGTAGCGGCGGTGCGTTCTTCGCCAGAGGGTCGAAGTGAGGTGTGCCTTCGTCGCTGCTGAATGGACTCGCTATCCACTGCAGATGCTGTGCCGCCTGCTGGCGGTATCGGTGTCCGGCTTCCACGACTGGTGGCACCATTGGGATCGCCTAGACCCGATGCGGCGATGCGAGCTGGCCTGTGCGCATTCCTCACCGGCACAGCCGCGGTGCCTATGGGCGGTCGCGCCTGATGCGCGTGCTGCGCGCCTGTGCCAACGCGGTGGCCACAAGCACGTGTTCCGGAATGGCAGGCGATGCGTCTGCCGACTCCCGCACCGCCTGAACTTGGGCTCCTCATACACCAGTATTTGGCTGTGGTAAAACGCTTCAGCGGTGGCATGACGCTGCCGGTCAGGGGCAACATGAAAGCGATCACGGCTGTGGTTGTTGTTGCGATAGCGAGTGCGGGATGCTCGACCCTCAAAAGAGAGCCGATCGTTCAGGGGGAAGGAAAGAGTAAGCGGACGATCGGCACAGTCACGACTTGGAGTCCTGATAAAGCCGCCGCAGTCGTACTGGGCGACAAGGCGTGCATGCAGTTGCCGACGCGACTGGTCAACCTTGGCACGTCTGGGGGCGGCGCGGGGACTATCAATGTGCCGGGTGAGGTCAACGCAGGCGGCGGTGGCGCAGGCGACTTCAGATCGGATGCAACATCAGCACTCGTTGCGACCGAACGGACGACCTTCCTGTCGTTTGGACTGTTCTACATGTGCCAAATGGCGATGAATGAATCGATCGACGACGCCACGCTCAAGGAGATGTTGACCATGGTGGTGGCAACATCGGCCGCCCTGAAGCCGCCACCGGTACAGCCGCCGGCTTTCGTGGTGGCGGAGCACTTCACGATGCATGCGCCTCCGCCGGAAAATCCGGTGGAGGCGAGTCAGAATGAGAAGCTGGACCGGGTTGCCCCGGGCACGCAGTTCAGCGTTGAAGAGTAGGTACAGATTCGCTTGAATCGCGTCGACGCAGGGATCTGAGAGTGATGCGGATGCGCCGACGGCATAAGAGGGTCGTACGCGTGCTGTATCGGGAAAGTAAGTCGCGCCTGTCGTATCGGTGCACGATTCGGTACCGGACGCGGCATTCATTGCGTATCGATTCGCGCGCTCTTTGCTTTGCGGGCCGCCCGCTGCACGCCTTGCGGGCGGTTCGTTTATTCTGTTGCATCTTTGTGCGTAACTTGACGTCGATCGTGAGGATCGAGCGCCAGGAAGACGTAAATGCTCTGGAAAAATCGGCGAGCAGAAAAATCGTACGAACAGGGGTGAAGGCCCAGTCAGTGAAGAGCGGTGGGGAAACAACCGTGGGCGATAGCGACTTATTCGCTGAATTCGAGTCCATGCTTAGAGGGCACCTGCCAGGTGTCGATCTGTTCCGGGTGCAGCCTGACGACGATGATCTGCTGATGTCCTTCGGCAACATCACCGACTTCCTAGCGGCCGTACACTCAGCGTCAGGCGTCAATATCGCTGTCGAGATTGGCTGGCTCTTTGAGCCGACCCGACCGAAGCACGCAGGCATTGAGCAGTGCCTCCTGCGCTTTCGACTATCGAGTTGGAGTGATGACGTCGTCGCCGGCGGGATCCTGATCACCGTGCATGGGAAGCCTCCTCGTCTGCGAGGCATCCTCGCGCGTCCGCGCGCGCGGCGCCTTGATCTGGATCAGAAGCGCGGTTGTTCCTTTTCCTCGAGGATCTTGCGCTTCAAGGGCGAGCGTCGTAGGGAGGTTGGGTGCGCGATGGGAGGCTTTGCGAATCAATCACCCTGTCCGCGTGAACGGCGGTGGGGCCTGTCGTGAGCGCATCACTGTTTAGCGCAATGATTTATCTGTTTGGCTTGGTTGGCCTTGCGTCGATTGGTGTGCTACCGCTTCGAGCCTGGCAGATGCTAAGCATTGTGTTTGCTCGAAGTTCATCGCAGGCGCCGAGAAAGGCATTGGCTGCTGTCACAGTGCTGTTGGTCGCAGTTGCACTTTGGTGCGAAGCAAACATAACGATACGTGTTTTTAGGTGCCTAACCGAGACCTACTGCGGTCCTGGCATTGCAAGTGGCTGGGCTTATCTAGCGATGCTGGGCGTTGTCTACACGGCGTTTGAGGCCATGAGCTTCGCATTGCGAAGGATCATCCGGGCGAAGGCAGTCACGCGCACTGTGTGACTCGAACGGGCTGCGTCATTATTTACCTCTCCCGGCTCGTTCTAACAAGCCAACCTTCGTGTTGGCTCTGGTCGGTATTCGGCGCGATCGTTCGATTGAGGACCAGTTGTGCCTGCAAGGCTGGATCGGGCTGGCCGCTCGGTCAGGGGATTTCTGAGCGGGCTGCCTTGTTTCGCCGCGGATGCGGGCTGGCAATCTGCCTCGAAACCTGATGCGCTATTGAGCGGGGGCTTATCACGCTCACGGGCACGCGGGAAAGGCTGCGCCTGCGCGGGGAATCGCGGGGCTATTAGAGATTGCTGTCAAGGGATCGCGAACGACGCAATTGGCTGCCGCTTTTCTCGCAAAGCCGAGCTCGCCGCTCGGCAAAGGCCGAGACGGCGAGCCCAACCCCATGACTCAGTGCAGCGAAAGACGCGGTGCCTGCTTCGGCACCGGGCCATAGGCCGAGCGTTCCTCACGCACACTGCAACGCGATGTCGTTGCAGGCTGGATCAACTGTTCCTGCACTTGATCCAGGATCTCCCGCACCGCATCCGCACCTTCCGAGATCGCCAGCCCCAGTGCCGGCACGGTGTCATCCGCAAGATCGTCTTCATGCCCGGATGCGATGACATCGCCGTGCGCCATCAGCATCTGCACCAGCCGGTCAAGCGCGTCTGCCTGGTCCATCGTGACGCCAAAGACGTAGCCCTCCGGCACGCTGGCTGTCGGCGTCGGCTGTGCGGCCGCTGCCTCGTGCCTCGCGTGTTGCGTCTCGTCGGGGTCAGTCGCCGCGTCGTCTGCTTCTGCGGCTGCCCGCGTCTCAGGCCGCGCGCTCGGCGACGGCCGCCATGCCATCGCCTCCAGCACCAGTTCCGCCTGCTCGGCCAGCATGGCGAAGCATGTGGCCAGTTCGCCGTGACTGACTTCGGGCGGATCGTCCTGCTCCTCATCGTACGTGCGCGGCTCCGCCAGGCGCGACAGGAATTCCATGTGGTCACGCAGCTTCGTCAGCCGCGTCCTGTCGTCTTCCGGCAGGAAATAGCCAGCTCGTTGGGTGTCGTCGTCGTGGTTCGATTCGTGGTTCGACATGATGTTGCCTCCTTCATTCCATCGAAGTGGCCCGCCCACCGGATGGCGGATGGGAAGTCGGGAGGTTAGAAACCGCTCATAGCCGGCGCGCGTATTTCCCCGAAGGGTGTTGTATTAGCCACCCTCCCGACGCAGGCATCGCGTCGGTTGTGCCCGCAAAGTGCCGGGCACAAAAACCCAACAGGTTTTCGGAGGTGGGTACCGCTATGAGAGGAGTTTCTACGCTCCGTAGTCGAGCTTGCTAGCGAATTGCGCGGTTGTCAGGTGGTATGGAACACCGGCGAAGACTGGACGGTGAGCCCGACCGTTTCAAGTTGCTCGGAGTCGAACTCCCTCGGCATACTTTTCTCGCTTGCCTCGCCAAGGCAAAGGGCGTCAAATCTGACTTACAACAGCTAGGGGAAGGGCGGTCTCAAGAATCAAGTGCAACACGTGATTTGAAGTCGATGATTTCCCTCTCCATCACCTGGGCTGGTGTTGCCCAGCCGAGCGTCTTGCGCGGTCGCCCGTTCATC